>NZ_VPCO01000002.1:0-279324 GCF_013418175.1 Acinetobacter sp. YH12200
GATCATATGGATTGGTATTTATATAAAATCAGACACTTAGTTGAGAATGCATTTTGTAGGTTAAAGCAGTTCAGAGGAATAGCAACACGATATGATAAGCTAAAGTGTAGCTATGAGGGGGCAGTTGTATTAGCTTGTATATTTATTTGGCTACCTTTATCGGGTAAATTCTATACTTGAAATGTCAACAGACCCTAATAAAACAGCCTCTATATGAGAAGCTGTTTTATTATTTTTAAGATGACGGGTCTTTTTTAAAGCTGCTTAAAAGCCTCGATTGCCCGGACACGGGAAGATTTTAAATCCACAAGCGGTTTTGGATAGTCCAGTTCACGGTCAGGGTTTTTGGCGTAGGGTTCATGAATGCTTTTGGCATCCAGATGCGCCAGTTCAGGCACCCACTGACGGATATAATCCCCATTCGGGTCGAACTTCTGTGACTGGCTGACCGGATTGAAAATCCGGAAATAAGGCACCGCATCCATACCCGTCGAAGCACACCATTGCCATCCGCCATTATTGGCTGCCAGATCACCATCAATCAGCTGCTGCATGAACCAGCTTTCTCCCAAACGCCAATCGATCAGCAGGTTTTTGCACAGGAACATTGCGGTAATCATGCGCACCCGATTATGCATCCAGCCGGTGGCCAGTAGCTGCCGCATCCCGGCATCTACAATCGGGATCCCGGTTTGGCCCTGTTGCCAGGCTGCCAAATCTTCAGGTGCATGCCGCCACTGGATTTTATCGGTATTTTCTTTAAACGGGCGATGTCTGGAAACGCGGGGAAAATCGAACAGGGTATGCTGATAAAACTCACGCCACAGCAGTTCATCCAGCCAGGTTTGTTGACCGAGATCATCGATCTGGAAATAGCCATGATGTTGTTTAAACAGCGCCTGAATGCACTGGCGGATCGAGAGAATGCCGATATTTAAATAAGGCGAGAGTTGACTGGTGCCATTAAGCGCTGGAATATCACGATCTGTTTGATAGCTGCTTAAGCGGTCTTCGATAAAATCATCCAGCATCTGTAGGGCATGAGTTTCATCTACGGGCCAAAGTTTTTCAGAATTTTCTATTGAATAGCGACCCGCAAACTTTTCCAGATCAAAATGTGTCAGCTCTACAGGCAATTCGAGCAAGTCCTGAGGCGCAATTACAGGATAAGCAAAAGGCACATCGAGAATCAGCCGCTCATAGCATTTTTTCTTAAAGGCACTATAGACTTGATAGGGTTGATTGGACTGATTGCGGATACTCGCCAATGGAAAGAGGGTGCGATCATGATACAGCTCGACCCGAATCTGCTGCTGTTCCAGTCGTTGCTGAACCTTGAAATCACGCTGTAGTTCATTGACCCCAACTTCAATATGCGCATGCACGCTATCAATCTGCAAGTTTTGGCAGAGTGCTAACATCTCATCAGCAAGATTACGCCACAAGCCGACTTCTCGCACAATTAAAGCAATATTCAGTTGTTCTAGTTGCTGTTTGAGAACCTGTAGTCGTCGCAGATAAAAATCGATTTTGATCGGCGCATCTTGATGTAACTGCCATTGCTCAGGAGAAAGCACCACCAAAGCCACACAGGGGCCTTGTTGAGTGGCATGCCACAAAGCGGCATGGTCTTGAATTCGAAGGTCTTGGCGAAACCAGATCAGATGCATGGTACTTTCTTAAATCAGGGAGTTAGCCTGCATTTTAGGCAATCTGCTACCGATGGAATAGTATTAAAATATTAATATGATAGGAGACTGATTTTTGCACGTACCAGTCTCTTTGTACCATTAAGCTTTGGCTTGATAAATATTTTCCAAAGTATCCACCAAAGTACGGGTCATCTGGTCAATTTCATAATTCACTGTATCGCCCACCTGAATGTGCTTCCAGGTGGTCAGGCGCAAGGTCTCTGGAATCAGGTCAATCGAAATTTCACTGTGGGCACGATCGACACGGTTCACGGTCAGGCTGCAGCCATTTAGCCCGATAAAGCCTTTTAGGAAGAAGTACTTGATATTACCCTCTGGAATCTGTAAATCGATATGCAGGGTTTCACCGCGAGCTTCAATCTGGATGACCTTAGCCCTGCCTTCAATATGGCCATACAGATTATGTCCACCGTTTTCTGCACCGACTTTGGCAGAGCGTTCAATATTCACTTCATCACCAATTTTTAAGGCTTTCAAGGTGGTAAGCGCCAAGGTGACATTGGAAATATCAAAATGAATGTGTTTCTGCGCCCGGTCAATCGTGGTCACCGTGAGACAGACACCATTTACTGCCACACTGGCGCCAATAAACACATCTGCAAAAAAGCCGTGCTGATCACTGACCAACAGGGTAATAAAACCATCGCCTTTGCGAATCTCGATGACCTGTTCCAGGCCTTGGACAATACCGGTATACATAGTTAAAACGTCTATTCTTGCAATTGCATCCCATTGTAGGCAGGAAAGCTAAATCCGGCTAGCGCTTTACTGGACTGCTTGGTTTCTGTCCGGATAAAAAACCCCTCAAGCCGAGCCTTGAGGGGAAAATTTGCAATGTGCCGTCATTATTATAATATTTGGGCATAAGCACCACTTAGATTTAAGCGGATTTAGCCTGCACAACCTGCTGTTGTTGTACTTCTAGCTCACGCACCAATGGCAACACCTTTTCTCCAAAATATTCGACTTCTTCAACACAGTGCAAGAAACCGGAAA
Source organism: Acinetobacter sp. YH12200 (assembly GCF_013418175.1). Classification (NCBI taxonomy): domain Bacteria; kingdom Pseudomonadati; phylum Pseudomonadota; class Gammaproteobacteria; order Moraxellales; family Moraxellaceae; genus Acinetobacter; species Acinetobacter sp. YH12200. The sequence continues at coordinate 2,709 of NZ_VPCO01000002.1, forward strand.
GCACCAGATCGACTCCAATATTTTTTAAAACTACAATACGTTCAGCAATTTGCTGCGGTGTGCCAATTAAATTGGTCTTGAAACCGTCGTTATACTGGACTAAATCTTCAAAACTTGATTTTGCCCAGTTGCCTTCGCCTTCAGTTGTCGAGGCACCGGCTTCACGTGTCGCTTCAGCAAAATTTTTCACTGCTTTGATATTGGCCTTATCAATAATTTCCTGTAACACCGCTTTGGCTTGTTCTTCAGTATCACGTGCGATGATAAAGGCATTGACCCCAATTTTCACAGTGTGATTATTGGCCTGGGCTTTTTCGCGAATATCATCAATCTGTTTTTTCAGCTCTTCAGGCGTGTTGCCATTGGTGAAATACCAGTCTGAAACACGTGAAGCCATATCGCGCGCCGCACGTGAACTGCCACCCTGAAAAATCTCGACCGGTTTATCCGGGAGCGGTTGTGGGCGTAAGGTATAGTCTTTAAATTGATAGAACTTGCCATCAAAATTAAAGTGATCTGTATTCCAGATTCCGCGCAAACTGCGAATAAACTCTTCTGAACGGGCATAACGCTGGTCATGCTCTGGCCATTCTTCACCAATCGCATCAAACTCGCCCCGGAACCAGCCACTGACCACGTTAATCGCAATCCGGCCATTGCTGAGCTGGTTAATGCTGGCCAATTGTTTTGCCGCAAGCGCAGGTTTCCACGGCCCGGGTAAAATTGCTGCAATTAACTTGATCTTGCTGGTTTGTGCGAGCAAGGCATGACTGAAGCTGACAGATTCATGCTGGTTTTCTGCACCATAGCTTGACGCAAAACGAATCTGGGTCAGGCCATATTCAAAACCGCTTTTTTCTGCTGCTTGTGCCAGACGCACGTTATATTCATAGCTCCAGTCGGTACGCTGTTCGATGGTACTGACGACAAAACCGCCACTGACATTCGGAACCCAATACGCAAATTTGATGTCTTGCTGTATTTGCTGTTGTGACATATTTCAACCCTCGAAGTGAAAATCGCTGATCAAGCAACTTGCGTTTGCGCTGATTTTTTACTGTGCAAGCGGGATTCTGCTGCATCCAGACTTGGTACAGCCGCAGAGGGCAACACTTCTTCTTGTTCGATTTGTTTATTGATGCTCAAGTTCTGGTTGGCCTGTTGGGTTTTTGCTTTAACGACTTCGGCACGTTGTCCTTTGGCCGGTGCCCATTCCAGAATAGGCAGGGCACGTGCTACTGCCAGGGTAATACGATCGCGGAGCAATTCACTGTGAATGGTATATTCAGGAGTGAAATCACGATCAGTCGCATACACGCCAATCGGTAAAGTCTGAGCCTGGAAGAAGCTGAATAATGGACGTAATTGATGTTCGAGCACCAGCGCATGTCGGTCACTACCACCTGAAGCTGCTAAAAGTACCGGTACATCGACCAGTGCAGTCTGCTCGACAAAATCAAAGAAATGTTTAAACAAGCCGGTAAATGAAGCGCGATATACGGGTGTACCAACAATCAGTGCATCTGCAGCTTCGACGGCGGCCAGATCATCCTGAACGCGCTGCGGTAATTGATTACGATAAATCGCACCACCCAAGAGCGAACCAATTTCACTAAATTTAATAAAATGTACATGAATTGGTGTCGCTTCACCCAGTTCATCAATAATGGCCTGAACCAAGGCTTCAGTTTTAGACGGATGATTTAAACCACCCGATACGGCAACAATATTTAAGGGTTTTTGCGCATTAAAATTAGACATGTTTAGAACCTAAAAAATAGGAGTAATCTCGGAATGTCCTTATTAATCCCGATTCAGTGCCGGGCTGTAAAATAACGAAAAGCTGAAAAGTTATCTGATTTTTCGATATATGAAAAAAGCCTGGTTTATAAGCATTAATTTTAATATAAGTTTTTGATATATATATTTATATTGAATATAGCTAAGCTTTTTAATTTAGGAATACGTTATATATAAAAAAGTGATGAGAATTAAATAATTATTGAAATACCGCGAAAAATGGTGATTTTGAAGAAAAACTGCATATTATTTTAAAAATTGTAGAGTCTTGCATATCCTTAACCGGGTTGTGTGGTTAGAATAGGGTCTACCGTGCCAAGATCTCTCTCACGTTGCCTATGAATATTTTAATCGTTGATGATCATCCACTATTTCGTCATGCCTTGATTCAGGCTGTACGTTATAGCCTGCCACAAGCCCAGATTCATGAAACTGCGGCAGTCAATGAATTTTATGAACGTCTAGAAAATGGCCCCGAGCCTGATCTTGTGCTGCTGGATTTAAATTTGCCAGGCGCATCAGGTTTTTCTGCCTTGGTACACGTCCGCGCGCAATATCCGTCGCTGCCGATCATTGTCGTGTCTGCGCATGAAGAAGTCAGTATTATCCAGCGTGCCATTGCGCATGGTGCCATGGGCTATATTCCAAAATCTGCCCATCCAAGCCATATTGGTGAAGCGATTCGCGAAGTGCTGGAAGGTGAGATCTGGTTACCGCCAAATCTGCCAGCCAACATGAACTTTGACCCGCGTGCTGCCGATGAAACGGCTTTGGCGGAACGGATCCAGTCTTTGACCCCACAACAGTTCCGAGTATTGATGATGGTGGCCGAAGGCTTGCTGAATAAGCAGATTGCTTATGAACTGGACGTGTCAGAAGCGACCATTAAAGCGCATGTGACTGCAATTTTCCGTAAGCTTGGCGTACAAAACCGGACACAAGCGGTATTGGCCATTAATGCACTGAATATTGAAGACCGGAAAATGTAAGTTCTGTATATCCGCATGGAAAAAGGCCTCCTTGGAGGTCTTTTTTATCTGAATAATTCAGTGAAAAAGCATGCATATATTAAGCAATATAATCCTGCTTGCGGGTGAAATCATCGCAGAATAACGGATTTAAAGCACATTGCAATTCATCGATCTGATCTTCGGTGACATAACCCTTGGATTTCAGATATTCGGCCACGCGATCATCTCGCAGGCTCAGGAAAGTCGCATCATAAACACCCAGATCGACAAAGAGTGCAGCCGTTTCCAGACTGTTAAAACGGTCTAGATAGACTTCATTGTCATACATCAGGAAGATATGATCATCGCGCGTGTTCGGATCGACATGTAAACGCTGCGCCAGCTCATGCGGGCAGGTTTTGATAAATAGTAAATCAGACAGCTCGTCAAACTGGCTAGTATCCAGACAGTTATCTTCGTTTTTGACTTTACCCAGCCAGGCCTTAAACACCAGGACGGCACCACCACGCAGCAACATGCTCCAGATCTGATGACGAGTTTGCACCGGAAGATCCGCCGTTTCAGCTTCTAAAGACTGAAGCAGTTTGTCTTCCTGCTCGGCAATCCGTTCAAACAGACCCAGTCCTTGCGGCTTGTAAGCATAAGGTTCAAAGACATCAAAATGTAATTCATCAAAAACTTGCAGTGCCAGCGGGACTGCACTCTGATACAGCGTTTCCAGCGCCTGATACTGGGCATCATTCAGCTTGCTGTATTTAAAGATCTGTGCCCAGTCAATGTTTGGCAATAAGGCATTGGCGCCATATTGACGGTGGAACTGCTGGGCCTGATTCAGGCCATGGTTTTGATCTATGTTCATGTGAAGAACTCCGATATGCAGAAAGATCAGCTACCCAAACAATCAAGGCATGTATGAGATGGAAACTGATCGTTTCTTATTCCTCTATTTTTAGAGCCAAGCATAGCTGATAAAAAATACGACTAAAGTTATAGTGCTGGAAAATTACCCTTTAATTATGAGTTAAAACAAATAGATAATTAATTGTAAATAAGTGTACTGCTGTACAGGTACAGATTGGTCATTTTTTGCCATGGTGAATTAGAAAATGAACATTTTGGTCAATTTATTCGGCTGTATTTTCGGCATATTTGCTGCTTTTAGCACATTAGAATAAATTTTATGCAAGCTAGGTAATTTTCTGTGGCAGTTGAGTATAAAAAATGCCCATTTTAAGCTTTAAAATGGGCATTCATGAATGCAATACAATCTTAGGAATCAGAAATTTTCAGTCCGGATAACCATGATCGTAAGGATGCAGGTTTCAGTGGTTTTTTCAGCAATACAATATTCAGCTCTTTCAGGCGCTGTGGCAATTCCGGATCGGAATCGGCAGTAATCAGCGCCACCGGAACATCATTGCGGCGCTGTTCCAGAATAAAGTCTAAACCGATCTTGTTCTGATTGAGATGCTGATCGACCAGCCAGACCTGAATATTTTCCTGCTGAATCAGCCTCAATGCCTGCTCTGGTTCGGTGGCTTTAAAGACTTGATAACCCCATTTGCTCAACAAGGTCGCCATCCCTTCCAGAATGGTTTCATCATTATCCAGACACAGGATTTTAAACGCCTTGGTTTTTAGTGGTACGGCCTGAACAGGTGCATCGACGACTTTGGGTGCTGCAATGACAGGCACTTCAATCATAAAACAGGAGCCTTTGCCCAGCGCCGAATACACATGCACAGGATAATCCAGCATGCTGGTCATGCGTTGCACGATGGCCAGACCCAGTCCAAGGCCCTGTTCACCCCATGGAGAGGTATGGCCGCAACGTTCAAACTCCTGAAACAGCTTGATACGTTGTTCTTCGGCAATCCCCGGTCCGGTATCCCAGACGCCAATGCGGATATGATTCGGTTTGGTACTGGAGCGTAAGACACCGACCATCACTTTACCTTTGGCGGTATAACGCAGCGCATTACTGACAAAGTTCTGGATAATCCGGCGAATCCATTGTGGATCGGTATCAATCCAGAACTGCGCATCATGCACACTGAATTGAATGCCACGTTGTGCCGCAATGGATTTAAACTGCAGTTCCAGATCACTGAGCAGGTCATGTAGCGGATAGGCCTGACGTTTCGGCTGAATGGTACCGCCTTCCAGTCGGGCAATATCCAGTAGCGCAGACAGCATGCTTTCTGCGCCATGCAAGGCACGATCCAGTTGCTGCAAGGTCTTGCGGTCTTCGTCATTTTGTACACTTTGTTCCAAGGCAGTACTGAACAGACGCGCCGCATGCATCGGCTGCAACAGGTCATGACTGGCGGCGGCAATAAAGCGGCTTTTCGACATATTGGCTTTGTCGGCCTGTTCACGCGCCAGTTGCTGTTCGGACAAGGCATCGGCCAGCTGTTGAGTACGATCCTGAACCCGGGCTTCCAAGACGGCTTCATTTTCACGGAAGGCAGTAATATCGGCGAAAGTGGTAACGAAACCACCCCCTTCGATCGGATTACCACGCATCTGAATGACCCGGCCATCTTTACGAATCCGTTCAAATTCATGGGCACTGCCGACCTGCATCCAGTGAATCCGCTTGCGGACATGTTCTTCGACCGAACCTGGTCCACATTCACCACGCTCGGCGTTATAACGGATCAGATCCGCGATTGGACAGCCGACATAGACAATATCGGTCGGATAATCGAACAGTTTTAAATACTGATTGTTCCAGGCCACCAGACACATGTTTTCATCGACTACGCTGACCCCTTGGGTCATGTGATCAATCATGGTCATGATCAGATTCTGGTTAAAACGTTGCCATTGCGAGGCCTGATCGAGAATATTGGCGACCTGACCCAAGGCCAGACCATTATTGACCATGGCCGTGGTCAGCAGGGTACGGGCCGAAGCTGCCCCGATGGTGCCGGCCAGATATTGTTCGGTAAAACGCCACCACATGCCATTGGCGCTGCTATTTTCATTCAGTTCGACACTGTTTTGGGTGCAAAATTGCTGAAAAGCGCGTGTGGTCGGTCCTTCACCGGTAATCCGTTTGGCCAGGGTAATCAGATCGCCAACTTTTAAACGTGCCACATCCTGATGCGAATAACTGACTTCAGTTGAGGGACTCTGCGATGGCAGTGGCTTGGTTTCATAATAGAAGAAACTTTCAGCCTGAATCTGTTCGGCAATACTCGGACGAAAAATCCGCGAAACCCAAATATATAGGATTGTATTCAGGCCCAGTGCCCAGACCACCCCATGCGTCAGCGGATCAAACGATTCGAAACCGATCAGTGCTTCAGGACGTAACCAGTTCCAGCCAAAAGGGCCGTTAGTGAGCAGACTTTGGCTAAAGCGGTGATAGGCTTCTGGCAGGCTGCGCAGAATGGTGGGAAACAGCAGGGTATAGGACCACAAGGCAAAACCGGTCAACAGACCCACATATACGCCCTGCTTACTACCACCGCGCCAGTACAGGCCACCGATCAGGGCAGGGGCGAATTGTGCTACCGCACTAAAGGCCAACAGGCCAAAAACAGAAAGCTGATCAATATCATTAAAGAAGTTGAAGAACAGGAAGCCCATTAACATCACGCCCAGAATACAGATCCGGCGGGTAAATTTCAGTACCAGCGGCAAGCGTTTATCATGTCGGGAAATCAGTTTCAAACGCCATAGCGCTGGCATAATCAGATCATTACTGAGCATGATGGAAAGTGCCACAGAAGACACCAGCAGCATCCCGGTAGATGCGGAAAAGCCGCCCAAGAATGCCAATAAAGTGAGCCAGTCCTGATTATAGCTGAGGGGTAAGGACAGGACCGCCACATCTGGAATTGCCAGATATTGCGGCGCCGCATGCAATGCCCAGCTGGCAATCGGAATAATCGCCAGCGTGGTCAGAATCAGATAAACCGCAAACCAGCGCCGTGCACCGCGGATATGTTTTTCATCACGCAGCTCCACCACTGCCACATGGAACTGGCGTGGCAGGCAGATAACTGCCAGGGCTGCCAGCAAGGTCTGAACCCAGAAACTTTGCGGAACCCCAAACAGCTGGACATCACGGAAGGTGGTACTGATATCTGTGCTGATCTGTGCCATATTTCCTGGTGCTTCAAACATAAAGAAACAGGCGACTGCCAGCAGGGCAAAGAGCTTGACAAAGGATTCAAAGGCCACGGCCAGCATCAGACCGCCATGCTGTTCAGTATTGGCAATCTGCCGGGTGCCAAAGATCATCGCCAGAATGGCCAGTACACCGGTCAAAAACAGCACCCCATTGGTGGTGTTGGCAATTCCGGCAGATGGTTCCAGAATGACTGCGGCACTCAGGGCAATGGCGCGTAGCTGTAAAGCCAGATAAGGCACAATCGCGACCACTGCCAGAATGGTGACCAGCGATGCCAGCGGGCCACTTTTACCATAGCGCGCCGCGACAAAGTCCGCGATTGAGGAAATCGCATGATGCTGTCGTACCCGTCCTAATCGGCGCCAGATATCATAACCGACGGCAACGAATAACAGCGGGCCAAGATAGATCGGCAGGAAAATAATGCCTTCCCGTACTGCAGCGCCGGTAGCGCCATAAAAGGTCCAGGATGAACAGTACACCCCTAAAGTTAAACTAAACAATAGCATGCGCCCACGGGTACTCAGCCGGCTGGCATGTTTTTCCCCGTAAAAAGCGCAGATAAAGAGCAATGCGATATAGAGGGCAAGTACCCCTATGATGAGCCAACTGTTCATATAGCCTGATGTGTGCTGAGCATGCCGCTATGATAGCGCATCATGAACGCTGCAGTTTAAATTGGTCATTTTTTAACGACCAAAGTCTAAATTACAAGCACCTACGATTATTGTTAACTTGCAACAGTGATAATTCGAATTAAAAAATAGGCAGCCCAAGGTTGGGCTTCAGGAGAGTAATTATGGATGAGGTACAAGTAGATCGCATTCTACAAAATCCAAAATTCAAAGAAATGGTTGCCAAGAAAAGTCGTCTTAGCTGGACGCTTACGGCAATCATGTTATTCGTTTATGTCGGCTTCATGCTTTTGGTCGGCTATAACAAAGAGTTTCTATTGTCTTCACTTTCAGGTGGTGTGACCACGTGGGGTATTCCACTCGGTCTGGGCATCATTGTTTTGTCGTTTCTCTTGTGTGGTGTGTATTCCTACATTGCCAATAACAAACTGGATCAATTGACCGAAGAAGCAATCCGTGAAGTTGAAGCAATCGCTCATGAAAAAGGACCACGTTAAGATGAAATGGAATTCTCTTATTGCCCTGGCGACCACCCTTATGGCTTCAGGCATGGCTTTCGCTGGTCCTGACTTGGGTGCAGCAGAACAGCAACCAACCAACTGGCCTGCAATTATCATGTTTGTGATTTTCGTAGGTGCAACACTGTTCATTACCAAATGGGCAGCGAAACAAACCACCAGCACCAAAGACTTCTATACGGCCGGTGGCGGTATTTCCGGTTTTCAGAATGGCCTGGCGATTGCCGGTGACTATATGTCAGCAGCTTCTTTCCTGGGTATTTCCGCGATGGTATTCCTGTCTGGGTTTGATGGCTTGCTTTACTCACTGGGCTTTATGGTCGGCTGGCCGATCGTATTGTTCCTGGTCGCAGAGCGTTTGCGTAACCTGGGTAAATATAACCTGTCAGACGTGGTTTCTTTCCGTTTGCAGGAGAAACCGGTACGTACTTTGGCGGCTTTGAGCTCGTTAGTCGTTGTGGCGTTCTACCTGATTGCACAGATGGTCGGTGCAGGTCAGCTGATCAAACTCCTATTCGGTCTAAACTATAATATTGCAGTTGTGATCGTTGGCTTGTTAATGATGGCTTACGTAATGTTCGGCGGTATGTTGGCGACCACTTGGGTACAGATCATCAAGGCAGTAATGTTGCTGTCTGGTGCGACCTTTATGGCATTCATGGTCATGAAAGGCGTGGGCTTCAGCTTTACCAACATGTTTGAACAGGCAATTGGTGTCTACTCAAAAGTACATGATTTAAGCCTGACAGATGCCACCAAGATCATGGGTCCGGGTAGTCTGGCGTCTAATCCGATTGATGCGATCTCTTTAGGTCTGGCATTGATGTTTGGTACAGCAGGTCTTCCACATATTTTAATGCGTTTCTTCACGGTAAAAGATGCTAAAGAAGCGCGTAAATCAGTCGTAGTTGCGACAGGTTTTATTGGTTATTTCTACCTGCTCACCTTCATCATTGGTTTCGGTGCGATTCTGTATGTATCGAACAACCCGCAATTCCTTGATGTTGCGAAAATGGCATTGACTGGCAAGCTGGAGCTGGTTGGTGGTAATAACATGGCTGCGGTGCACTTGTCTGATGCAGTGGGCGGTGATCTGTTCATGGGCTTCATTTCTGCAGTTGCATTTGCCACGATTCTTGCGGTCGTTGCTGGTTTGACTCTGTCAGGTGCTTCAGCAATTTCGCATGACTTGTATGCCAACGTCTTGAAAAAAGGCCAAACCACGCCTGAATCTGAACTACGTATGTCTAAAATCGCGACTTTAGGTCTTGCGATCTTCGCGATGATTCTCGGTATTCTGTTCGAGAAACAAAACGTAGCGTTCATGGTAGGTCTGGCATTCTCGGTTGCGGCATGTGCCAACTTCCCGGTGCTGGTGCTGTCTATGTTCTGGAAAGGCTTGACGACACGCGGTGCAGTGATTGGCGGTGTTGCTGGTCTGGTAACCGCAGTAACATTAATTGTGCTTTCTAAAGCAGTATGGGTCGACACCTTGGGTATTTCGGATACGCCGGTGAACCCGTTCAATGGCCCTGCAATTTTTGCGATGCCATTGTCATTCCTTTGCTGCTGGTTGTTCTCTGTGACAGATAATTCAGCACAGGCTCAAGCAGAACGCAAAGCCTTTGATGCTCAGTTTGTACGTTCACAAACCGGTATCGGTATCTCAGGAGCATCAGATCACTAAGATTTGATATCCTATAAAAAAAAGTCCCGTAAGGGACTTTTTTTTATGCCCTTATGCTCCAAATTTTTTAGAGCAAGCGCCGTACTGAATTTGGGTGCGCTAGATTTTGCTTTGATTTTTTCAATCTTTGCATACAAATCGTACAGCTATATACTGCTTTAATCATGCTATGTTAAGCCTGATAAAATAACAATACATGCGTGCATGACTAGACAAACAAGAAGGGCAGTATGAAGCAATCTTTGCAGCAGTTCTGGCACAGCTTTACCCATCTGCCCTCAGCATGGCTGCTTTGTTTGCAATTGCTGATTTTGATCTTGTCCATGTTGAGTTATGAAAACCTGCCCTATCGAGCAGTCACCTGGATGCTCGGTGTCCTGGTGTTACTGGTCATTGCCAAGGTCATTCGCCAGACGCCGATGTTTACCATTTTAGGACTCAGCTTTGTGGCCGGCGCAATTCTATTTTCTTCACTGATTGTTTTGGGCCTGCGCTATACCTGGGTCTATGTGACGGCGAATCTGTTTGAAGCCAGTGCATATTTTAGTGCTGCTTATGGCCTGTTGCGTTATATGTTTCATGACCGCTATCTTACCAAAGATGAACTCTTTGCAGCTGGAGCGGTATTTACCTTACTGGCCTGGGGCTTTGCTTTTCTTTATAGTGTCTGCCAGTTATGGGTGCCTTACAGCTTTTCAGATCCTGACTTGCAAGCCCATCAGCCTTGGTTGGATTTGATCTTTCTCAGCTTTAGTGTCCAGTCCGCCACGGGCTTGTCGGATGTGATGCCGGTCAGTCCGCTGGCACGGATGCTGGCAATTATCCAGATGTTTGTCGGGGTGATGTATTTGGCCCTGATTGTTTCTCGCCTGATTGCCTTACATTATATTTCCCATCTGCCTAAACAAAATAGTGCAGAAAATCAACATAGAAGTCCGGATGAGTAAGAGACAACCCTTGGAATGATCGGGTTACAGTAACTTCACTGCTTTATTCGTCTTTACATTTTAAAATGTTGAAAATCAAACGTATCTATTACAGCAGTAAATTCTGCGAGATCGTTTGTACTTGTCAATAATGATGTAAGCCTCACGGCAATTCAATTTATTAAAAATGGGGGATGTATGCCTTCCACAAAACCATCTTGGTTTGCCAATATCAATCCAAATGTTTTTATTAGTACCGTCACGATTATTGCGATTTTCTTAGCTTTAGTCGTCTTTGCACCAGATGCTTTTTCACTGCTGACCCAGCAAATAAACCAGTGGATTACCAATTCCTTTAGCTGGTTCTATGTATTGTCAGTGGCATTATTTCTGATTATTCTGATTTATATTGCCCTGTCAGACATGGGTAAAATCAAACTGGGGCCTGATCATAGTCAGCCTAAATATAGCAGTACCTCCTGGTTTGCGATGTTATTCACTGCAGGCATGGGCATCGGACTAATGTTCTTTGGTGTGGCCGAGCCAGTAATGCATTATGTCACGCCACCTGCCGGTGAACCGGAAACTGTACTGGCTGCACAACAATCTATGCGGGTCACCTTTTTCCACTGGGGCCTGCATGCCTGGGCTATTTATACGCTCGTCGGTTTGTCGCTGGCTTATTTTGCTTACCGGCATCAATTGCCTTTAAAAATCCGTTCGGCCTTGTATCCGCTGATTGGTCAAAAGATCTATGGCCCAATTGGAGATGGCGTCGATACCTTTGCCACCATTGGTACGGTATTTGGTGTGGCCACCACGCTTGGTTTCGGGGTGACCCAAATCAATTCAGGTTTGAACTATTTGTTTGGCATTGAACAGGCACCCAGTACTCAGGTCATTTTGATCATTGTCGTGAGTGCCATGGCAGCGACTTCCGTATTTTTTGGATTAGACAAAGGAATTAAACGTTTATCTGAACTAAATTTGGTACTTGCACTGCTGTTGCTGATTTTTGTCTTTGTGGCAGGTCCGAGTATTTATCTGTTACAGACGACTATTCAGAATGCCGGCCAGTATGTCTCTAATCTGTTTAGTATGACCTTTAATCTGTATGCCTACCAGCCAAGTGGCTGGATTGGGGGCTGGACCATCATGTACTGGGCCTGGTGGATTTCCTGGTCGCCATTTGTCGGGATGTTTATTGCCCGGGTCTCGGAAGGGCGCAGTATTCGTGAATTTATCGTGGGTGTATTGCTGATTCCAACTGGATTTACCTTGATCTGGATGGGCTTTATGGGCAATGCCGCACTGTACAGCATTATGCACGAAGCTAATACCAGCTTGCTAGAAGCAGTTCAGCGTGATTCATCTGTGGCTCTATTCGAATTTTTAGCTAATCTACCCTTCAGTTCAGTGACCAGTATCATTGCGACTTTACTGGTGATGCTGTTCTTTGTGACTTCTGCCGATTCAGGAGCATTGGTGACTGATTATCTGACAGCGAAAAGTGAAAATTCACCGACCTGGCAGCGTCTGTTCTGGACAGTGCTCATGGCTTTACTGGCTATCATCCTATTACTGGCGGGTGGCTTAGAGGCACTGCAATCGGCCACGATTATGAGCGCCTTGCCATTTACCTTCATTATGCTGCTGATGTGCTGGGGATTAATCAAAGCCCTACATCTGGATGTCACCAAAATGCATGCACTGCAAGCCGCACGGATTACCCCGCGTGCAATCCAGAATCCACGCAGCTGGCAGCAGCGACTGGGCCTGATTATGCATTATCCGCATACTGAAAAAGAGGTACAGGATTATATTCGGAGCACAGTTAACAAGGCATTTATCAGTTTTAAAAGTGAGCTGAAGCGGCGTCAACTCCAGGTGAGTATTAGTGCACTCGAACATGGAATACAGCTTCGTGTTGATCATCAGGATGAAATCAATTTTATTTATCAGGTGGTTGCAACCCAGACTTTAACGCCAAGTTTTATGTCGGAGCCGGAGCATGCAGGAGCAGACTCCTATCAGGCCGAAGTATTCTTGAGAGAAGGCGGGCAGAGTTATGACGTGATGGAATGGACGCAGGAAGATCTGCTCCAAGATATTATTGATCAATATGAGCGACATTTGCACTTTTTAAGTCTGGTGCGTACACCGGAATAAGCGTATCTAAATCTGAAAATCAAGCAATAATAAAAAAGGACGCATCAAGCGTCCTTTTTTCTATTCAGTATCTAATCAGAAATTAGAAACGGAATTTAGCATTTACGCCAACAGTTTGTGTATCAAGTGCTTCGCCTTCAGCATTAGCATTTACATAAGATGCACCAACTGCAACAGCAGGAGTGATGAAGTAGTTAACGTTCGCACCCCAAGCTTTGTCTGGAGAACCAGCATAGCTAGATTCCATATAAGATGCACCAACGCTTAACTGTGGGTTAAGGAAAAGCGTAGTACCTAGGTTGTAGGCAGTATCTTCACCATAGACTAAACCAGTTTCAAAGCCGATAGCCATATTTGTACCGTCAATCGCGCCTACGTATTTAGTACGAGCAGTAATAGCATCTTTTTTATCAGCGATTGTTACTGCTTCTAAGCCTGCTTTAGCAACGCCGTTTGAAACAATATTGAATGCATCTAAAGAAGCTTGATCAGCAACGCTGGTATAACCCACAGCAACCAAGAAGTTAGGAATCAATAATGCACCAAGTTCTAATGCATAACGGTCGCCATTGTCATCTGCTTCACCAGCTTTATTATCAGCAATTGTATGGCTATAAGAAGCGCTTGCATAAACAGGCACAACTTTAGTTGGGATATAAGTTTCACCTTTCACGCCGTAAGTATGATTTACAGTACGTGAACGTCCAGCTTCTTCTTGACCATTTTCGCCATAGCTATACGCTAGAGCAACATTAGACGCTTGGTTTAGGAAAGCAGCTTCAGCTAAAGGACCTTTAGACGCATCTACATCTTTGAAGTAATAAGTACCTTGAACAGCACCAGTGAAGTCTTTGTCATTTGCAGTGTTATCGATGTACTCTGACTGACCTTGAACTTCGAATTGATATGCTTGAGCACCGGTCATCGCTAATAATACAGCAGTGGCTAAACCTAGTTTTTTCATGATATTTACCATTTTGTTACAAAAGATGTACAACATAGAACGTATTGTATTGTAACAATTTATTAAGTCAATCCGCTTTGAATTTAGTATTTTTTCGTCTTAAAATAATGTATTAGTTTTGTGTAATATTCATCTATTTAGCTTGAAATTGAATTTTATGTAAAATTTGTTTTATAACAAAAAGCTAGAGCTTAAAAATAGAACACTACGTCAAAGATTAAGAAGAAAATGTGTGGATATTATTATTCATTAATTAAATTGATTATTGATTTTTTATCGTAAAATTCAATTTATGTTTTAAGGATAAATTCATAAATATGTCAAAAAATATAAGATGAATTATATAATTCATCACGCTTTATTATAAATTGTACAAATTTAATGCAGAATTCCTCTAGAATTGTAATAGGTGTCTCTTTTTTGAACCAAAATGTGATGCTTTTTAATCTCGACTAGGCCAATCGGCTTTACATTGTTAATAGATTTTTACATAATATCAGTATCAGGTTAAAGTTCATGTTTCATTATGATTTAACGTGATTCTCCACAATTTTTTTATTGGCCCAGCTTTCCCCAAGGTTGGGCTTTTTTTTATCCGCATTTTTTATTTACTTTCTATTCATCTTCTAAGATAGAAACTGTTCTGTAGCAATGAACTTCAGCAATAAAAATAGTAAAAATAAAGCACTAAAATGGTGCATATTAATTCATTAATAGATGACCTAAAAATATAAGCACTAAAAAAAACCCCAGTTTTCATAGAAAACTGGGGTTTTTTCGCCAAAATTTGCGGGTAAACTAAAATATCTGCTGAGGAATAATTTAACTCGCCCTAATGCGGTGCATTATGCACCCAATTGTTGCATGTGTAAATAGTGCGGAAAGCAAGTTTTGATATTTTTTTTAATGCTTAAAAGTCCTGTATTTGTGTTGTATTTTTTGTACGATAAAACCCATAAAACTTTAGCCTGAATTTAAAAAGTAGCGCTTTTAAAAATTAAAATCAAAAAAATATAGAAAAAACATTAACTAAGTTGAATTACCTACTTTAAGAGTATTTCATTTTATTTGTATAATAATCAATCTATTTAGCTTTGCTTGTCATATTGGGGCGTAATACAACAGCATGAATACCTTACGCTCTGAGTGGATCAGTAAACGTTTGTACTGGTCGATGTCGATTATTATTTTATGTTTACTTTGTATCTGTATTCCCTTAATTGTGAGTAGCAGTCAAAGTTATTTAAAATCCAGACAAACCTATCAACAATTGAATGCATTGCAGCAGGTCGCTGACCTGGCAAATAAAATTTCGCGTGAGCGTGCGCCTGCCAATAAGGCCATGTCCAGTTCGGTGCAGGAATTTGCCCAGCATCAGCAAGAGTTAATCAGCTACCGTCAACAGGTGGATCGGCAGCTCTCCCAGACGGCTGATGTCTTGACGGAGGTCGGTTTTAACAACCTGAGTCAGCAACTTTCACAGCTTGAGAATAGTTTGAAAAAAGGGCGTGCACAGGTTGATGCTTATACCCAGATGCCGCGTCAGCTGCGCAGTGCTCAGGAACTTGATCAGGCGATTCTGGCGATGTTTGCTGCCTGGGAAAGTTGCCGTGAACTTTTGCGTGACGTGGCGGTGGCTTCAGATAGCTCATCGACCCCTCTGAATAACTATATTAGCCAGATTCTATTTTTATCAGATTTACGTGATCAGGCCGGTCGTGTGGCCTCGTCTATCATGGCACATGTGACTTTTGAAGCTCCGCTTCCCACTGAAAATATTACCCGCTCTTTACAGACCCAACATCAGGTGCGTTATTTGTGGGCCTTGATTGATACCATTCAACCTGTTCAAGATAAGACTGAGGAATTCATCCGTTTACATCGGCGGGTAGAAACCGAGTTTATTCAGCAAGGCTTACCGATTGTGAGTGAGCTGATCAGTGACAGTCTGGAGCAACGTGACTACCGTTTGAGCGGAACAGAGCTGACTGAAGCGATCGTAGATAAATTTGCGACTGTGGTAGACCTGCAAACTTATCTGCTGCAATACAGCAGAGATGCCGCTATTCAGGAAATGAACAGCAATATGCAGCGTTTGATCTGGAGCGTGTTGGTATCGTTGATTTCATTACTGACCGCGATTTCCACCATGATCTTTGCACGCAAACAAGTATTTTTGCCACTTATTCAGGCACGCCGCATGTTGTTGAGTTTGTCTAAAAACTCGGGTCGTCAGAAAATTGATATGCGGCTGCGTGAAGTGAATCATTCTGATTCCTTATTCGCTGCCATTCAGAAATTGCAACAAATGTTGCAAGAACGCGATGCGCTAGAATTCCGTTTAAAAAATATTGCTCATTCCGATTCTTTGACCGGGCTGGCCAACCGTTTTGCGTTGGAAGAATATATCCGCTTTATGGAAAATCAGCCGGGTCAATTGAGCCAGACTTGTTTGATGATTATTGATATTGATCATTTTAAACAGGTGAATGATCAATATGGGCATATTGTGGGTGATCAGGTGATTCAACTGGTGGCCGAGCGGTTAAAGGCCAATGTCCGTGCTACAGATTTGCTGGTGCGTTATGGGGGCGATGAATTTCTGGTATTGATTGAAAATATCCAGATGCAGCAGGCATTGATTGTGGCAGATAACATTCGGGCTGAAGTGGCTGAGCGTCATATTGTGACTGCAGCAGGAGACGAGATTCAGATTTCGGTCAGTATTGGGGTTGCCATTGGTGCCGTGTCCTGGATGGCTTTATTGTCAAATGCAGATGATGCTTTGTTTGCAGCAAAGGCCAAAGGACGTAATGCGGTGGCAGAGGTTTAGTTCAAAAGACTGTTTTCTCTACTTTTGAACTGCACAAAAGTAGCAAAATGCATTTGTTCGACTGATGCTAAGTCCCTTTAGCACAGTCGAACGGGCGACATCCATGTCGCCAGTCATGTGATCTAATTTGGATGATCTCTGGTTTTGTCGATCAGATAGTTAATAAAATTTGTACAGGCAACAAGCATAAATTTTGCATCGATATAAGAAAGATTTGATTCGTCTAACATTGCATGGCGAATACCATCTGCATCGGATGTATAACCATATAAAGATTTAATACTGGCTTTTAATGCAGGATGTATTGGATATTGTTTTTCAATTTGACCAATTGCATCACCTAAAGTTACTTTGTCCTTCTTTAATATTTTTTGACACATACCTTCTAATGCCGAAACAGATTCTTTAATTGAATTTCGATAGTCAGGCTTTTGACGATCTGACATCAGTTTTAAAGCTTGATTTAAATGTTGTTGAACACCTAAATATTGATTTGTATTTTCTAAAGCAGTTTCGATGGATTGAATTTCTTGTTCAGATGTAATTTCAATAACATGCTCATTAATTATTCTATAAGCGCTGTTTTCTCGTTCTAAAACATTGTTTAGATCATCTATAAATTTGAAGTTAGGCGATACATACCATGTTGGATAATACTCTATTGTATTTTCAATAAAATCATAAGTTTCATACCATTTGAAATTGAAAAAATATTTTCTAATTTGTTGTAATGCTTCTTCAAATTCTTCTGGTATAAGGTCTAAAGGTAATTGAAAGAAGGTTGACCAATACGATTTTATAAGCTTACCGAGATGTGAGTCTAAAGTGCAAAAAGACTCTTGATTGCTGAAAGCTCTATCCCATAAACATTCATGCAATACATTCCAAAGACTAACTCTTAGACGTTCATCCATACTTTCTTTTTGAATAATACTACGAATAGGCTTATATCCATTCCGTTCCGAAAACCGCATATTTTTCCTAAATAAAAAAACGGTGAATGATTCACCGTTTTATCATACTTATTGGGTGGATAAAATCTCCCCTAACCCTAAGTCCTATATGACGCCAGATAAAGAGAAAAGCCCCCTCCTTTTTCAAAGGAGGGTTGGGGAGGATTTAAAAAATTAAATCACTTCAACAACGGCTTCAAGAATTTACCCGTATGTGAAGCTTTGACTTTCACGACCTGTTCAGGCGTACCTTCCGCGACAATCATACCGCCACCCGAACCACCTTCAGGACCTAAGTCCACCACCCAGTCAGCAGTTTTAATCACATCCAAATTATGCTCAATCACCACGATGGTATTGCCCTTGTTACGGAGCTGATGCAGGATATCTAGCAGTTTGGCAATATCATGGAAATGCAGGCCCGTGGTCGGTTCATCCAGAATATACAGGGTTTGACCGGTATCACGTTTGGCCAGCTCACGCGCCAGTTTCACCCGCTGCGCTTCACCACCAGAAAGAGTGGTAGCAGACTGACCCAGACGGATATAACCCAAACCGACCTGATGTAATGTTTCCAGACGACGGTGAATCACCGGAATCGCATCAAAGAAATGCATGGCATCTTCAACGGTCATCTGCAAGACATCGGAAATATTCTTGCCCTTATAGTTCACTTCCAGCGTTTCACGGTTATAGCGTTTGCCATGACAGGCATCACATGGCACATACATATCCGGCAGGAAATGCATCGCCACCTTGATCATGCCGTCGCCTTCACAGGCTTCACAGCGACCACCTTTCACGTTAAACGAGAAACGACCCGCGGCATAACCACGTGCTTTGGCTTCCGGAGTTTGTGAAAACAGTTCACGAATCGGGGTAAATAAACCGGTATAAGTGGCCGGATTGGAACGTGGGGTTCGTCCAATCGGACTCTGGTCAATATCGACGACTTTGTCGAGGAACTGCAAGCCATCAATCGATTCAAACTTTTCCGATGTTAAAGTGGTTGCACCATTCAGTTGGGTCGCCGCCAAAGGTAACAATGTCCGGTTAATCAAGGTCGATTTACCCGAACCCGATACCCCGGTAACACAAGTCATAATGCCCAAAGGAATGGTCAGATCGACTTTTTTCAGGTTATGCCCAGATGCACCCATCAGCTTGATCTGTTCTTCAGGTTTAGGTGGCTGAATCCGTTTTTTCGGCACTTCAATTTTTAACTTGCCAGACAAATATTGTCCGGTCAGCGAGTCAGGATTGGCCAGAATTTCATCATAAGTCCCTTCAGCAATCACATGTCCACCATGTACACCTGCACCCGGGCCAATATCAATAATATGATCGGCGGCACGAATTGCATCTTCATCATGCTCGACCACCAAGACGGTATTGCCCAAGTCTCGCAGACGGATCAGGGTTTGCAGCAGACGGTCATTGTCACGCTGATGCAGACCAATTGAGGGTTCATCCAGCACATACATCACGCCCATCAGGCCGGCACCAATCTGGGAAGCCAGACGAATACGCTGTGCTTCACCGCCCGACAATGTTTCGGCAGAACGCGACAGGCTGAGATAATTCAGACCGACTGAGACCAGGAAGTGCAGACGTTCACGGATTTCCTTGAAAATCTTGTCGGCGATTTCTCCGCGTGCGCCTTCTAGGTTAATGTCCTGATAATAGCTTTCGGCGTCACCAATCGACATGCGGGTAATGTCGGCAATGGTCTTGTCCAGAATTTTCACATTCCGCGAGATTTCATTCAGCCGTGAACCATCACAGGCATCACAGGCAGCATTGGACAGATACTGCGCCAGATCATCACGCACATAATTACTTTCAGTTTCACGGTAGCGGCGTTCCAGATGCGGCAAAATCCCTTCAAACGGAATCACCCGATTATGACGACGGCCACGCTCATCGATATAACTTAGATCAATTTTTTCTTTGCCGGTGCCGTACAGGAATTTTTTCTTGGTGTCGGCATCCAGTTCATTCCACGGCGTTTCTAAAGAAAAACCAAAATGCTCGGCGACTTTCTGGATCATGCCGTAATAATAAGGACGCTGACGGTCCCAGCCACGAATCGCACCCTGACTGACACTGACTTCAGGATTGGGAATCAGTTTATCGGCACTAAAATGACTGCGGGTGCCGAGACCATCACAGACCGGACAGGCACCAAAAGGGTTATTGAACGAGAATAAACGCGGTTCCAGTTCTGCGACAGCGCGGTCACATTCCGGGCAGGAATGCTTGGCAGAAAATACCCGATCATCATGTTCATCCTTCATCCAGGATAAAATCGCAATATCGCCACCGAGGCGCAGTGCAGTTTCAAAACTTTCTGCAATACGGTTGCCCAGATCATCACGGACTTTAAAGCGGTCGACCACGACTTCAATGGTATGTTTTTTCTTTTTGTCCAGTTCTGGTGGCGGATCAATTTCCATAATCTCGCCATCGACGCGGGCACGGACAAAACCTTGACTCTGTAACTGCTCAAATAAGGCGGTATATTCACCTTTACGCTCACGCACCACCGGGGCAAGCAGCATCAAGGCTGTGCCTTCTTCCAGCACTTTGACTGCATCGACCATTTCCGTGACGGTTTGTGCCACCATCGGCAGGTCATGTTCTGGACAGAAGGGCGTACCGACACGTGCATACAGCAGACGTAAGTAGTCATAAATTTCGGTAATGGTACCCACGGTAGAACGCGGGTTATGGCTGGTCGATTTCTGTTCAATCGCGATGGCTGGACTGAGACCTTCAATCGAATCGACTTCCGGTTTTTCCATTTGTGAAAGAAACTGGCGTGCATAGGCAGACAGCGATTCCACATATCTGCGTTGACCTTCGGCATATAAGGTATCAAAGGCAAGCGAGGACTTACCTGAACCAGACAGTCCCGTAATCACCACAAACTTGTCGCGTGGTATATCAAGGTTCACATTTTTCAGGTTATGGGTACGTGCGCCTCGAATACGGATGTGGCTTTGGCTCATGCAAGGATCCTAGAATATTCATCAAAAACCCTTATATGATACCGGATGAAAAATGTTCAAGTGCAAATAAAAGTATTTTAAACGTCAAGTTATGTCGGTGATTGGTCAATTCATCACAATACCGAGAAATATCACAGTAGATCGCTTCACTGTTCAGAATGACTAGACGTGAGGGAAGTTCTTAACAAGCTGCTGCATAGCGGCGTTCAAAGATCGATTCAACATCCTCAAAGCAGGTGTCACGTGGTATATCATGATGCAGACGTGCATAGAAATTAACTTCATTTTCCAGAATTTGCAAAAAGCCCTCATAGTCTTGTTCGAAAAAATCCAGGTCGAGCAAATCATTACGACGGGCCTGATGACAGCGGTACTTTTCAATAAATTTCAGCAGATGTTTCTGGATATGCGTGTTGGTATGGTAAATCAGGTAAGTTGCTGCTGAACCACAATCCAGACAGCCCTGTTCCAGATAAATTTCTTCATTATTCAACCAGCAACATTGCAGGGTGAAAAATGCCCGAATCGCTTCGGTGCCTAAAGTGTCCATATTATCTGCCTCTTTCCGGGATTGATTTTATTAATTGATAATTATTCTCAATTATTGTGCGGCAATTTTGGGCTTATAGCTAGGTCTAGCATACCGGCCCGTTCTATCCTTGTTTTTTCAGACTAAGCCGTTTTTATGATCAGTTTATGACAGCAGAAATTTTTTAAACGGCTATAACCAAAAAGCCCTGTCTTAAACAGGACTTTTTTTGTGCATCTTATTGGTCCAGACCAGGCCACTGGCGTTGCTTAAAGGCGCTGTCCCAGAATAACCATTCCAGACGGGCCGCATGCGTATAAGCTTGGTGCATTTTTTCCAGTGTATCGGCATCAACGCGCGCCGCAACACGGTCAATGGTCGCAATTACATTACGCACAGCCGTGTGGAATTCTTCGCCTGAATAGGTATCCACCCAGGCCTGATAAGGATTATTCGGTGCAGAATTATCGACTATATCTTTGCCGACTTCTGCATAAATCCAGAAACATGGCAGTAACGAGGCCAGCACCACCGGGTAGCTTTCCGACCAGGCAGTCGAAGTGAGATAAGAGGTATAATGATGGCAAGCCAGCGTCAGAGGAGTAGTTTCGAACTGGTCTTTGCTAATGCCAAAATCCTGCATAAAACCGTCATGCAGGCTACGCTCCACCACAATCGCAATTTTGGCGGCTTCAGCAAACTGAATCACATCATCTGCCTCAAATGCTTTGGCGGCACAGACTGCCAGTGCACGGCCATAGGCCAATAAATAATGTGCATCCTGAATCACATAATGACTAAAGGCCTCACGGCTTAATGTGCCTTGTGCCAGTTGCTGATTAAAGGGCAGAGCCAGGGTCTTCTGATAAAGCCCTAGATTACGTTGCCATAGCTCTTGTGAAAAACTCATGCGGAAATCCTTCGCAGTTCAAGTTAAACCATGCAGCACTATAGCAAAGATCGGGCTGTTTAAAAGATCGGCAAATTTTAAAAACAGAAAATAAGATAAAACAGCTCAGGAAGTGCTTTGGTTTATGCGCTAAAAGTTTCATAATTAGCTTAACTTTTCCTATTGGTATTGCTGCTCTTTCGCAGCCATACATTTATTTAATTTATCCAAGGTCGTTGTGTATGTTGAAACATTTTGGTTTCTCGATTGCATTTTCGATCGTGTGTCTTGGTTTGTCTGCGTATTGGGGTTATACCCATGGTCCTGAAGCAGGCCTGCAAACCATGCTCACAGCGCTAACCATCACCGCTATCTTAGCGATTATGGAAGTGTCGTTGTCCTTTGATAACGCGGTTGTTAATGCCTCAGTCCTACGGGGTTGGGATCATTTCTGGAAAATGCTGTTCCTGACAGTCGGTATTCTGATTGCAGTTTTCGGGATGCGTTTGATCTTCCCGGTGGTCATTGTTGCAGTGACTGCAGACCTAGGCTTTATGGAAGTAGTACGTCTGGCCCTGAATGATCCGAAAGAATATTCAGCACGTTTAATGGCACATCATCCTGAGATTGCTGCTTTTGGTGGTGCTTTCCTGTTGATGGTATTCCTGAACTTCTTCCTGGATGAAGAAAAAGACACGCACTGGTTCAGACGGCTAGAACGCCGTCTGTCTAATCTGGCTAATGTGCCGGCAATGTCGGTGTTTATCGCACTGGTGGCCTTGTTAATCATGGCAGCCAATGTCGATGAAGCCAAGCGTCTGGCAGTGACTATGGCCGGGATCTGGGGCATCGTGATTTATATCGGTGTACAGGTTCTGAGTCATATGCTCGGTGGTGAACCGGAAGTCGATGAAGAAGGTAATGCGATTCGTCATGATGAAAATGGCGTACCGACCGGTGTAGTGAAAGCCGGTATTGGTGGTTTCCTCTATTTAGAAGTCCTGGATGCCTCGTTCAGTTTTGATGGCGTGATCGGTGCCTTTGCGATTACCTCAGACGTGGTTATCATCATGCTCGGTCTGGCGATTGGTGCGATCTTTGTCCGTTCAATGACCATCTATCTGGTTGAGCAGGGCACATTGGATGCTTATATCTACCTGGAACATGGCGCGCATTATGCCATCGGTGCACTGGCCTTTATCATGATTGCCAGCGGGACTGGCGTGCATGTACCAGAAGTGGTGACCGGTCTGATCGGTGTAGCCTTTATTGTCTGGGCAGTATTCGCCTCGATTCAATACAAAAAACGTCAGGCGGCTTTAGACAAATAAAGCGCTGTCCCTGAATGAAAAGCGTAGCTCCGGCTGCGCTTTTTTTATTTTTAGATCAGCATCATCTTTATTTCAAATAAAATTCATGTCTTCTTCATGAGCTGAATGTCCTATAATCTGGGCTCCAGATTAATTAACCCAATCGCCATAATTTATGATGAATGCTTTAGAACGTCGTTCAACCTTTGCCCTGAGCAGTATTTTTGCACTGCGCATGTTGGGGTTGTTTATGATTATCCCGGTGTTTTCTGTGGCAGGGCAGGCCTATGACGGTGCAACGCCTGCACTGATCGGTTTGGCGGTCGGGGTCTATGGTTTGACTCAGGCCTTATTACAGATACCATTTAGCCTGATTGCAGACCGCTACAGCCGTAAGCCTTTGATTGTTTTAGGACTGCTGCTGTTTGCCTTGGGTGGTGCGATTGCAGCCATGTCTGACAGCATTTATGGCGTGATTATCGGTCGTGCCATTGCCGGTGGTGGCGCAGTATCCGCTGTCGTCATGGCCTTACTGGCCGATGTCACGCGTGAAGAAAACCGCATGAAAGCCATGGCAATCATGGGCATGAGTATTGGTCTGTCTTTTGTGGTGGCATTTAGTCTCGGGCCTTGGCTGACAGGTCTGGTTGGCATTTCGGGATTATTCTGGGTCACCACGGTGATGGGATTGGCTGCCATTGCCATGCTGTTTATGGTGCCTAAAGTCACGCGCCATCATAAAAACTTTCAACAGGGTTATCTGACCCAACTGAAACAGGTGCTCCAGATTGGCGATCTGAATCGTCTGCATGTATCTGTGTTTACCCTGCATTTATTGCTCACAGCCATGTTTATTTATGTGCCTTCGCAGCTGATCGAGTTTGCAGATCTGCCGCTTTCCAGTCATGGCTTGGTCTATTTACCCCTGTTGGTGCTAAGTCTGTTCTTTGCTTTTCCGAGTATTATTCTGGCAGAAAAATACCACAAAATGCGCGCGATTTTTCTGGTGGCGATTGGCGGTATTATTCTGGGTTTAATGGTGATGGTCTTTGGTTTTGAATCCAAATATATCTTGCTCATTGGCCTGGGTCTGTTCTTTATTGCCTTTAATGTGATGGAGGCCTTATTGCCTTCCTGGCTGTCTAAAGCTGCGCCAATCCAGTCTAAAGCGACGGCAATGGGCGTGAATGCCAGCAGCCAGTTTTTGGGTGCCTTCTTTGGGGGAATGATCGGTGGTCAATTGTTGCTGCTCAATAATACCTCGATGGGCTGGAGTATCCTGACCGGGATTGCGATTGTTTGGCTGCTGATGAGTTTCGGGCTAGCTCAGCCACGCTATCTTTCATCACTGGTGCTGCGTTTGCCGGAAAGCAGACAAACTGACGAATGGACTTCTCAGCTTTTGGCGATTCGTGGTATTGAAGAAGTCGTGGTGATGGCTGAACAGCAAGTTGCCTATATAAAAGTCGATAAACAGCAGATTGATGATGCTTCGCGACAACAATTAACGCACTTGTTAGGTAAAGAGGTAGCCATTTAAGCATAACTCTTATAAAGTAAAATACAGAAATATATAGGAAGTAAACAGCAAATGCGTGGTGTAAATAAAGTCATTTTAGTGGGTACTTTGGGTAAAGATCCGGAAACCAAAACTTTTGCAAATGGTGGTTCTCTCACTCAATTTTCGATCGCCACTAGCGATTCGTGGACAGATAAAAGTACCGGTGAACGTAAAGAACAAACGGAATGGCACCGTATCGTGTTGCATAACCGTTTAGGCGAAATTGCGCAGCAATATCTGCGTAAAGGTTCTAAAGTATATATTGAAGGTTCATTACGTACCCGTCAGTGGACTGATCAAAATGGTCAGGAGCGCTATACAACGGAAATCCGTGGTGATCAAATGCAGATGCTGGACTCGAATCGTTCACAAGGCGAGCAGGGCGACAACAGTTTTAACCAGCCACGTTTTAATAACAATAATCAGGCGAGTAACAACCAAAGTGGCGGTTACGGCAATAATCCGCAGTCGGGTTATGGTTCAGCGCCGCAGCAAGGCGGTTTCAACAACAATCAGGGTGGCGGTTATGGCAACAATAACCCGAGTGGTTTTGCACCGAAATCTGCACCTGCACCAACAGCAGCGCCTGCAGCTGATTTAGATGATGATCTTCCGTTTTAACTTATCAGAACGGTAAATCTTCATCCAAGACCCACCTGAATCCGGTGGGTTTTTTATGTCTTGAATTTGCTTTGTTTAGTTTTGATAGAGCTCAGAGCTTTATGATTGCTAATCTAAGTTGCAAAAAATTATATTTCAACTGCTCGGCTTATGTTCAAAATTCTAGGCTCCATATTGAGCAAATCAATCAGATCAGTAATTCTCATAGAAATCTTAAATCTAAAAAAGCGATTATTTTTATAAAAACTTACGGTTTTACCTATTTAAAAAATTTTCGTATTCTATCTTCATCGAATGAACAATCTCACCAATATACGAGGAAAGGTCTCATGAGTTTAATCAATACTGAAATCAAACCATTCAACGCCACTGCTTACCACAAGGGTCAATTTGTGGAAGTGTCCGAGCAGGACATGAAAGGTAAATGGTCGGTTGTATTCTTCTATCCTGCTGACTTTACTTTTGTTTGTCCAACTGAATTAGGCGATCTTGCTGATCAATATACTGAATTCCAGAAAATGGGCGTAGAAATTTATGGTGTATCAACCGATACGCACTTCACCCATAAAGCTTGGCACGATACCTCTGACGTAATTGGTAAAATCCAGTACCCAATGATCGGCGACCCAACCTGGACTTTGGCGAAAAACTTTGAAGTATTGATTGAAGCTGAAGGTCTGGCAGATCGTGGTACTTTCGTGATCGATCCAGAAGGTAAAATCCAGATCGTTGAAATCAATGCCGGTGGTATTGGTCGTGATGCAGCTGAACTGCTTCGCAAAGTGAAAGCAGCGCAATATGTACACGCTCACCCAGGTGAAGTATGTCCTGCGAAATGGAAAGAAGGCGAAGCGACTCTTGCTCCTTCAATTGACTTAGTGGGTAAAATCTAATTCGCTAACTTACTTTCGAAGCAAAAAATCCAGCACTCAGTGCTGGATTTTTTTATTGGCTGCTCAACATGAAAGCGCAATTCAAATGGTATAGCCCTGATGGCCTTCTGCCCGGGCACGTAAGCCCTCGACCAGATGCTCAATCAGTTTTTCCATCACCAGACGCTGACCTTTGCGTGAGGCATAGATCAGTTGTACGGTTCCCATATTGGAACACCAGTCTGGCAGCAGATGGATCAGGCGACCAGCTTTGAGATCTGCTTCCA
This sequence comes from Acinetobacter sp. YH12200, assembly GCF_013418175.1. NCBI lineage: Bacteria > Pseudomonadati > Pseudomonadota > Gammaproteobacteria > Moraxellales > Moraxellaceae > Acinetobacter > Acinetobacter sp. YH12200. Next base: position 29,389 of record NZ_VPCO01000002.1, read on the forward strand.
CGGTTAACAAGGGTAGATCGGCAATACCCAGGCCATCCAGGGCAGAATAGTATACGCCGGCCAGATCATTGCTTTTGATGCGGGGTTCTAGGGGGATATCCATCTGTTCATGACTGTCGATACGATGCAGATGCCATTGATAGTGGTTTTTCTGCGTGCCTAAAACGATGGTCGGAAAGTCATTGATCTCAGTGGGGTAATGTATCGAACAGCCTTGCAACAGCTCCGGACTGGCAACCAGACAATGCGTGGTTTTAATCACATCGCGAACGACAATGCTGGAATCTTCATTGGCTTCAAAGTTGGTGCGGATCGCCAGGTCAATCTCATCGTGCAGCACATCGACACGCCGGCTGGTAATTTCCATTTCTACCTGAACCTTGGGATAAGTCTTGAGGAATTCATTCAGCAGGCTGCGGATCTGGTAGCGCATCATCACCGAAGGACAACTCAGCTTGACCAGGCCTTGTGGTTCACTTTTCTGCTTGAGCAAGACATTACGGGCACATTCCACCTGTTGAATCAGCTTTTCGCATTCCTCAAAAAATTCCTGGCCCAGTGAGGTCACCTTAAAATATCGGGTTGAGCGTTGAATCAGGGTGACATTGAAACGGGCTTCCAGCTCTAAAATACGTCGGCTGAGTTTGGACTTGGTGATTCCGGAGATGTCACTGGCTGCACTAAAGCCGCCATGCTTGACCACCAGATAAAAATAATAATAATCATCAAAAGAATGCACCTTTCACCTCAATCGCCCTGCGTTCATACAATGCCCATCATAGGGGAAATCCGGGCCAGGCTAAACTGTTTCCAAGCCAGATTAATTTAATTGTTCCAACGAAAAGCGACCCGAAGGCCGCTTATTTTAGAGATGTGTATGGTTTATTTTTGGGCAGTATTCTGGTTATAGCTATTCATCAGGTTGCGGTAGTCAGGAATATGATTGCTGAACAGGCTGCCGAGACCTTCGATATCATTACGCCAGTCACGGTGCAGTTCACAAGCCAGACCAAACCAGGTCATCAGCTGTGCACCAGCCTGTGACATGCGGTTCCATGCAGCATCACGTGTCAGGTGATTAAAGGTACCAGATGCATCTGTCACGATGAATACGTCAAATTCTTCTTCAAGTGCAGACAGCGCCGGGAAGGCGACACATACTTCAGTCACCACGCCAGCAATGATCAACTGTTTTTTGCCCGTGGCTTTTACCGCTTTAACAAAATCTTCATTATCCCAGGCATTAATTTGCCCTGGACGAGCAATATAAGGTGCGTCCGGGAATAGCTCTTTCAGCTCAGGAACCAACGGACCATTTGGGCCTTGTTCGAAGCTGGTGGTCAAAATGGTCGGTAAATTGAAATATTTTGCTGCTGCCGCAAGCGCCAATACATTATTTTTGAATTTATCTGGGTCAATATCACGAACCAGTGACAACAAACCAGTCTGATGGTCTACAAGTAATACGGCTGCATTGTCTTTGTCTAAACGTACATAAGGTTTTGCCATTTCTCTGTTCCTCTCTATAAAATTAGCATCCCGTCTTGGATCAAACCCAGGCTGTTCCGGGACGTGGTGATTTTTATATTAGAGCTAAAAACAGGACAAAATAAGCCCAAATTCTGGGATAAATAATCTTAAAAATAGGATAATTAAAAATTTAGACCAAAATTTTAGTTTGTTTGTGTTGAATTCGGGAAGTTAAAGCAGAGATTGTCTTATATATAAGATACTGTATTCCAGCTTAGGACTATCAGCGTATCTTGGCCCGGCATAAAATGGCTGCATGTTCATCCTATCGTAATAGGAGTTAAAAGATGAAAAAAGTAATTGGTGTTTACCGTAATCAAAACATGCATTGGGTCGGTGATGGCTTTCCGGTCAAAAATCTGTTTTCCTATGACCGTTTAGGTCAGGCGATCAGTCCGTTTTTGTTGCTGGATTATGCTGCGCCCTATCATTTTGATCCGACGACTGTACAACATGGCGTGGGTTCACATCCACATCGCGGTTTTGAAACAGTGACGTTAGCCTATCAGGGGGCAGTGACGCATCAAGATTCAAGTGGCGGTGGCGGCACGATTCAGGCAGGTGATGTGCAGTGGATGACCGCAGGCTCAGGTGTAGTCCATGAAGAATTTCATTCTCCAGATTTTGCCAAACATGGCGGTCTCTTTGAAATGGTACAGCTCTGGGTCAATCTGCCGGCCAAAGACAAGATGACCACACCACGTTATCAGGCGATCACTGCGGCAGCTATTCCGCGGATTGAAATGGATGAAGAGGCGGGGCATATCCGGGTGATTGCAGGTGAGTTTGCTGGTCATCAAGGTCCTGCTCATACTTTTAGTCCGATCAATGTCTGGGATGGTGAACTGAAAGCGGAATATGAAACCACATTACATATCCCTGCCGGGCATAATGCACTGTTAGTCGTGCTGAAGGGTGAGCTGGTGGTCAATGCGAGCCAGAAAGTCCTGGACAGCTCAATTATAATGTTTGCCCGTGATGGAGATCCGGCGATTCAGTTGCAAGCCTATCAGGATACCCAGTTTGTGTTACTGACAGGCGAGCCACTCAATGAGCCCATTCAAGGTTATGGCCCGTTTGTAATGAACAGCAAGGAAGAAATTATGCAGGCATTTCAAGAGTTTAATCAGGGTAAATTTGGTGAAATTGCGGTGCAGGCTGAATAGTACACCGAGCGGTTAAACAAAGAAGCCTCTGCTTTCGCAGAGGCTTTTATTTTATAAGGCGCTGTAGTTTCTTGTCGTTTTAAATAATTTACGCATAAACTCATCTTGGTGGAATCTGATGGGTTTATGGTCTTATTATGCTGTGAATCATAGGTTTTTCAAGGGCGTTTGTCAACCAAAGGTTATAAAAATGGTTAATTAAGATGTTTGTTTTTAAAGTGATTTTTCTGGTTATATGGAAAAAATATGAATAAAATCCTGAGTTTGGTGAATTTTGTAACCTGTTCAAAAAAATAGTGAAAAGCAGATTTTATCCCGTCCAATTGCCTTTACGAAAAACATATATTCTGGAAGATTTTAATAACCTGTTTGATTGGCGCATGGTACATAATTTCTGTAGTTTTTCAATGATGGATGATCAGTTTGGATATCGCAGTAATTGGTAGTGGCATGGCCGGACTGGCAACAGCCAGAATTCTCCAGGATGCAGGACATCACATCACGATTTTTGAAGCACTTCCAGGTCGTGGCATGGACAGTCATAGCCTTGAATTTGAAGAGGGGCTGATTGATGCACCTTTACGTGTGATGAATCCTTATCTGTGGAAAAATACCCTGAGTCTGGCCACGCATCTGGGCATTAAAACTTATCCGGTGCGTACCTATATGGCCTGCAGCTGGTTATTTGAAGATAAAACTGAAACCTGGCTGACCACATCGCGTAGCCGTATCGGCAATATTCCAATTATCAATAACCGTAAAGGCTTGCAGCAGTACGGCTGGCGTCTGGTCAAGGGCCTGTTGCAGCTCAAAGTGGCATTAACCAAATTTTTTAAGTCGAAAAATCAGGACATCAGCCTGGCAGAATTTATCAATCGTAACGAGATTGAAGAAGTGTTCTGGCATGGCGCCGTAATGCCGGTACTGTATACCATTTGTACCTGCAATCCGAAAACCATTGGTGAATGGCCGGCGAAACCTTTATTGATTTTCCTGCGTCAATTGACTGATGGCGATGCCTTACTACGCTTGCAAGGCGGAACACCGGCGCTGGTCGACAAACTGGTGGAAGGTATTCATATTGAAGATGGTTCAGCGATTACACTGGTTCAAGAGCAGGGCGATCAGGTCAAAGTTGAAAATGCGGCCGGTTATTCAAAACTGTTTGACCGGGTCATTGTCGCGACGCCAACCACTAAAATTGAGCAATTCCTGGATCCAACCCAGTTTGCCAGCGAAATTGAATTATTGAAGAAATTCAAATTCGAACAGGGCGAACTGGTGATTCATACCGACTCCAGCGTGATGCCGCCAAAACGTAAAGACTGGGCCGTGCTTAGCTATATGATGGATCGTAAGTTTACCCGTCAGCAATTTACAGTGTGGCTCAACTCGATTGAACCTTCTCTGGTCGGCAAGTCGGCAGTGTTCCAGACCTGGCGTCCGGTGACCGAGATTGACCCGAAAAAGGTGATTACCTCGGTCATGCTGACGCGTGCGGTGGTCGATGCCAATACCGTGGCGCTGAACAAGGAATTACAGCAGCGTCATCTGGAAGCCAATCGCAAAGTCTTTTTCTGCGGTTCATGGTCATGTGACGGTTTGCCCATTCTGGAATCGGCTGTGACCTCAGCGATGAAGATTGCGGAAATTTTCGGTGCGCCTTTACCGTTTCAGGGTTTAAAACCTGTGGTCGAGGTTGCTCCGCAACTGGGTTATTAATTGATGCAATGGCTTCAGGCACTGCGTCAGCGCTTTCCTCAGCATAAATATGCAATTCATGCAGCGGCGCTGGGGGATCAGGCGCAATTGCCCTGGAGTAATTTGGGCTATTGGCAGGCAGGACAGCAGGATTATGTTGCTGCCTGTCGCACGCTGGCCGATCAGCTCGCGCAGAGTGTCAATTTGAATTCAAAAGATAAATTGCTGGATCTGGGCTGTGGTCAGGGTGCAAGTTTATTGCACTGGCAACAGCACTACCGAGTGCAATATCTGGCCGGTGTCGAAGTACAAGCGGCTTGCGTGGCCACTATTCAGCAACATCTGCCAGAACTGAATGCCATCTATCAGGCCTCGTTTCTGCGTTTAAACGAATTACAATTTTCCCAGCGTTTTGATGTGGTGCTGTGTCTGGATGCAGCTTATCACAGTCCGGTTCCGTTACTTTTGCAACAAATCAGCAGTGTTTTAAAGCCAAATGCACGAATTGGTTTTCATCATCTGGTGTTATCGGAACGTTGGCAAAATTTGAATTCATTTCAAAAGCGTAAATATCAGCTGTTACTGAAATCTGCCGATATAAATTTAAAAGAATTAATGTCTGTTGGTGCACTGTATGCGTGTCTGGATCGTTTTGAATTTAAAAATATTCAGATTCAGGATCTATCCGAGCCGGTATTTTCTGGCTTTGCGGATTATGTACAAAAAACTTTGAATTCAAAACAAGCCGGTCATCATATTCAAGGCTCAGGCTTGGATCATTTTAAAATTCAAATGACAGCAAAGCTATGCCAAAAATTATATCAGGAAGGGATCGTGAGATATGTGCAGGTAACGGCACAATCGAAGGACTAAAACAGCGTAAGAAAACGTCGAAAAATTCAAGTTTGAAAAATACCAAGCCCAGAAACATCAAAGCCTCACTAAAAAGCGAGGCTAAGATATGGTGCCGGCACACGGATTCGAACTGTGGACCTACTGATTACAAGTCAGTTGCTCTACCAACTGAGCTATGCCGGCATGGTGGAGTGCATTTTACAGAAATTCATTCGCTACGCAAGCCAAAAAATAACCGTTCAAGCTATTTTGGTACGATTTACCGTTTTTCCGGTTCATTCTATCTAAACTGTCTTTTATCGAAAGATCAAGAAAACGCCCATATAGGCAGATATGGGCGAGGGTGAATGTACAGGGTTTAGTATGGGTCAATCGCTTAAAAGGGATTATCGCTTTTTTAGGATCTGGTCTAATTCTTGTGCACATTCCTCTAAAGTAAAGGCCATATCAAACTGCATTTGAGGTTTGAGTTCTTGAGCGAGGCTTCTCCACTGTTCGATGAGTCTCAGAGCTTTTTGAATTTTATGTTTATTGATGTCTTTGGCAATGGTTGGGGTATAACCGCCACGTTTTGCATTTTTGATCTGTTTTGCATAGTTTGCGCTGTTATTCATGTTCGCTCTCCGAATAGCAGTGTATCTATTTAGCTTTAAGTTTAAATGGCTCGATCAATCCTGTATTTCTTTCTATTTTATGGTTTTTATTCTCCTCTTAGCACCTCTGTAGGCACCATAACATAGCTTTGATGACAATAGAATTAAGCTATTTTTATGCCAGTTTTTAAATTGAACCTAGAAAAGCACGGAAGCTTAAGAAAAATTTAAATATGGTGGAATAATCGTCTTAGAACAGCCATATTCCTTAGGTCATAGTAACTTTAATCATGGTGGTGATGGATTGTTTAATGATTCTAAGCAGATGCGAATTTGAATTTCAGGCAATAAAAAAACCCGAATCATGTGATTCGGGTTTTTAAATTCTGGCGGTGAGAGAGGGATTCGAACCCTCGAAACGCTATAAACGTTTACACACTTTCCAGGCGTGCTCCTTCAGCCACTCGGACACCTCACCATAGGCCGAGGATAATAGCGAAAAAAACCAGCTGTGCCAAGCTGAAACAATTGATTTGCAGAAAAACTTTTAATGTGGTGCTATGATTCGCAAAAATGCTTGTTAAAAACGAAGACAATATATGCAAAGCACTGCACAAAAAGCAGCTCTCCCGGTGATTACACTGGCTGCGCTTGGGGTCGTTTTCGGAGATATTGGCACCAGTCCACTCTATGCACTGCGCCAATGCTTCCTCACCGCACATCTCGCCATTAGCGAGGCCTCTGTACTCGGTATCCTGTCGCTGATTTTCTGGTGCATGATGCTCACCATCAGCTTTAAATATGTCACGGTCATCATGCGTGCCGATAACAACGGCGAAGGCGGGATCATGTCATTATTGGCATTAAATCTGCGTACCACACGAATTGCCGATCAAAAGAAAATTTTCCTGATTGCCTTGGGTTTTATTGGTGCATCGCTATTCTTTGGTGACGGTATTATTACTCCGGCAATTTCTGTGCTGTCTGCCATTGAAGGCTTGAGTATTGCGACACCTATTTTCAATCAATGGCTGGTACCGCTATCGATTGGAATTCTGGCGGGGCTGTTTATGGTGCAGCGTCACGGTACAGCCACCATGGGGAAATTTTTCGGGCCTTTAACCATGCTCTGGTTCCTGTCCATTGGCGGTTTTGGTTTGTGGAGCATTATCCAGACCCCGTCTGTCCTCTGGATGGTGAATCCGTACTGGGCATATCACTTTGTGGTTGATCAGCCCTACGTGGCTTTCCTGACCATGGGCGCGGTGATTCTGACCATGACCGGAGGGGAAGCAATTTATGCCGATATGGGGCATTTCGGTCGTCTGCCAATTCGTCTGGCCTGGTTTATTATTGTCTTGCCCTGTTTATTGCTGAATTATGCCGGACAGGGCGCATTGTTGTTGCGCAGTCCAGAAGCGCTGGCCAATCCTTTCTATATGCTGCTGCCAGAATGGGCTTTATTCCCGATGATTGGACTGGCCACGGCTGCAGCGGTCATTGCCTCGCAGGCGGTGATTACCGGGGTATTTTCGATGGTCAATCAGGCCATTCAACTGCGTTATTTGCCGCGTCTATCGGTCAAGCATACCTCGGCAGTCGAACGTGGCCAGATTTATCTGCCCTTTATTAACTGGCTGCTGTTTATTTCGGTCTTGATCCTGATTTTACTGTTTGAAAATAGTGCCAATCTGGCCAGTGCTTATGGTGTTGCAGTGACCATGACCATGCTCTGCGGTACTATTCTGATCTCGATTCTGGCTTATGGTTTATGGCGTTGGCCGGTCTGGAAAGTGGCATTGTTTGCTGTGCCATTTTTGGCTCTGGATTTGGTCTTTGTAGCCTCAACTTCTTTAAAAATCACCTCGGGTGGCTGGGTGCCGATTCTGATTGGCGCCGTGCTGTTTACCATTTTGATGACCTGGAAAGATGGACGTGCTTTGGTTTTGAAGCGTCTGGAACAGGATGCCTTGCCGATTGATCTGTTTATTAAAAGTATCTCAATGGGGGAAGGTACCAAATATGTGCCAGGTGAGGCCATTTTCCTGACGGGTACACCAAATATTGTCCCGCATGCCATGCTGCATAATATCAAGCACAACAAAGTCTTGCATGAACGTAATATTATGCTCACGGTCATTACCCGTGATGTTCCCTTTGTAGCTAAGCAAGATCGGGTTGAACTGGAACAATTGAGTGAGCATTTTTATCGGGTATTTATCTATTATGGTTTTAAGGATCAGCCCAATATTCCAGTAGCTTTACAACAGGCTTATCGAAAATGGGGTTTTGAATATGATCTGATGCAGATCAGTTTCTTTATTTCACGTGAACGGATTATGCATACTGTGGGTGAGGGTATGGCACCGTGGCGGGAAAAACTGTTTATTTCCATGCAGCGCAATACCAGTCCGGTCAGTGATTTCTATCAGATTCCACCCAACCGTGTGGTCGAGCTGGGCACCCAGATTCAGATGTAAATAAAATTAAAAAGCATAAAAAACCAGAGACACACTCTGGTTTTTTATGGGAGAAACAGTAAATAACTGAGCTTCGGATTATTGCTCAAGTTCTACGGCAGCCGGCACTTCAGGTGCAGCATTCAAAGGCTGCTCCATCAGCACTGGTTCTGCATCGGCTTGAGCTGCAATTTCAGTTTGTGCATTCATTGCATTGGCTTCAACTACAGCAGCTTGCTGTTGCTCTTCAAGCACAGGCTGTTGTTCTGGCGCAGCCATAGATGTGGTTGCTTCGACTTCGGTACTGTTGGCCGGTTCAGCCAGATTGGCCGGCATGTCTGATTGATTCATACCCGGTTCTGCCACAGGAGGTTGTGGCGAAACCATGTCTGAATTACCTGGTGCCTGCATCATCGCTGGATCATTTGGCATCGCTGGCTGCGTATTTGGCATTGGTTGCTGTGGCGCAGCTGTACGCGGATCGACAAGGCGGATTTGACCAGAGTTGACTAGAGTTTCTAGAGAGCCTTCCTGACCATTTACCGTGGTACTAATTTTAGCTTTAGACAAGCTTTCAAGTGTTTCACCCGGTTGAACCGGTGGCTCGGCAAATGCGCCTGCGCTGATTACACTTGTGAATAATCCTAAACCTAATATTTTAGAGAGTTTGGAATTCATGATTGACACCACTGCTAATAATTGTACGAATTGGGATAGGCGCTTAGCTTTACATACTCATCCGGCAGCTCCAATCAAAGCTACTCAAAGACTGCGAAACCTCATTTAAAATGAAATAAAAAATAGACAGTTTGTTACAGCTTTCGTGGCTTTTAAGCTATTATTGTTTATTTGTTAAGCGAATGGCAGGGTCAAGATATACTTCATATACACAGCTTGTTAAGCTCGGGAAAAATCGGTATTGATCTAAAAAGTACGTGTAATAATGGCCAAGAAGCAGCGTAAATCCAAGAACTCTCTTTTTCAGTTTTTAAGTAAAAATAGTACTAAAGTCATTCTGGGTGTGGTGGCTTCGAGTAGTTTTGCCATCGCCTTTGGTCAGGAAAAAATCAGTCAATGGGTGTCTCTGCCATCTTCATCCGATTCCGCCTGTCTGACACAGTTTTATCGTGATGTTCCGCCGTATCTGATGAAAGACAGCCTGAAAAAAGACAGTTATTCACTGTGCTTTAATGGCTTTAACGTCGGTTATTCCGGTGTTTCGAAAACCCCACTTTGGGTGGCTGAAGCACTCACACCGGCACGCTTAAGCCAGAAAATTCCGCGTCAAGATAATTTTCATGAAGAGACCCAGGTTAAACCTGCGCATCGGGCGACGTTGGCGGATTATCGTGGTTCCGGTTATGATCGCGGGCATATGGCGCCAAATGCGGATATGCCCAATAAGGCTGCACAGTCAGACAGTTTCTCACTGGCCAATATGGTGCCGCAAGCACCGAAAAACAATCAGCAGGTCTGGCGTGAACTGGAAGAAGCGACCCGTGCCATTGTAACCAAACAGAAGCAGGATGTTTATGTAGTTACCGGGCCGGTATTTGCGGCGAAAAAACTAAAAACCATTGGTAATGGCGTGATTGTACCGACGGCGGTGTATAAGGCAGTTTACCTGCCGAAAACCGGTGCGATTGGTGCTTATTATGCGCCGAATGATAATTCGCTCAAAGTGCGTATTGTTAGTGTCTGTTATCTGGAAGAACAGCTCGGAATTAACCTGTTTCCACAATTGACCGAAGAGCAGAAGCGCAATACCTATCGTTTGCCATTGACGGCCAGGGCGGTCAAAGCCAATCAGAAAATCGAATATTCTAACTGGGATGCAGAAAGCCAGTGTGCGGAAGATGTCTCTAAAGAAAACTTGCAGGCACTGCAACGTGAGTTTAAATCTTCAGGTTCAAATACCTCGACGTCCTCAGCGACTGGTGGTGCAATCGATAACGACACCCAAAATACGATTGTAAAACAGCTGATAGATGCGCTATTGCAATATATTTTGCAGTTATTGAAATAAACTTGCTGAAAAAAGTGGGATTCGAGTAGCATCGATCTCGCCCATTATTGAAAATAACAAAGACAGGTGGAGAGGATATGTTTAAAGCATTTGAAAATGGCAGTGAATCCCATGCCATTCATGATCTGACCTTGGAAAATGATCTGGATTGCGTCAGCCTGTATGGAAACTTGCAGATCACCAAGGATCAGGAAGGTCTTAAGGCTGCCAAGGTTTTGCAGGCTTTTGTAAATGATGTGGTGCAGCAACTGGAAAATACTGTAGATCTGCCAGAAAAGCTGCAGCGGGATGATCTGGACGAAATCGAAAATCCATTTTTATAAGATTTTTTTCATTTGTTGGAGAATGTTCCATCTGGAACCAGACACAAAGCCCAATATTCCTATTGGGCTTTTTACTATTTTTAGTCTCAGCATTGCAGCGTCTCAAGCTGTCTGAGCCAAAGATTCTAAGCGCCATTGTTGTGGCGTCAGCTGGGTCCATTGCTTAAATGCCCGCTGAAATGCACTCTGCTCGGAGTAACCAAGCAGCATGGAAATTTCCTGTAAGCTTAAATGCGGATCTTTCAGATATTGCATTGCCATCATAGAGCGGATTTCCTGCATGCGTTGCTGATAGGTTTTACCCTGCTTTTGCAAATGTCGTTGTAACTGACGGACAGAGAATTTTATTTGCTGGGCAATATGTTCAATCTGGAACTGGTTTTTTTGCAGGCCCACCAGAATCGCCTGCTGTAACTGCTGGTCAACCTGGGTGGAATTGGGGAATTTTTCCAGTAAAGCTTCAGCTTGTTGTTTCAGAAGCTTTTGTAGGGTCTGATCACCCTGTTTTAAAGGTGTAGACAGCTCGCTGACCGGCATCAGGACTTGAGTCTTGGCTTGACCGAAACGAACCTTGCAGCGGAAATACTGTTCATACAATGCTATATTTTTGGGTGTTGGATGCTGAAAATGCACTTCATGCAGATGCAGATGATTATTATCCAGAATATTCGATTTAATAAATTCGATCATGAGTGCAATCGCGATTTCATCGGTCAGTTGCGTACTCATCTTAAAAGGAACCTCACCCCAGGCAATCGAAAGATGTTCTCCTTGCCCCTGGATTTGTAGCGGGCTGCCATCATAGATCAGGCGATGGTAGTCATGATAGCGCATGAAGGCTTCACCCAGCGTGTCACTGGAAAGTGCCAGATAACCGATAATCCCGAGATGTTTAGTCTCGACCAGTTGTGCAATTTCCAGGCCCAAAGCCGGGCGCTGCAGCTGTTGATCAAGTGTAGTCAGCAGATCACGCCACAGGGTAAAATCAAAGCGTTCCAGATTTTGAATGGCCAATAATTTCTCAGGGACTTCGAGCTGTTTCAGCTGATAATAGTCCAAAAGTAAATGTCCTAAACCACCGTATACCGAGCCTACGTAGTTTTTTAGAACCAGCATTTTTTAATTCTTTTATTTTGTCGTATTTTGTCAATCATATTGAATATTTTGGTCAATATCTAGTCTTTTACTTAGCCTATATTGAAAATAGACCAAGAGGTAAAAGATCATGTGGAAAGGTTTTCTGGCAGGACTCGTCGTTGCCAATGGATTTGAATGGTTTGCACATAAATATGTGTTACATGGAATTCACCGCCAAGGACAGAGTCGCTATAGTCCGGTTCCAGAAAGCATGCGTTCACATTGGGAACATCACCGCATTGTGCGTAAAACGGAATTTTTCGATTTCGGTTATGTAGAAGGACTGAACAACTGGCGTACCCGCAATGAAATTGCTTCTCTTGCCGTGGTTGCTACAGTCTTTGGATTGACGTTTTATCCTTTTTCTAAAGGGATGACGCTGGCCGTATTATATAGTGCAGGCAATTATTATTATCGGCATCGCCGCGCTCACTTAGAGCCAGAATGGGCCAAAAAAAAGCTGCCTTGGCATTATGATCATCACATGAATAGTAATCAGGATGCCAACTGGTGTGTGACCAAACCCTGGTTCGACTATCTGCTGGGTACCCGGGTGATTTCCTCCGCAGATTTACAGGAGCAGAACCCTTTAGGTATGGTATTGCCTGCACCGATCTCGAAAAAACTGAACTATTGGGCAGACCGTTATTTTCCAGCCAAGTGGGCAGAAACTCCGGCTAAAATTGCTAAAAATCCTGCGACCAATCACTTAAATAGGCCATTAAATCGCTAAAACCCAGTTCTTGTCGTGATTTGTCAATAAAATGCAGATGTATTGTCAATATTGTCCTTTTGATTTGGCCTATATTCACGGTTGTTGGTGAATGAAGCCACATACTGATATGTTTTAGGTGTAATGAGTTATTTTGAATACCAAGCGCTGTGGTCTAATCTTGGTTTTTACAGGGAGTCGCGAGACTCCTTTTTTTTATTTAATTTTTACTTTTGAATATCGGTCAAGATAGAGCGATCTTGTTCATCCTCATACTGGGATGAATATTGAAAGAAAATAACGTCCTTTATATTTAAGCTGCTCAGCACTGGAAAGCTTGGTCCTGTCCGGCGGCTATTGATCAATAACAATCCCTAAACATCATTTTGAACATACCAGCCCTTTTCTATTAACTCTTTCTTGTCGTGTTTGCTGTTCTACTTTAATCCACAGAACGATGGATATACTTTTTCAAAGCAGTCATCATTAGAGCAAACCCGGATGTGCCACAGATGATGAGAGTATTTTCCAAATGATTTATTGCCTAGGCTTATCCTGTAGAAATAAAAAAGAGCATCGTTGTGATGCTCTTTTTTAAATACCAATTCGTTTTTGAATTAAAGGCGCATTTCAATGCCTTGCGCTGCCATATAGGCTTTGGCTTCAGGAATGGTATGTTGACCAAAGTGGAAAATTGACGCTGCCAATACTGCATCAGCACCGCCATGAATAATCCCGTCCGCCAGATGTTGTAAATTTCCTACACCGCCAGAGGCAATAGTCGGTACAGTGACGCGGTCATTGATAGCACGCATCAGGGCGATGTCATAACCGGCTTTGGTGCCGTCGGCATCCATTGAGGTAATCAGGAGTTCACCTGCGCCGTAATTGGCCATTTGTTCTGCCCATTCCAAGGCATCAATGCCGGTCGGTTTGCGGCCGCCGTGGGTGAAAATTTCCCATTTATCTTCGCCGGTTTTTTTGGCATCAATGGCGACCACGATGCACTGTGCACCAAAACGTTGAGATGCTTCCTGGACAAACTCAGGATTAAACACTGCAGCAGAGTTAATGCTGACTTTATCTGCGCCGGCATTGAGCAGTAAACGGATATCTTCGACTTTACGTACACCGCCACCGACGGTGAGAGGCACGAACACGGATTCGGCCATACGTTCTACGGTACGGTAAGTGGTATCGCGTCCATGATGTGTAGCGGTAATATCAAGGAAAGTAATTTCATCGGCACCCTGTTCATTATAACGGCGCGCCACTTCAACCGGGTCACCCGCATCACGAATATCAAGGAACTGGACACCCTTGACCACGCGACCGTTATCCACGTCCAGACAAGGAATAATACGTTTAGCTAGCATAAATTTTTCCAATTATTACAGCCGATTATGAAACTCACCCACGCAAGCGCTACACCTTGGCAGATGGAAACGGTATTCTAGCAAAATTATGTAAGTTTTTTCGCAGGTTTTCTATGTCGGTTTATACCACTTTGACTTTAAAGGAAGTTCAGGATTTTGCAGCGCCTTATGGTTTAAAGGCAATTGACCTGATTCCGATTCAAGGCGGTATTCAAAATACCAACTATTTTCTGGTCTGCGAAGATGCGCAATATGTGCTGACCGTATTTGAAGATATGGATGAACAGGCCGCTGGTGAACTGGTGCCGGTACTGGAGCATTTGGGGCAGGCCGGTGTGGCCGTTCCGGTGCCGTTATCACATTCAGGCAAAGCCATTCACAGCATTAAAGATAAACCGGCACAGATTGCACCACGTATGCTGGGCGAACATCCGATGCCAGCGACCGTGGCACAAGCTGCAGCGATTGCCGTAGCGCAGGCGAAAATGCACGTGGCATTGCAAGACTTCCAGCTAGAGCGTAATTTCGTGCGCGACCATGCCTATTGGCTGGCAGTTTCCCAAGAGATCAAACCGAGCTTAAGTCCGGCCGACAAGGCCTTGCTGGCTAAGCTTTTAGGCCTGTATGAGGCTTTAACCACAGTCTATCCTGACCGTCCACGTGGTTTTATTCATTCCGATCTGTTCCGCGACAATACCTTGTTTGAAGGCGATCAGCTGAATGGCATTCTGGATTTTTATGAACTGAATAAAGATGAACTGCTGTTTGATATTGCCATTACCTTGAATGACTTCTGCACTGATTATCCAGCGCTAAGCTTGAATGAAGAACGTGCAGTTGCTTTTTTAAATGCTTATGAAACTATCCGTCCCTTAACCCATGATGAAAAAGCCTGTCTGGAACTGTATCTGGCCATGGCCGCAGGGCGTTTCTGGATGATGCGTTTACAGGTGGCACAGCGGAATGCGGCACTGGGTCGTAGTGGTGAAGATATTTTGCAAAAAAATCCGGATGAAATGCGCAATATGTTGATTGAACGACTAAAATTCGTCACAGCTTAAGTATTCACATACAACAGGATAAAAAAATGCGTGATCAGGGACGTTTAGTAGAATGGTTTGATGACAAGGGTTATGGCTTTATTCAACCGGTTGATCCGACCAAAGATCGCGTATTTCTGCATATCAAGGACTTTGCCAAGCAGGGGCCACGCCCGATTGTCGGCTGTGCCCTGGATTATCTGGTCATTCTGGATGAGCGCGGACGTTATCGTGCGCAGCAAGTTATGTATCTGAAAGCTTCACAAACCAAAACCTCTCAGGCCAAGCTCAAACCGTCCAAGCCACAGCAGGCACAGAAATTACAAGCAATGCAGATTGCCTGTGTGGTGTATATCCTGTTTCTAAGCGCTTTAACCCTGGGCGGTCTGCTCAGTGGACTGGTGTTGTTGCTGGTCAGTCTGATGAATGCGCTCAGCTACTGGCTCTATGCACAAGACAAGGAAGCGGCCCAGCTGGGTAATCGCCGTATTCCGGAAAATACCCTGCATCTGGTGGCTTTTTTAGGTGGCTGGCCGGCAGCCTGGCTGGCACAGCAAAAACTGCGACATAAAACACAAAAACAACCATTCCGGCAGATATATTTTTGTACTATAGCCTTTAACATCATTTTGATTCTATGGTTAATTTCCCCATTTAACAGTTTAAATATTTAGGGGAAGCATCAGGAGGGGACGTGAACTATTCCATTGATAAAGACCCAAACCGCACACTGACTTTCGCACTCTACATCTTATATATTGTGGCCATTTTTAGCGCTGGCCTGTTGGCCATCGTGGCATTGATCATTAATTACGTCAAACGTGGCGATGTACGCGGTTCAATTTTTGAAAGTCACTTCACCTGGCAGATCCGCAGTTTCTGGTGGTATCTGGTCTGGAATATCATCGCCTTTATTCCATTCTTGTTTCTGTTTTTTACCGGCGAAGACCCGAACCTGTTTGCAGGCGTGGCCTTTGGTGCATCCGCTTTCTGCTTGCTGGTGGTGTTTCTGGCCTGGGTCTGGATTGTATATCGCGCGATTCGTGGCATGATGCGCTTGAATGACAACCGGCCAATGTACACAAAATAATTTTAGTCCTCTTTTCTCAGGCAAAAAAATCCCCCTTGATTAAAGGGGGACTGAGAAGTCAGGAAAGATCTTGCTTGAATTCTTCTGCTCGTTTTCTTCTTAAAAACTTCGGTTTCCATTCACTGGCAATTACGCCCAGTACCACCATTAATCCGCCCAACAGTGCCAGTGCAGGTAGGCGTTCTCCTGCAAGTCGGCCAAAAAGCGCTGCCCATACCGGTTCACCGGCATAGATAATTGCTGCCTGTGATGGAGCTACCCTACGTTGTGCCCAGTTCATGACCAGTTGAATCATCGCACTGGCAATGCCTAAACCGACTAAGATGCCTGCCAGATGCCAGTGAAATTCAGGTAGCTGAGATTCACCTAAAACAGGTGCAATCATAAAGCAGAACAAGGACGCAAAAATCAGTTGCAGCACTGTGACCCGGCGTACATTCACCTGCTCAGCAAAATAACTGATCAAAATAATCTCCAGGGCAATGGCAATGGAGCCAAGTAAAGTCAAAGTTTGTCCAAAACTGAGCTGAATTGCTGCAAAGCCATTACCAGTCAAAAACAGCAGCCCGATAAAGGCAAACAATGCCCCGATCCAGGTCATCACCTGAGGTTTTTGACCAAACAGCAGCCAGAGCAGGATTGGTACCAGTGGAACATACAAGGCGGTTAAAAAAGCAGACTCGCTGCTGCTAATCGTTTGCAATCCCACGGTTTGGGTGCCGTAACCGATGGCGATCATGAGCCCAATCACCGCGCCGGCAATAATCTCCTTGAGGGTCATACCTTTTAAAGATTTTAATGAGATCAGGGTCACGGCAATGGCGGCTGCAGCAAAACGCAGCCCAACAAACATAATCGGACTGCTAAAATTCAGCCCGTATTGTACAGTAATAAAACTGCCGCCCCAGATCAGGGTAATCAGAATTAAAGCAAGCTGCGGAAGTTTGGCTGCCAGAGCGGGAGAGCGAAAAGTGGAGATGAGGGTCGACATATCAGGAGATCGGAAAATAACAAATAAAAAAGAGGTCCGAAGACCTCTTGTGCAGCAGGCTTAATTATAGCGCCTGTTGTTCATCTAGCAATAACTGCGCTTCACGCAGGCTTAATGTACCTTCGTAAATGGCACGACCAGTAATAGCACCTAGAATGCCCGGCTGATCTTTCAGGTTACGGACGTCATCCATATTGGTTACGCCGCCTGAAGCAATCACAGGTAAACCTGAATATTGTGCCAGATTTACGGTTTGCTCAATATTCACACCCTGCATCATGCCATCACGGGCAATGTCAGTATAGACAATGCTGGATACGCCCGCATCGGCAAAACGCTTGGCCAGATCTGTCGCTTTGACATCCGTCACATTGGCCCAGCCATCGGTTGCCACCATGCCATTCATGGCATCAATGCCGACAATGATATGACCCGCGAATTTTTTGCATGCTTCTTCTACAAATTCAGGATCCTGAACTGCTTTGGTACCAATAATCACAAAAGATACGCCTGCTTGCAGATAATGCTCGATGGTTTCCATCGAACGGATACCGCCGCCAATCTGGATCGGTAAATCTGGCTGCGCTCTGGCAATGGCTTCAACCACTGGCTTATGGATAGGCGTACCTGCGAAAGCACCGTTTAAATCCACTAAATGCAAGCGGCGAGCGCCTTCATTTACCCAATGCTGTGCTGTTGCGACCGGATCGTCAGAAAATACGGTATCGTCTTCCATACGACCTTGTTTTAAACGGACACATTTGCCATCTTTCAGGTCAATTGCAGGGATGATCAGCATGCTTTCGCTCCTTGCTTAATCTTTAGAATGAATTTGAGTGAGTTCATCTTAGCAAATAAAGTCGAAATTTCTAACTCTTAAACAGTATCAATAAAGAAAACCTGTCCGAAGACAGGTCGCAGTCAGGTAATTTATTTTTATCCTTTTAATGATTCAGCGACTGCGCATACGATCTGCTTTATTTTCACTGGCACACTGATTAGACATAGCTATAAGTTTGAGACAGATGGTCTAGTGAATTGACTTGGCCCAGCTGCGCTCCCAACTCATAAAGTCCCTGATTGACTGTACTGACAGTTTCACCCACTAAACCGACCACCGTACCTGCAACTGGCAGGCTGGTCGCGACGTCCGTGACCGGAACCAGGTCATTGAGCAGGGCATCCAGTGTGCCCGATACATCCTGAATTACGCCGCCGACACTGGCGACCGGATTTTCTAGGGTATTGTTAATCAGCTCAAGTGGATTGATTGCTGCCACATATTGTCCGGTTTCATCGACCAGACCACTTAGATTGCTGCCAGTCTGCCCAATCGCGGTCACCACATCACCCAGGATCGGTAAGTTAGCCAATGGAGCAGTCAATGGAGCCGTAGCGGCAAGCACACTGTCCAGAATGTCAGATACACCCCCTAGACCCTGACCCAGCAGATCAGTCGTACCATTCAAGGCAGTATTAACACCGCATGCTAAGTCTCCTGCAATCCACTGGTCCGAGATGGCATGTACACCTGCGCTGACGCCACTGACCAGACCAGTGCTGACATTCAGGACGGTCGATAGCAGATCTCCGACAACGGGCAGTGCACCGAGCTGAGCGCTAAGAGGCGCAGTCAGATCCGATACGGTTGATACCACTTCATCTACCACGGTGATCACCGTTTTAGTCAGCACACCCAGTGCTGTCGTAATCCCTTGCAGTGCCAGACTCAGCACGCCACTGATTTTTTCACTCAATAAACTGAACATGTGTATTAACCCTCGAGAACATGTACATCCTGATCGGATGATGAATAAGATGGCTCATGTTTTAGCAAATTTTTTAATAAAAAACAGAGCGGAGAAACTGCAAATAGATCATGAAAAATAAAGAAATTATAAAAAGTTGAATATATTCAAATTGCTAAGTTTGAAAATTGTTATTGTTTTAAAATGTAAATAAAATCAGTAAATTAATTTGAATTTTATGGTGCTTTTTGAGATTTTATGCCTCAAGATTGGGCATGATTCTATCTGAAGTTAAGTTCCAAGTTAAAGAGACGCTGAAAGTTGCTAAATTCACTTGGGATGGGCATTTAAGCAGTCTTAATATTGCCAACTTTTGGGGCAGAATCTGATTTACACAAAGTTACATTGTTGCGGTGTGCTGAAGACATTAAATCCTTGATGAAGGGCGTAGACGTAATTTCAGTGATGTATTCGGAATTTCTTTAGGGAGTAGATTTCGGCGCAGCAATTCTTCAAATACCAACACTGGCGCATAGGCATCTGCAGCTGCATAGTCAATCTGGGCTGCACTTAAGTTTTTACTGGCCCAATTGGAAGTGCTAATCCGTTTCGATTTAGGGAAATTTAGTCCAAATAACAGGGCGATGGCATTTTTCAGTCCGACCGGATTTTTTAGACCAAAATGACCGAAGCATTTCGACAGTTCAATCACGCTATTCAGTTCTATGCCTCGTTTACGAAACAGATGCGCATCATTTTTCAGGCCAAAACCAACCTTGATCTGATCACGATTGGCAAAAATTGGTGCAAGAAAAGCCCAGATGGCCGGGTTCATTTGAAATAAATAGGCTTTGTCTAGAGTGGCCAGCTGAATTAGATGTGGCCCGGTAGAGATTTCACCGACTTTAAAGGTCGGTTTGGATTCAGAATCAAAGCCAAATAGTGCACAGCTTTTCAGCTCCTGTTCAACAGCCAGACATTGTTCCAGACTATGAATAAGTTGAATCTGCGGCATGGGAAGATTTTGAAATACAGGAAAGGCCTGAATCTGTTCTTTGCTCGGCAGTATTGTCGGCTGGAGCGCTTCCATAATTATCAATAGTTCACTGGGCTTGGGCACTCAGCTTAATTACTTTTCGACGTTTAAGCAAAAATAAAGCCTAGCTTGACCAGCGGAATGAGGATCAGGAGCCACAAGGTCATCAGCATGTTCCAGCCAGATAAGACAGGCGGTCAAAACATCCATTTGGCCTTAAGGCTGATTCACGAGTGTGAGAGTATTGATACATTATTTTATTCCCATATGCTTTAATTATTGTTTAAATATAAGAGCTTGACTAAGCAGAATAATAATTCTAGTGACTAAGAAATAGTCATGATTCTGGTGGTAGATTAATCTGAACGAATAAAAAAGCCCGCAATCTGCGAGCTTTTTAAGTGAAAGGAAAATCAGATTTTCCAGTCCACAAAGTTTTTCAGTAATTGCAAACCTGCGGTATGGCTCTTTTCCGGATGGAACTGGGTCGCGAACAGGTTTTCTTGATGAATCGCGGTACAGAACTCGATGCCATAGGTACAGCTGGCAGCCACCAGCTCTGAATTTTGTGGCTCGACATAGTAGCTATGCACGAAGTAGAACCGCGCATCCTGTTCAATATTGTTCCACATCGGATGGTCTGGATTGGCCTGATGTACCTGATTCCAGCCCATATGTGGCACTTTTAGACCGGCCATTTCCGGGAAATGCTTGACCGCACCTTTGAAAATACCCAGCGCATTTGTGCCACCATTCTCTTCAGAATGCTGCATCAAAGCCTGCATCCCGACACAGATTGCCAGTACCGGTTTGTTAAACACTGCATTGCGTACCACTTCATCGATACCTGCTTCATGCATGCCTTGCATACAGTCACGCATGGCGCCCACACCCGGAAAGACAATTTTGTCTGCTTGCGCAATCAGTTTGGGATCATTGGTCACATCAACCGTGGCACCGACATGTTCGAGTGCTTTTGCCGCAGAGTGCAAATTTCCCATGCCATAATCAAGAAGGGCAATACGGGTCATTACAGCGTTCCTTTGGTTGAAGCGACCGTGTTCGCAGCACGCGGATCCACTTCACAGGCCATACGCAGCGCACGCGCAAAAGCTTTAAATACGCTTTCGATCTGGTGATGGCTGTTTTTGCCCTTCAGGTTGTCGATATGCACGGTCATCAATGAATGGTTCACAAAGCCCTGGAAGAATTCAGAGAATAAATCCACATCAAAACGGCCGATCATGGCACGGGTAAATGGAATATCCATAAACAGGCCTGGACGACCAGACAGATCCACCACAACACGGCTTAAAGATTCATCGAGTGGTGCATAAAAGTGACCGTAGCGTTTCAGGCCTTTTTTATCGCCCAGCGCTTGTGCAAAAGCCTGACCCAAGGTAATACCACAGTCTTCTACGGTATGATGGTCATCAATTTCCAGATCGCCTTCACAATGAATATCAATATCAAACAAACCATGACGCTTGATTTGATCAATCATATGGTCTAAAAATGGAATACCCGTGTTTAAGGTGCCTTGACCAGTACCGTCGAGATTCAAACGAACTCGAATTTTGGTTTCGTTGGTATTTCTTACCACTTCACTGATACGATCTGTCATAGACACGTTCCTCAAATACGTCAAAATGATTGATGTAGAAAATATTTTCGCCGTGACGACGTCACCGCATATTAGATTGCTCAGGAGGGTTTATCAATGCCTATTACCGTACATGCTTATACTTCTTTAGAAAATGATGAAGTGCGCAGCCAGCTTGAGCGACTGTATGACACTAGCCCTGAATTTAGCGATGGGGCAGATGCCATGGAACAACTAGAGCAAAACCTTACACAGTATACCTCAGTTTATAGTGCAGAATTTAATACCAAGATTATCGGGGCAATCTGGTGCACCGGACAGGGAGAAAGCCGGATTCTGGAAAATATCGTGGTGCATCCGGCCAACCGCGGGCGTGGCGTTGCAGAAAGGCTGGTCAGTGAAGTCTGCCGCATGGAAGAAGAAAAAGGGGTCAAGAATTTTGTGCCGGGGTGTGGTGCCATCCATCGTTGTCTGGCCAATCTGGAAAAAATCTAAAAATAGATCAAGCAGTCGCAGCCTTCGGGTTGCTTTTTTTGTAACTAAGACCGCAGATTTGTTTTATTAGTGAAGTCTTTGGTAAAAACTGTTTAATTTATGACACAAATTGATGCGATTTGATGGAAAAGTAAACATTTGATGAAAATTATTCTCTGCGCTCTTGACGATTTAAAGCTGAAACTGTTTAATACGCGACATCGGCGTGATAGCTCAGTAGGTAGAGCAACGGATTGAAAATCCGTGTGTCCCCAGTTCGATCCTGGGTCTCGCCACCATATTTTAAAACATTTTAAAGTTTTCAATCCCTGATCCCATCAGGGATTTTTTTTAGACCAAAATTCAGTCATTCAATTATTTTTTTTATAATTTTGATTGACTAATGCAGCCAGATACGGCTTAATACACCGCATCGGCGTGATAGCTCAGTAGGTAGAGCAACGGATTGAAAATCCGTGTGTCCCCAGTTCGATCCTGGGTCTCGCCACCATATTCGAAAAAACCTCAAACATTGTTTGAGGTTTTTTTTCGCCTGTCATTTTGTCTTTCAGCTGAAAACAGTGGTTTTGCCTCACTATTCGGCTTTCAGACGATGAGTCCATGCTTTGCTGACTTTCAGGATAATTCACATGAGTTGCCATTCATCTGAGCAAGCATGAGTTATCCAATTAATCAATGTAATCTAGTAGATAAGAATATTGAAAATAGACTGGATCATCGTCAGTTGCAGTATTTGGGCCATCAATAATAGGGGAAAGGCAAACCAATGAATATCATGAAAATGTCTATATTCGGACTCATGCTCGGTGTTTACAGCATCGGAGCACAAGCCGAGGACAAGCAAGCGGTCGTGACGCTACCGACCCTGACCGTGATGGCCGAACCTGAAATGAGTAATGAAACCGGCTATGTGCCTTTTGTACAGGAAGAAAAGAATCTGCGCGCCTTACAGCATCAGGTGATTCGTGGTACCCGGGATGCAGAGAATTTCATGGTCAATCCTGATGTGGTGGCAAACCTCGAGATCCAGCCCATAGAAGCCCCTGATCTAGATTCACTGTCACCGGCACTACAGCAGTATGTGCTGACCATTGCCAAGGGACTGCAATCCAGTGATCCAACCCAAGGGTTATATACCATTCTGGAAAATTTTGGCATTGATCGAAGTAACAGCCTACAGCCAGATCGCAATATGAAGATCCAGATCAATCTGGACAAGGTGAATATCGACCTGCTTGAAAATCACCTTAATGTACCTGCTGTCATACAATTACCGAAACAGCCCTGAAATACTGTCCAATGCTACCTATCCATCCCCGCCAGTCGGGGATTTTTTATTGCTAAAATTTACGGTAAAAGGAGCATGAATTTCTAATCGCCCGCTTAAAACCAGCATCGAAAGATACGCCAGTAATCATGCTGAAATGACCGTGTATCAATACTCACAGTAATACTGATCATGTTTACACAAGTTTAAGGAACAATAGGGTCTCTCCCCCTGAAATGATGATGCGGAGGTTTTCCTTATGCGTCCCCTTAGCACAACTTTCCTGATGTTACTGAGCCTGTTTACTGCACTGCGCCTGGTCAATGCACATGCCGCAACAGACCCAGTCACTTTACCGACACTGACCGTGATGGCAGATCGTGAATTGCGTGAAGAAATGGAATTCATGCTTCCCCTGCAACAACAATCCAGCCAGAAAAAGGCGTTAAAGATGCGGATGCTGAAGATTGAACGCGAATTGCAGGACTACACGGTCAATGCTGATTTCGCGGGTGATCTCGACATTCTACCGAGCAGCAATCCGGCACGACTGGATAGCCTGCCACCGGGGCTGCAACAGTATGTACAGGCCATTGCAGATGGTTTGCGCTCTGCTGACCCTCGTGATGGTATTTATCTGATGCTGGTGCCATTTGGTATTAACCGTAATGCAACGTCAGTTCAGGCTGCCCGAGAACAGTTCAACCTGAATAATATTGACCGGGCGCTGCTGAATGAATGGTGTTCGGCGAACGCTTGCTAGATAAAGTCAAACGATACAGCGCGAGCTTAAAACAGGATTTCGATCTGATTTCCTTTTGGAACAGTCCGTGCCTTTGCAGAGGTTTTGTATAGAAGAATTGATTTATGCTTAAAAAATAAGCATATTGATAAAAAGGAAATCTATACATAACTTGCAGCAGGGGAGCATGTGCATGCCGCGTGTTTTTATGATTTTAGCCGCTGTGACACTGGCAATTTTTATCGGACTGTTTTATCAAAACTCTGCCCAGAAAAAACATCAGGCTGATTTGCTCGAATATGAAACTGTGCTTGAAGAAAAGACCGAGAGCATTGCGCAGCAAGCGCAGGACTGGTCTAAGCCGATTGAGCTTGAGCTTGAAGATGACCGGTTGGATGGAGACTATGCCATCATGGCTGAATTCATGCTGGGTCAATTGCGTGACAGTGCCGAGGAGCGGAATCAGTACCTGCGTGATTTAAAAGCGGCCAACTGGCAGAATTTTCTGGATATCGACCGCCTGGCCAAGGATCAGGCACAAGACTATAAAGAAACTGAAGCCATGCTCAAGCAGGTTCATCATATCGTCAACAGCTATGAGCAGAAAATTCAGCAGCGAGATGCCGAACTGATCAATAAGGCACAGCAACTGGATATTAAAAACCGTTATCGCCAGCAACTGAGCCAGACCCTGAAAGATAGTCAACAAAATAGTAATGCGCATGTCATTTTTGAAATTGAAAAACAGACTTTGGCCAAGGCCGATGCCTTGTTTGCCGTATTGAAAAAGCATAAATGGCAAAAGAAAAATAAAACCTTCATGTTCTATGAAGATCAAGCAGTGCAAGAATTTAATGCACTGTATAAAGAAATATTAAATCTGAATAAGCAGATGGAACACATTGCGAGTGCCAACCAGAAAGCGGTGGAAAACAAGTTATAACTTGGCAGAGATAACCGGATTGCCATAGGACTGTCATCTGCTGTTCAAACTCGCTTGCTAAGTTGGAGGGGTCGCACAGATCACGACATAACATTCAGGCAGGTGAGTCATGCAAACAATTCAGGTTTTTGCTGATATTCAGCAGATGTACGGTGAGTTTGTCGCAAATAAAACATGTCCAAAATTACAAAGTCTGAATAATGAGGGCAGGAGCCGATTTTTCTTGAATCAATATTTCAAGCTGATAGAAGACTGGCACTATACCGAACAGATTGTCATCCAGTTTAATCAGCAGTATTTCAGTCTGGATCTGGGAGGCGCGCCGGATTTTATGGATCAGGAAAATTATATGCGCTGGCTACAATCAGAACTACTGCATTAATCCAGTCACCCTATTCATTCTCTGGCTAAACTCAAGCTGTCGATCGAGGCAGCTTTTTTATTTTCCAGATTTGGTCTGCATCTTGCTGCTGTATTGGCACAGCGTAAATAAGCGCTGATTCCAATTCCGGCCTGAACCAGCTATGCTGAAATGAATAAAACCGTCGCTATAAGCATGACAGGCGGCGCATGCATGAGATGGAGGGCGATATTGATGCAAGAACTGATTTGTTATAAGCAACTTCCGGTCTGGACAGAAAAGAGTATTCCTCAGGGCTTCAAGAATCAGCACAATACCAAAGCAGGGACTTGGGCCAAACTGACGTTACTTAAAGGTGAGTTGCATTTTGCCATGCTGGAAGCATCCGGTGCGGTGCAATCTGAACATGTGTTTACACCAGCGCAGCAACCGCCATTTATTGAACCTGAGGCTTGGCACAAGATTGTTTCTGCCAGCGAGGATATCGAATGCCAGCTGCGTTTTTATTGCCGGCCTGAAGATTACTTCATCAAAAAATATCAGTTGAATCCTACCCATTCTGAAGTACTGGCTGCCATGCCCTATTTAAAGGGTGGCCGTGCGCTGGATGTCGGTTGCGGTACAGGACGTAATGCGCTGTATTTAAGTCAGAATGGTTTTAATGTCGATGCCTGGGATGTCAATGAAAACAGTTTGCAGACCTTAAGACAGATTGTGCAGACGGAGCACATTGATCACGTGCAGATCCAGCGCCGTGATCTCAACACAGATACCAGCATTACAGGCCAGTATGACTTCATTTGCTGCACCGTGGTGATGATGTTCCTCGAGGCGAAAACCATTGCACCCTTGATTGCGCAGATGCAGCAGGCCACCGTGCCGGGTGGTTATAACCTGATTGTCTGTGCGATGGATACGCCAGAGATTCCGGTACAGCCCGATTTTCCATTTAGCTTTAAGCCGGGCGAGTTACGGGCTTATTATGAGGACTGGAAGATTGTGAAATACAATGAAGATATTGGTGAGCTGCATCGGGTGGATGCGCAGGGCCAACGGATTAAACAGCATTTTGCGACCATGCTGGCGCAAAAGGTCGAATAAGTGCTTTAAGCTGCTGTTAAACTCTTGAATTAAAATGAGAGTGTTCAAAACAAAAAAAGATGTCGTAATGACATCTTTTTTATGCTCAAAAAATCTTAAGCAGCTTTTTTGAACCAAGAGAACCAGCCTTTTTTCTCAGCTTTTACGTCTGCTTGAGCAGCTTCGGCTTTCTCAGTAGTCGCTTCTTTTACTTCAGCAGCAGTTTCAACAGTTGCTTCTTTTGCTTCTGCTACTTCTGTTTTTGCAGCTTCAACTTTTTGTTCTGCGGTTGCTTGTGCAGTTTCTACTTGAGCAGTTGTTTCAGCTTTCACTGTTTCAACTTTCGCTTCAGTTACTTGTTTTGCATCTGTAGCAGTGGCTTGAGCAGCTTCAACTTTTGCTTGCACAGGCGCAACCGCTTCTGTAGCAACAGTTTGAACTGTAGTGGTTGTAGCAGCAGGTGCTACTTGAGCTTCAGTTGCCATTGCAGATGCAGAAGTTGCTACGATTGCAGTCGCAAGCATTGTTTTAAGCATGTTCATATAAACCCCTTAAGGAAGTAGGAAAAAAGAGGCTTGATCATACACAGATAAAATTTAAGCGATTCATAATTAAGATTTTAATGGTGGAAAAATAAACCAATTTTACAAAGGGATAACATTCTAGTTTAAATAAAAAAGCTCCGAAGAGCTTTAACTAATGACATAAAGCTTTGGTCGAGATTTAGATTCTTCATATTTAATTAAAGAATCAAATGTTAGTTCATTAAAGTCTTTTTCAGATATACGAATTTCATCGAGCATTTTCTGCTTACTAAATTTTGGATCTGAAGCTAATGTTAAAATTAATTTAGGAAGCATTACGCTTTCATCACGGTGAGTTTCGTTAGGCTCATTAATGTGATAACCTAAGGTATTAATTTTCATAGAGTTACTTCGATAAAACCAATCTGTTATACGTTGCAATTTATGCGATTTATAATTTATAGCCTTTAAACATGTTCGCCATACTTTCTTATAGTCGATCATATTTTCAATCGTTAAATAAGAAGGAACTGTACTTAAAAAACCTTCAGTAGGCATTAAAAATTCTGAAGCAAACTTATCTGCTTCAGTTTCTAAAATGCGATTGTCTACTTCATTGCGGACATATTTATTATGTGTGTGCATAACGGTGTGGCCTAATTCATGCGCACAATCGAATCTTACCCGTTCGGCAGATTTTGTATCATTCAAAAAAATAAACGGTGAGCCTGATTCATCATCAAAAAAAGAAAGGGCATCAATTTCTTTTTTTTGTATAAAAAAACCCCGCACTAAGCGGGGTTTATTTTTATCTGAGTATTTAAGAATTAAACACGTTCGATAATTGTCGCAATACCTTGACCCAAACCAATACACATGGTCGCAAGACCAATTTGCGTATCTTGCTGTTCCATCACGTTAAGCAAAGACGTGGTAATACGCGCACCAGAACAACCGAGTGGGTGACCCAACGCAATCGCACCACCGTTATGGTTTACGATGTCCTGTTTGTCATAAATGCCTAAGCCTTTAAGAACAGACAGACCTTGTGCAGCAAAGGCTTCGTTCAATTCAAAAGTCTGAATATCAGAAATGGCAAGGCCAGCACGTTTCAAGGCTTTTTGCGTTGCCGGAACCGGGCCATAACCCATGATCGCAGCATCACAACCTGCAACTGCCATAGAGCGGATCACGGCACGTGGCTTAAGACCTAAGGCTTGTGCACGCTCATAAGACATGAGCAACATTGCAGAAGCACCATCAGACAAGGCTGAAGAGGTTGCCGCAGTCACTGTACCGCCTTTCGGATCGAACACTGGACGTAAAGCACGGAATGATTCGATGTTGGCATCCGGACGGATCACTTCATCGATATCACATAGAACTTTATAACCATCAGCGTTGTGACCTTCAATGCCCACAATCTCGTTCTGGAACAGACCATTTTCAGTCGCAGCCCAGGCACGACGATGTGATTCCACACCAAAGGCATCCTGTTCCTCACGGCTAATGCCATTCATGCGACCCAGCATTTCCGCAGTCAAGCCCATCATGTTGGACGCTTTGGCATAATGCTTAGACGCTTCCGGGTTCAGGTCGATACCGTGCATCATGCCAACGTGACCCATGTGCTCGACACCACCAATGATGAAGATATCACCCTGATTGGTGGCAATTTGCGCAGCCGCAGTATGAATCGCCTGCATAGACGAACCACACAAACGGTTCACGGTTTGACCAGCCACAGTTTTCGGCAAGTCTGCCAGTAATGCGATATTACGGGCAATGTTCATCCCTTGTTCCAGAGTCTGGTTGACACAGCCCCAGATCACGTCTTCAACTTCATTCGGGTCGAATTCGTTACGTACCATCAGGGCACGGACAAGTTCAGCAGACAGGCTGTCCGCACGTACATTGCGGAACATACCGTTTTTGGTTTTACCCATTGCTGAACGTACGCCATCGACGATGACAACGTCACGTGGATTTAAAGTAGCCATTCACGTTGCTCCTTAACCGTAGAATTTTTTGTTGTTAGCAGCCATTTCACGCAACATTTCTGGCGCTTCATAAGCTTTACCAAGGTGCGCATACTTATTGCAAAGCGCAACATACTCAGCTACACCGGTTTGATCGATGTAACGGCATGGACCACCACGGAATGGAGGGAAACCGACACCCATGATCATTGCCATATCTGCTTCAGAAGCAGTCGCGACAATGTTGTCTTCCAGGCAACGAACCGTTTCGTTACAGAAAGCCAGCATCATACGGTCAATGATTTCCTGAGCGTCAAATTCACGTTTTTCCACAGTTGCAACAGAGGCCACAAGCTCATATGCAGTTGGATCAACCACTTTGGCTTTTTTGCCTTTACGGTCAAGTTCATACTTGTAGAAACCCACGTCGTTCTTTTGACCCAGACGTTTGTTCTCATACATGGTTTGAATCGAACCTTTGAAGTCCGGTTTCATACGATCCGGGAAGCCTTCAGCCATCACTTCTGCACCATGCACGCCAGTATCAATACCGACAACGTCCATCAGGTAAGCAGGGCCCATCGGCCAGCCGAATTTTTCCATCACTTTATCGATTTGCTGGAAATCAGCACCATCTTTAAGCAATAGGTCAAATGCACCGAAGTAAGGGAACAATACGCGGTTGACCAGGAAGCCCGGGCAGTCATTCACCACGATTGGTGTTTTACCCATTTTCTGAGCAAGTACCACAGTCGTTGCAATGGCTTCGTCAGAGGTCTTCGCGCCACGGATCACTTCAACCAAAGGCATCATATGTACCGGGTTAAAGAAGTGCATCCCCACGAAGTTCTCAGGACGTTGCAGGCTTTCAGCCAGACGCGTGATCGAAATCGTAGACGTATTTGAAGCAATGATGGTGTTCTCACGTACTGATTTTTCAGTATCAGCAAGTACAGCAGCTTTGATTTTAGGGTTTTCAGTTACCGCTTCAATCACGATATCCACTTCTTTAAACTCTTCCAGGCTTAAAGTCGGACGGATACGTGCAAGCGTTTCACCCATTTTCGCTGGTGTCATTTTTTTGCGTTCAACCTGTTTGGTCAACAGTTTGTTCGCTTCAGACATACCCAATGCAAGCTGTGGATTACCAATATCTTTCATGATGATTGGTGTGCCTTTGCTCGCCGCCTGATAAGCAATACCACCACCCATGATCCCAGCGCCAAGTACCGCCGCCTGGTTCACCGGATGCGCACCTTTTTCATAGCGCTTCGAGGTTTTTTTCACGATCTGGTCGTTCAGGAACAAACCGATCAATGCACCTGCTTGTGGCGTAACTGCAGCTTTGGCAAAGCCTTCAGCTTCAACTTTTAACGCGTCATCACGATGCAAGCTTGCACCGGCCTGTAATGAATCAAGCAGTAATTTTGGCGCCGGATATTGAGCCGGATTGGCCTTGGCCAGAACCATGCCTTTCGATGAATTAAACGCCATCATCTGTTCGATCGGGCTGAGTTTAACCGGATCCAGTTTTTCCTGACGCTTGGTTCTCCAGTCTAAACGGCCATGAATCGCCTGTTTGACCAGATCAAGTGCAGCATCTTTAAGTTTTTCAGCAGCAACCACCGCATCTACAGCACCGTCTTTTAGTGCAGCAGCAGGCTTTTTCGGGTTGGCCATGGCCATCCATTCTACAGCATTGTCGATACCGATCAGACGGCTTAAACGTACTGTACCACCGAAGCCCGGGAAGATACCCAGCTTGATTTCAGGCAGGCCTACTTGCGCTTGTTCTGACATGACACGGTAGTCACATACCAGGCACATTTCGAAACCGCCACCCAGTGCCATGCCGTTAATGGCCGCCACTTTAGGAATGTCGAGGTCTTCGAAGCTGTTAAAAATTTCATGTACTGGCATTGCCCAGTCAACAATCGCTTGTTCACCCTGAGCAAAGTTGTCGCCGAATTCAGTGATATCAGCACCTACAATAAATGTAGATTTACCTGAAGTAACGATTAAACCCTGAATGTCTGCTGCGGAAACTGCGTCAATCGCAGCCTTGAAATCTTCAATCGTTGCACGGTTGAATTTGTTAACGGACTCACCTTGTAAGTCAAAGCGGAATTCTGCAATCCCGTCCTCAAGCATTTGGACGGTAATGGCATTGCCAGCGTGGATCATGCCCTGATCTCCTTTATTTTGGAGGACTTCTAAGTTGATGTTGTGAAGCAAGTGCGCATGTCCCGCGCACTTTTTGACTTCGCTAATCTTACGATAACTATATCCAAAAAGAACATAACAAGTTGTATCAAGCCGTGACGCAATGGTCATCAATTTCTGCCGGCTTGATCCGACCGGTTATAATTTTTCCTTTCAGTTTCTTATAGCCCGATGAACCAAAGATTCTGTTTCAATTCATTATTTTTCATTGATCAGCCTGACTGATATGGAGCAGGGTGGACAATATTCAAGGGCAGGCTTTACCGCTATTTGGTCAATTCAGTCAATTATCGGCCTGTGGAACAAGGGAAATCAGGGCTGAATCTCGCTCAGTACAGGGCGTGCAGGCATGTATAGATATTTTCGGATCAGCCGCAATAAAACTGCAGTTGATTGTTTTAGTCGAGGGTTTTCTGAGGATTTCAGCCCCAGCATGCCTATGTTGATGCTAGGCCTGAAATAACAGTGCTTCTGTTGGATATGACCTCTGTCATCTGGCACAGAATTGTTTATGATGATTAGGCACATAGATATGGGGATCTCGATGCAGGTATTTCGTTCCAAAAAAGACTGGTGGCTGGTCGCTTTTCTGATCTGTATGAGTGGCCTGTTACTGCAACTGCTGCTGACCATGCAGGCCAAAGGCACCCTGCAGCAATATCCACTGCACACTGCCATCTACATTCTGACCATTATTATTCTGTGGTGGCCGCTGTGGAGTACGCGCTATGTGCTGGAAAATGGGGTGTTGAGCATTAAAAGCCTGTGGTTGAGCTGGCAGATTCCGTTGAGCGCCATCCAGTCCATTCAGCCGACGGATCATTCCATTATTGCACCGGCCTTGTCCTTAAAGCGTCTGCGGATTGACTATACGGAAGACGGCGTGCAGAAATTTGTATTGGTTTCACCTAAAGATCCGACCACTTTTAGACAAGCGATTCAAGCAAATAAACCGGATATTGAGTCTGCATGATTTAAGCTTTTGCTTGCTCAGGCAGAACCACAAATTGTCCATCGACACAGTCCAGATGCAGACTGAACTGCTCGGGCTGGCTTAAAAAATACAGCGCCAGAACCGGTTCCAGTTCGGTACGCAGCTTGCGGCCCAAATGCCGGGCGCCGTAACGAATATCATAGCCCTGATAGAAATAGGCTTTGGCTGCATCCGATAAATGTACCTGTCGGTTTTGATGTTGCAGGCGTTTATTGAGTTTTTCCAGTTCAATTTCGACCAGACGCGGCAGGGCATCATGCTGTACCGCCTGATAATGCAGGCTGCGGTCAATCCGGTTTAGAAATTCAGGATCGAATTTACGCTGCATGACTTTTTCAATAATGCGCTGGGTGGGTACATGTTTCAGGCACAGTGCCTGCATTTGCTGTGGCAGGTAGCTGAGTTTATCCAGATATTGCTGTGCCGCCTGTGCGCCGACATTGCTGGTCATAAAAATCATGCAGTTACGAAAATCAATAGTTTTGGTTCCGGCTGTCAGGGTCAATCGGCCAGTATCCAGCACATTCATCAAACCGCGAATCACCTCGTTACTGGCTTTTTCCAGCTCATCAAACAGCATGATGCCGGGACGGGTATGACTGCCGGCAATCGCCGTTTCATCAAACAGGCTGTGACCTTCTTTAGAACCGATATAACCTGGCGGCGCACCGGTGAGTGCCGCGGCATAATGTTCCTGTGCCAGGGTATTCATGTCAATCCGGCAGAAAGCATCCGGACGACCATAAATCGCTTCGGCAATCAGACGCACGGTTTCAGTTTTACCCACGCCGGTTGGGCCGAGCATCAAGGTGACCGAGAGTGGACGCTCCGGACTGGAGAAATCGGCCTTGACCACATGCAGCATTTTTTCAATTTCATTCAGTGCGGCATCCTGTCCAATCATCCGTTCACGCAGCAATTGCATCACGTGATTCGGCTCGAAATGAAAACGCGGTTTGCCAATCCGGCGATCACGCTCAGATGGGTGATGGGTGGAGCTGGATGGTTGAACAATATGGATGCCCGATTGCTGCATGGTCATGCGAATCATCTCAAAACTAGACCCTTCGAGCATAGCAAAGTTAAAGGTTGAAATTTAGAGCTTTTAGCAATCAGATCATGCGGAGAAAGCTATAGATTGCAAAGATGGCTGAGCTATAGTTTTAAATTGGGTGTCAAGTTGAGGGGAATTTTGTGTTTTCGCTTGAAAATAACCGAATAATCATCACATATATCTGCAGATTGCATGTAAAAAATAGGCTTTAGGTGAACGAAAACGCACGTCCTCATATCGAGAAAATTCTGGCCAATATGACCAGCCTGCCCGGGGTCTACCGGATGTATGGCAAAGACGGCGAACTGTTGTATGTGGGGAAAGCCAAAAATCTAAAAAACCGGGTCTCCAGCTATTTTGTCAAAACGCTGGATCATCCCAAAACCCAGGCCTTGGTGGCGCGGATTTATGATATTCAGACCTTGGTGGTGCGCTCTGAAACCGAAGCCTTGTTGCTGGAACAGAACCTGATCAAGCTGCATCATCCGCCGTATAACATTATGCTGCGCGATGATAAATCTTATGTCTATATCTTTGTTTCCGCAGATAAACCTTATCCACGACTGGCCAGTGGGCGCGGCAAGGGCAAGCATCAGGTCGGCAAGTTTTTTGGGCCTTATCCGAGTGCCTATACCGCCCGGGATACCTTGGTGGTGCTGCAAAAATTGTTTAATGTGCGTTCCTGTGAAAACAGCTTTTTTGCCAACCGAACCCGTCCTTGTCTGCAATACCAGATCAAGCGCTGTTCTGCGCCCTGTGTCGGATTTATCTCTCCGGAAGACTACAAAGCAGATGTGGATAACTCGATTCGCTTTTTGCAGGGCGATACCAAGGAGCTGAATCAGGAACTGATCGCAAAAATGGAAGCGGCAGCCGAAGCTCTGGAATTTGAAAAAGCCGTGTTCTATCGCGATCGGATGGCACTGTTAAGAGATGTGCAGTCACAGCAGGCGATTTATAAGCTCAAAGGCGAAGCCGATATCCTGTCGATTGCTTATCAGGCCGGGGTGACCTGTGTGCAGATCATGCATGTGCGCAACGGTAAAATGCTCGGCGGAAAAAGCTATTTCCCGGATATGCTCAGTGATGATCTGGGGCAGATGCTTGCCGATTTTATTGCCAATTTCTATTTTCAGGTGGCGGATGAAATTCCGGCCGAGCTGATTGTCAATGTCGAAGTGGCCGATCACAAGGAACTGGAAGCTGCCTTGTCGCAGCATTTTGACAAGAAAATCCAGATCAAGTCCAAGGTACGAGAAACCCGCGCGGAATGGCTGGAACTGGCACAAATGAATGTACAGCATGCGATTCAGGGCAAGCTGGCCAATCATTTTGAGCTGAATGACCGTTTCCATCAGCTGGAGCAGGTGATCGGCCGTCCGGTAGACCGGATCGAGTGCTTCGATATTTCGCATACCATGGGCGAGGATACGGTTGCCTCCTGTGTGGTATTTGACAGTGGTGGTGCACGCAAACGTGATTATCGTCAATTTTCCATTCATGATATTCAGGCGGGCGATGACTATGCCGCCATGCGTCAGGCGCTGACCCGTCGCTATAAAAAAGCCTTGCTGCCGGACTTGTTGCTGATTGATGGCGGCAAGGGGCAGTTACACATGGCGATGGAAGTGATGCAGGAGCTGGGACTGGATGCCTTTATGGTTGGAGTGTCCAAAGGTGAAGGACGTAAACCGGGGCTGGAAACCCTGCATTTTACTGATGGCAACAAGATTCAGTTGCCGGAAGATCATAAAGCACTGCATCTGATTCAGCAGGTGCGCGATGAAGCGCATCGCTTTGCCATTACCAAGCATCGTGCCAAACGCGATAAAAAACGCGGTTCATCGGTTCTCGAAGTCATTCCGGGGCTTGGGCCAAAACGCCGTCGGGATTTGCTGACCCATTTTGGCGGGATTCAGGGTGTGCTGAAAGCGTCGGAAAAAGATCTGCAACTGGTCCCGGGACTCGGTTCCGTCATGGCCCGGATGATCTATAAAGTGTTGCATGAATAACTCCAGACTCAAATGCAAGGGCAAAAGTGCGCATTGACGCATGGGTCACAGGGCATTCACATCAGTACGAATTTTGCCGAATATACTGGGCATCAAGAATCACTGAGGGATCAACATGTCTTTGCATGCGCTTTATGCACAAATTGCCGAACAGGAATGGGTAGAATTTCCACCAGGATGGCTACAGGGGCGTACCTTATATGGTGGCCTGGCTGCCGCAATGATGATGCATAAGGCAGTCACTCAGATTAATGATCCAAGCCAACATTTACTCAGTTGCAGTGTGACTTTTGTTGGTCCGATTCAGCAAGCCAAAGTGCGCTTGACTGCTGAAATTCTGCGGCAGGGCAAGTCGGTGACCACCATTGAAGTGCGTTTATGGCAAGACGATGCGGTGCAAAGTATTCTGATTGCCAGCTTTGGTATTTCCCGTGATTCCTCCATTCAGGTGCAGCAACAAGCTCAAGCCCCCGACTATGCGAGTCCAGAGCAGCTGTTTCAGATTCCTGCTGACTATGGCATGCCAGACTGTTATGACCATTTTGAAGTGGCCTGGGCGGATGTCAATCTGCCTTGCAGTGCCAGTTCCCGTCCGGACTTTGGCGGCTGGTGCCGTTTTCATCCCGAAAAGCATAGCAACCGTGAGTTTCTGGTCGCAGACCTGATGGCTATCTTTGATATCTGGCCACCCGGGGTGTTACCGATGTTTAAACGCATGGCGCCAGCCAGCAGTCTGACCTGGACGGTGACCTATGTG
Source organism: Acinetobacter sp. YH12200 (assembly GCF_013418175.1). Lineage (NCBI taxonomy): Bacteria > Pseudomonadati > Pseudomonadota > Gammaproteobacteria > Moraxellales > Moraxellaceae > Acinetobacter > Acinetobacter sp. YH12200. The sequence goes on from NZ_VPCO01000002.1 coordinate 65,206, forward strand.
CATCCGGTTCAACATCAACTGCATGATTGGTTTAAATATAAAGTATTTACGGATCATGCTGCGGATGGTTATGCCACGGAGCATGCCTATCTCTGGGATGCCGAAAATCGCCTGATTGCGATGGCAAGACAAACAGTGACGGTGTTTGCCTAGTGACACTGCCAGTCAATTCGTATAAAGTGAAGCCTATTAATGATGGATCAAACCTCTAAAAAAGTGTGCATTTTCATCGTACATGAGGGGAACAATTGGCGGTGTCTATGACTACAGGTCGTATCCTGAATATTCCAAATATCTTGACCTTGGCGCGTATCGCTCTTATTCCGGTATTTTTATTGGTGGCTTACTGGCCGCCTGCAATGGGCTTTGATGCTGATCAGTCCGATATGACGCGGCATATTATTTTAACCACGATTTTTGTGGTGGCTGCCGTGACGGACTGGTTTGATGGCTATCTGGCACGAACATTAAACCAGACTTCTGCTTTTGGACGTTTTCTCGATCCGGTTGCAGACAAGTTGATGGTTGCAGCGGCACTGATTGTACTGGTGCAATGGCAGCCTTCCATGTCGATGGCTTTTGCCGCGATTGTAATTATTTCGCGTGAAATTACCGTGTCAGCGTTACGTGAATGGATGGCAGAACTCGGTGCGCGAACCAATGTTGCAGTTTCAACGGTAGGTAAATACAAAACAGCGTTTCAGATGATCGCTATCACCGTATTCCTGTTGAATTGGCCACCGCTAGAAATGCTGGCTTATGCCTTGCTTTATACCGCAGTGATCCTGACCTTATGGTCGATGTTCATTTATCTGAAAGCTGCTTGGCCATATCTGAAACAGCCTTAATCAAAATGAAAAAATAAGCTCCTAAAAAAGGGGCTTTTTTTATGCGCTTCAACTATCAAGGGATTCAGTAAATCACAGACAAAAAAATACCCAGCCTTTGGGGGAAGGACTGGGATGAAATCGGGGTATTTGTTGCTTGTTGTTATAGTTATTCAAAGATATCTCATCTTCTTAGAGCCTATTATAGAGAGACAGATTTTTAAATCATGTGGCTTCTTGTAGCAGAATGTTGTGTTTTGTGATTACTCTGTATATTACTTTTACAATTCAGTATTTTGATACAAAGCTGAGCAGTTTTAGGCTGAAAATAAGCTGACGAGATAAGTGAAATCGGATAGTGGGAACAGTCCACTTCGCTTGTCTTGCGTAATTTTTAGAGCAGCATATAAAAAAATCCCCATAGTTGGGGATTCTTTTAGATTAAAGCCTACGCGCAGCATAGCTGCTTGTCTTACGTAAAACTTAAAGCAGCGCTTTCTTTTTCCCACTCGAAGCATAGCTTCTCGTCTTGCGCAAGGGCAGAGCAGTGCTATTTATAAAAGAAAAGCCCCATTTAGAAGCTTTTCATATTAAAACCTATGCACACCTTCGGTGTTTGTCTTGCGTAATTTTTAGAGCAGCATATAAAAAAATCCCCATTATTGGGGATTCTTTTTGATTCAAGCCTACGCGCGCTTTTCAGCGCTTGTCTTGCGGCGTGGTGGAGCAGTGCTCCGCTTAATCACGCCTCAGGCTTCAGCCCTTCGGCTTTTTCCAATGTTTCATCATTGTTCAAGAACTTCTCACGTTGTTCTTCAAGGAACTTTTTCGCATCTGCTTCAAACACGTTTAAACGCTTTTCATTAATCAGCGTCGTCTGGTGTTTTAACCATTCCTGCCAAGCCTGTTTAGACACGGTGTCAAACAGTTCCTGACCTTTTGGACCCGGAAATGGAGCAAAGTCTAGGCCTTCCATGTCAGCCTGATACTTACGGCAAAATACTTGTCGAGACATATCAATACTCCGAATTTAAGCTAAAAAAGTTAAGCGTAAAGATTTTCTAAGCGAGTATAAGCACGGGCAATAGCAGCTTCGACTTGCGCAGGTGCAGTTCCACCAATATGGTTACGTGCATTCACAGATGCTTCAAGTGTTAACGCTTTTTCAAATACATCGGCCTGAATCAGGTCAGAGAACTGTTGAAGTTGTTCAAGTGTCAGCTCAGACAAATCTTTCGACTCTGCAACACCCAGTGCTACAGCTTTGCCGACAATTTCGTGCGCATCACGGAATGCAACGCCATTTTTCACCAAGTAATCTGCCAGATCAGTCGCAGTAGAGAAACCACGTAGCGCTGCTTCGCGCATTTCAGCAATGTTTGGAACCAGTGCAGGAATCATGTCGGCAAATGCCATCAATGAACCACGTACCGTATCGATCGCATCAAACAAGGGTTCTTTGTCTTCCTGATTGTCTTTGTTGTACGCCAGCGGCTGGCCTTTCATCAGGGTCAGCAGACTCATCAGGTCGCCATAGACACGGCCGGTTTTACCACGTACCAGTTCAGGCACATCCGGGTTTTTCTTCTGTGGCATGATTGAAGAGCCCGTACAGAAACGATCCGGAATATTCACGAATTTGAACTGCGCTGAAGTCCATAGAATCAGTTCTTCAGACATACGAGACAAGTGCATCATAATTAACGAGGCAGCAGCATTAAATTCAATTGCAAAGTCACGATCCGATACTGCGTCTAAAGAGTTTTCAGCAACGGCTTCAAAACCTAACAGCTCAGCGGTGTAAGCACGCTCGATCGGATAGGTGGTTCCTGCAAGTGCAGCAGAACCCAGTGGCATACGGTTGACACGTTTACGGCAATCAATCAGACGCTCAGAGTCGCGTACCAGCATTTCAAACCAGGCCATTAAGTGGTGACCAAAAGTCACCGGCTGAGCGGTTTGTAAATGGGTGAAGCCCGGCATGATGGTATCGGTGTTTTTAGCCGCCAGGCTTAAAATACCTTTTTGTAATTTTTCGAGTAATTTTAAAATCGCATCAATTTCATCACGTACATAAAGACGAATGTCAGTTGCGACCTGGTCATTACGGCTACGGCCAGTGTGTAATTTCTTGCCTGTGATGCCAATACGCTGAGTCAGGCGCGACTCAATGTTCATGTGCACATCTTCTAGGTCAATGCGCCATTCGAACTTACCTGCTTCAATATCGGCTTGAATGGCAGTCAGACCTTCGATGATGTCATCGCGTTCCTGTGCCGTCAGTACGCCTACTTTGGCCAGCATGGTTGCATGGGCAATCGAGCCTGCAATATCCTGTTTATAAAAACGTTGGTCAAATTGAACAGATGCTGTAAATTCAGCAACAAAAGCATCAGTCGCTTCAGAGAAACGACCACCCCACATACCCGAAGTCTGGGCTTGTGATGGATTAGAGGAATTAGAAGATGTGGTCATGTCGGCTCAATCAGATTAAAAGCAGTAGAACGAAAAAGAGTATAACAAATTCAAAGCCTATTGCCGAAGTCACATCTGCTCAATCTTTCGCATCGATAAATGGGCAAACACAAAGTTCCTATTTTTTTAGCCAGATTGGCAATCTTCGCTATTTGCTGGAACTGTTTGTCGGCGGCAATATTCTGGCCATGATTCTAGCGCTCGCAGAAGCACAGTCGTGGCAAGCTTTAAATGCGATGCATCTGCTGCAATATATGCTGTATATCAACTGGGTACTGTTATGTTTTGCAGCACTGGTGGAATTATTCCATCAGGCCTTTCAGCATATGGGGATTAAGCTGGCGCTCATTTCCGGTTTTTTGCTACTACAGGCCATTGTGGTGCTGACCACCATCAGTCTGAATGTTGTGATACATTTTGGAATGAATTTTAATTTTCAGGGCTTAAACCTGGCAATTGCCCTGGATCAGGTTGGGTTACATCTCAGTTTGGGTGTTTTGCTCGGTATGTTTTGTTTTCGCTACCTGTATTTGCGTGAACAATGGGAACAGCAACAGCATAGTGAACTGAATGCCCGGATTCAGGCCATGCAAGCGCGGATTCAACCGCATTTTCTGTTCAATAGTATGAACAGTGTGATTAGCCTGATCAGCATCGATCCAGATAAAGCCGAACAGATGCTGCTGAATCTGTCCCGCTTATTTCGTGCCAGTTTTCAGGAATTGAAACTGGTCAGTCTGCAAGAGGAAATTGATCTGTGCCAGCGCTATCTGGAGATTGAGCAGATCCGTTTGGGTGAACGCCTGCAAATCGAATGGAAGTTAGAAAACAAAGACTTATACTCACAAGTACAAATCCCATTATTAACTTTACAACCCTTGTTAGAAAATAGTATTTTCCATGGAGTTGAAAAAATTCTCACAAAGAGTACGATAAGCATATTGGTTGAAATATTGCAAAATCAAATTAATATCATCATTACTAACCCTTATACGCAGGATAATAAAACTTTAAAAAAGGGGCATGGTATTGCAATAGAAAATGTCAGACAGCGTCTGCAAGCTTATTACGGACCCAGTATGACCTTTCAAACCTTTGCCGGCGAAGGGATGTTTACGACGGTAGTGCGATATCAATATAAATAAAAATAAATCAAAGAAATCGCAGTTAGCTTTATCATGTATTTGATCATGTTAACTGGGTAAGGAGGAGCAATGGACATCCTGATTTGTGATGATGAGCCTTTGGCTGTCGAGCGATTATCACGTTTAGTCTCTCAGCTGGGGCATGATGTGGTGGCGACTGCAAGTCATGGTCGTCAAGCGATTGATCTGGCTCACCAATACGAACCCGATGTCATACTATTAGATATTCAAATGCCTGAAATGAATGGCCTTGCTTGTGCGCAGTATTTGCGTCAGCTGGACCCGATGCCGGCAATTATCTTTTGTACGGCCTATGACCAACATGCGCTGGATGCATTTAAATCAAATGCCGAAGGCTACTTGCTTAAACCCGTGATGCAACAGGAATTGGCACAGGTTTTGGAGCACTTAACTAAACTTACCCAAGCTCAGATGAGCCAACTAAAACAAAAAGAAAATATGGACGAAATCAATATCAGCCGCCAGCAGATTGCGGCAAAGACCTATCGTGGTGTCGAATTGGTGCCAGTTGAAAATATCTATTATTTTCTGGCGGATCAGAAATATGTCACTGTACGTCATAAAAACGGCAGTGTACTGATTGATGAAACCTTAAAGGAGCTAGAGCAGGAGTTTGGGAACCAGTTTATCCGGATTCATCGTAATGCCTTGATCTCGGTGAATTATCTGGATGGTCTGGAAGTGGTCAGTTCAGGTCAGTATCAGGTGCGTTGTCGTGAGCTGGACGACCGTTTAGCGGTCAGTCGGCGACATTTGCCATTTTTAAGGGATCGGATTCAAAAGCTATAGCAGGAATCAATGAGAGCATTCAGTTGAAACTTGTATAAATTCACTTGCATTTTAAAGTGAGCAGGTTAAGTTTAGACTATTGTTCTCATTTACTGTTATTGAAATTTATGAAGACCCTAAAAATTGCAACTCGACAAAGTCCACTTGCGCTTTGGCAAGCGGAACATATCCGTGCGCGCCTACAAGATTTGCACGCTGGTTTGCAGGTCGAGTTAGTCACTTTTGTTACACAGGGCGATAAAATCCTAGATACGCCGCTGGCCAAAATTGGTGGTAAAGGTCTATTTGTAAAAGAATTAGAAGCTGCTTTACTCGATGGCCGTGCCGATCTGGCCGTACATTCCATGAAGGATGTACCGATGGCATTGCCGGAAGGGCTGAGCCTTGCGGTGATCTGTGAGCGTGAAGATCCACTGGATGCCTTTGTCTCGAATACCTATGCCAGCTTTGATGAATTGCCACAGGGCGCCAAAGTGGGCACTTCCAGTTTGCGCCGTAAAACCCAGATTTTAAAACAGCGTCCTGATCTCGAAATCATTGATTTGCGCGGTAATGTCGGTACACGTTTGTCCAAGCTGGATGCCGGTCAGTATGATGCGATTATTCTGGCCAGTGCCGGTTTGAAACGTTTAGGTCTGGCAGAACGTATTCGTCATACTCTGACTCCTGAAATCAGTCTACCGGCCGTAGGTCAAGGTGCACTGGGGCTGGAATGCCGTACCCATGATCAGGCGGTACTAGACTTGATTCAGCCATTATTACATGCAGAAACGGATGCCTGCGTGCGTGCTGAGCGTGCCTTTAATGCCTATCTGGAAGGCGGATGTCAGGTGCCGATTGCCGGCTATGCCACGCTCCAGAATGATGCGATTTCAATCGAAGGTCGCGTTGGCAGTGTTGATGGAACGGTTTTGCTGCGTGCACAGCACACTGGAAAAATTGCAGAAGCTGAACAGTTAGGGGTGGAATTGGCCAAAAATTTACTCGATCAAGGTGCAGGCGAGTTGCTGAAAGCACTTTATTCAAACTGATGTTACTGATTAATACCCGTCCGAGTGAGCGTGCTGCGAGTTTGACTCAGCAGTTACAGGCAGCGCAGATTTCTGTACTAGAATTGCCTTTGCTGGAATTGCATGCACAGCCTTATTCCGACGAGCTGTTACGCTTGTATCGCCAGCTGGATCAGGCCAAAATCATTGTGGTGGTCAGTCCGACTGCCGCCCAGATTGGCATGCAATATTTGCAGCAGGCGGAAATTATCTTATCGCGCTTGGCAGATGTGCAATGGGTGGCGGTGGGTAAAGCCACTGAGCAGGCGCTGGCTGGTTATGGTATTCAAAGTCATGTGCCTGAACTTGAAACTTCGGAAGGCATGTTGCAATTACCCGTGTTAAGGCAACTGCCTGCTGGCTCAGCTGTGGCCTTCTGGCGCGGAGAAGGTGGTCGTCAATTTATGATGGATCATCTGCGCGCAAATAATATCAAAATTTTGAATTTTATTTTATATCGGCGGCAATGCCCCGCAAGCACAGCAATAATTTTGGCAGAAAACCTGGCATTGCTTGAGACGCAGCAGCGCTTTGCCGTGCTAATCAGCAGTGAAGCAAGCTGGTTAAACTGGCTGACATTAATGCAGAATAATTCGGATTTAATGCATCAGGCCCGTTATTTGGTTTTGGGGCCGCGTTTGGCCACTCTTCTTGGGGAATATCAACAGCAGCATCAGGCAGGGTTTGAATTTGTGCAAATTGATGATTTAGAGACGAATACGATCTTGCAAAAAATGAGGCTGATACTAGGGAACGCATGAAGAAACTATTTATTGTATTTTTCATTTTGAGTGTGGTGTGGCTCATCAAACTCAGCTATGACCTTTATGTTCTCAATGCAGCGCAGACTGGACTTCATCAAGGTGTTAAACAGTTGCAGCAGCAAAATGCCAATCTCAATGATCAGTTTGTGGCATTAAAACGCCAGTTTACCGCCCAGCAGCAAAATGCAGGCACTCCCTCAGCTCAGGCAGCAGCTGCAGTGCTAACTGCTGACACGCAGAATGATATTGCTCTCGTACAACAGCAGCTGGATCTGATTGAATTTGCCCTGCAACAGCAACAATATGCCACCGCCATTGAAAAACTAAACCACCTGCAGAATGAGTTGGATGAGTATGTCTTGGCGCCCGCCTTGGTCAGTAGTCTGCAGCAAGTGATTGCGAAAGATCAGGACATGCTGAAAAAATTCGTCAATAGTCGCTTGGTGCAGCAAAATAAATTAAAAGAAGTATTGATGCAGATGGATGCTGAAATTGAAAAAGAAATTCAGGCTCCGCATCTTCAAAGTTTGGAAACTCAACGCTCTTTCTGGCAGCGCTGGATTCAGATCGAAGCTGCAGAGCAGCCGAGTACCGTATTAATGCAACGGCATCTGGTATTGAAAGAAGCTCAGTTGCGCTTGCTCATTGCACAAAATACGTTGCAGCAAGATCAATCTGTCGCCTTTCAGCAAGCGTTGAATGCGGTGATTGATGTCTTGGAGCAATTACCGGATGCACGTAGTCAGTACTGGATTCAGCAGTTGCATCAAATCAAGGCCACACCGGTCACTCCAACGCCTTTATTAAATACACGCACCTTAGTTGGCTAATTGCTTATGAAACAGATTTTGCTGGCCTATTTATTTATCTGCCTACTGGGTATAGCGGGGCTGAGCATCCTGAGTTATGGGCATGGGGCCGGCTATGTCTATTTATATTGGCGTGAGTGGCAGTTACAAACCACATTGTGGTTTTTGGCGGCCTCACTGGTCACGTTCAGTTTTTTGATCCATTGCCTCTGGTACGCGATCAAACAGTATCGCAGCCGTGAACAGCGTAAAAATGAAACCGTATTTAGTTTTGCCCATTTACATCCTTATGAACAACTGGCTGTAATCTGGTTATTAAATGCAGCTCAGGATCAACGGGATTTTATTCAGCAGTCTTTTAGCAAGTCGGGCTTACTCAAACATATTATTGATGCACGATTATCTTGGGGGCAACAGCAATATACAGATGCCTTGACTGCTTTAAATCAGTCTAACCCGATGGCATTTGAGTTGGCAGAATTGCAGCGAATTGAAATTTATTTATCGCAACAGCACGGTGAGCAAGCACTGACTCATTTAGAATTTTTAAATCAGCATGAATTATCACCATGGTTAATACAGGTGAAACTAGCCTATGAACAGCGACTCACCACATTATGGGGCGTATTTGCCATACAGTTTCCCTGGTTATATTTACGCTCGACTAAATATGGACATTTAGAACAAGAAGTAAAAAAAATATGGCTTGAACAATTATTATTGGCCTATGATCAAGCCACACAAGATGATTTAATTTATTTACAACAGCGTTATTTAGATTTAAAAAAGCAAGTATTTGATCGTGACTATACAGTCAAGTTATTATGGTTGAAATTATTATTCAGAATACCTGAAATGAGTGCCGAACATGAAACAATGGCAATTCATTTATTAGAGCAACAATTTAATCAGGATGTATTTTATTTGTGGTTTCAACAGCAATTGTTACGGCAGAACCCGGATTATGATCATATTGCACAGCAGATTTCGCATTGGGAAACCAAGTATCCGGCATTACCGATTTTGAGTTTTGCAAAATGGCATGTGTTACAGGCCACCGGTTATACAGAGGAAGCCCAGCATTTGCTTGACTTATATCCTGATGATATTCGTATGAGTTATTTGAGAATTAAAGCGGCCTTACAAGACCGTGAAGACTTGCTCCAGCAGTTAAATGCAGTATTTGAATCCAATGTAAACTTTATCGAAATTAAAATTTGAGAATCATCATGTCAGAATTACAAAAATATCCAGTGGTTTATGCACAGAGCGTGGCATGGGGAGACATGGATGCATTGGGTCATGTGAATAATGCCATGTATTATCGTTATATAGAAAATGCACGTCTGGCTTATCTGAATGCATTGGATTTACTGAATGAATCGGTCTCTACGGTGGTCTCTTCAAATCAGTGCCGTTATTTAAAACCGGTGGTTTTTCCAGATCATTTAAAAATTGCAGCACGTATTGAAGAGATTCGAAATAGTGCATTCCGCATGCATTATTTATTATGGAGTGAAAAACAGCAAAGTATAGTGGCAACTTCTGAAGCGGTTATTGTTTGTATTGATCAAAAAACCCTGCAGAAAACTCAAATTCCAGAATATATCCGAAAGAAAATCGAAGCACTTGAATTAACAGCCGGACATGAAATCTAAAAAATGAATTGATTATTTAATTTTGTCATTATTTCTAAACTTTATTGTTATTGATTTAAATATTTATATTGAATGTTTTATTTAATATAAATATGATGGGGTATTATTTAACAAAACAAATAATATTATTTAATCGGAGAGCATTATGCCAGATATTACTCATTTATCAGTAGAAGAGTTAAAGCGTTTACAAGCCGAAGCAGAATCACTGATTGCTTCAAAAAAAGACCAAGAGATCGAAGATGCTTATCAGCAAATCTTGGCCGTTGCTGACAAAGTAGGTATGACGGTTGAACAGTTACTTGAATTTGGCGCGTCTAAACGCAAGAAATCATCACGTAAATCAGTGGAGCCACGTTATCGTAGCAAAAGCAACCCAGATGATACCTGGACGGGTCGTGGCAAGCAGCCGCGCTGGTTGGTGGCAGAGCTGGACAAAGGTGCCAAGCTTGAAGATTTCTTGATCTAAGCCTCGATTTGATCTCGTCATTAGGCTGTCATACAGACAGTCTAAGATTGCTGAACCAAGCATGATTGCTTGGTTTTTTTATATCTATGAATTGGCGTTGGGAAAAAAGTGTGCATAATGTGTCTGTATAAGGAAAACATTATAAATGGGGATTTAGACTTGAGATATTGGTCGTGGTGGGATGAGCAATAAACCTAAAACTTTAAAATGGTTCATCCTTGCGCTTGTGGCGTTTTTTATCTTTGTGATCCTGCAAGTGCCAGCTGCCTGGTTGATTTCAAAATTTTATAAAAATAATCAGGCCTTGCACAATGTAAACGGGAATATCTGGCAGGGCAGTGCTGACTGGAAAAAAGGTAATTTGCGGGGCAGCCTGAACTGGAAAGTACGGCCATTGGACTTGCTGTTGCTGCGAGTTGGGGCAGATGTTGAATTGCATAGCGGCAATACTCAGCTTTCAGGGATCATGGGCTATGGGCTGAATAAAGCCTTGATCGTCAAAAATCTTGAGGGTCAGCTCGCGCCGGAAACCTTAAAAAAAGTGGCAGACTGGCAATGGCCAGCGACTGCTATTCAGTTTAAAGAGCTGGATTTTAAATATAAACAGGAACAAGGCTTCAGTCAGGTGACCGGGCAAATGCAATGGGCGGGTGGTGAGCTGATTTATAGCTTTGCCCAGCGTCAGGAACGTATGAATGTACCGGCCATGACCGGACAACTGGCAGATGAGAGCGGACAGCTCTTACTCGACGTTCGGGATAACCGAGAGCAACGTATGCTGAATATAAAGCTTGATCCCAGTCTGATGCTCGATATTCAGCTTACCCAGCGCTTTTTAATGAATGCACCCTCCTATGAAGGTAAAGCTGGCCTGGATACTTATGTGATTAGTACCCGCCAACCCCTAATGGGAGGCTTGAACTAATGGCCATTTCTCTTGGCGATCTAAAAAATATCGATCTGAAACAGGCCAATCGTGTTGCGCCTGTCGTGTTGCTGTTGTTGATTCTATATTTATGCTGGAAACTGGCGGCCATGTTCTGGTTGCTGATTGCACCACCTCAAGCTATGCAGCTGGATCGGGTGGAACTGGGTTCACAACAGGCGCAAATCCCCAATATCAGTGCATTTTCGCTGTTTCAGGAAAGTGGACAAACAGCGGCAGGAGCAGAAGCTGCCAATATTCTTTTGCAAGGCGTGGTGGTTGCCAGTCCAAGCTATAACTCTTCTGCGGTGCTGAAAGTCAATGATCAGGTGGATCGTTATCGCGTTGGAGAAATGCTGGGCAGTAGTGGTTTTGAGCTGGCCGAGGTCTATTGGGATCGGGTCATTCTGCGCAGAGCAACCGGTGCCACTCATGAAGTGTTATTCAAGGGTCTGGAAAATGGCTTGAATCAGCCGATCGTGCCGGCAACCCCAGCATCTAATACGATGTCTGCTCCATCTTCGATTATGAATAGCGCAGCTGAAGCACAAAATCTGCCTTCAGCGCAAAATGAAATCGGTCGGGCAATCCAGCAGATGCAGGAAAACAAGGATCAGTATTTACAGAATATGGGGGTCAGTGCGTCGGATGGAGGCTTTGAAATCACTTCCCGGACACCAGCTGCACTGCGTAATCGACTCGGTTTAAGACCGGGAGACCGGATTTTATCTTTAAACGGTCAGACGCTATCGCAGGGGCAAACCGAGGCGCAATTACTGGAACAGGCTCGACGTGAAGGTCAGGTCAAACTCGAAATAAAACGTGGTGATCAGACGATGACCATACAACAAGATTTGAAGTGATGTGTCATCACGCATAGGGTTAGGAAACACAAAAGTTTATGGCTTTATTTAATAATAATCGATCAGCATGGGCATGCTGTGTGGCCGCCCCGCTCGTAGCAATGATCAGTACGGCGGGTTATGCGCAAACCTGGAAAATCAACCTGCGGGATGCTGACCTCACCGCATTCATTAATGAAGTGGCTGACATTACCGGCAAGAACTTCGCAGTCGATCCGCGAGTGCGTGGTAATGTTACCGTTATTTCCAATAAAGCACTGAATAAAAATGAAGTCTATGACCTGTTTTTAGGTGTGCTCAATGTCAATGGTGTGGTGGCGATTCCTTCAGGCAATACCATCAAGCTAGTACCGGACAGCAATGTCAAAAGCTCGGGCATTCCCTATGATGCCAGAAGCCGTGCCAGTGGTGACCAGATCGTGACTCGGGTATTGTGGCTGGAAAATACCAATCCGAATGATCTGATTCCAGCACTGCGCCCTTTGATGCCGCAATTTGCCCATCTGGCAGCAGTGCCGGGCACCAATGCGCTGATCGTGTCGGATCGGGCCAATAATATTTATCAGCTGGAAACCATCATTCGTAATCTGGATGGCACCGGTCAAAATGATATGGAAGCGGTCAGTCTGCAATCGAGTCAGGCCGAGGAAATGATCGAGCTGATCGAGTCCATGACAGCCACGGGTGCAGCCAAAGATGTGCGTGGTTCGCGGGTACGTGTCATCGCAGATACCCGCACCAACCGGATTATCATTAAAGGTGATCCGACAACGCGTAAGCGGCTGCGTCAAATGATTGAAACTTTGGATGTGCCGGCGGCAGACCGTCTGGGCGGCTTGAAAGTCTTTCGTTTGAAATATGCCAGTGCCAAGAATCTGGCAGAGATCTTGCAGGGACTGGTGACAGGGCAGGCGGTGAACAGTAGTTCAAATTCCACTGGTACGTCTTCGGGTTCATCTTCCCTGAGTTCGAATAACAGTTTAAGCAATAACAACAGTAGCAACACCAGCGGAAATAATACTTCCTCCGCTATTCAGTTGAATACCGGCATGAACGCCGAGCAGGGTGGAATTAGCAGCTTTAGCGCAAACGGGGTGAGTATTATTGCCGATGCCACGCAAAACTCTTTGGTGGTTAAGGCCGATCCACAATTGATGCGGGAAATCGAATCAGCAATTAATCAGCTGGATATTCGCCGTCAACAGGTACTGATTGAAGCTGCCATTATCGAAGTAGAAGGTACAGATGCCGATCAGCTTGGGGTGCAATGGGCCTTGGGAGATATCAGTAGCGGTATCGGGCTGATTAACTTTGATAATTTTGGTACCAGCCTAAAAAATGTGGCAGCCGGTTATCTCACCGGCGGTGGTGCAGGTGCTGCAAGTACCGTGGGAGCTGGGACTTCGTTGGTGCTTGGTGATTATCGTGAAGGCAGTGATGGTTCACGCCGTCTGTATGGTGCGCTGATTCAAGCCTTAAAAGAAAGCACCAAGTCCAATCTGTTGTCTACGCCATCCATTGTGACCATGGACAACGAAGAAGCCTATATTGTGGTCGGTGAAAACGTACCCTTTGTGACAGGCTCGGTTTCAACTGGCGCTGCTGGGGTGGCCAATCCCTATACCACGATTGAACGTAAAGATGTCGGGGTCACTTTAAAAGTGGTGCCGCATATTGGTGAAGATGGTACGGTGCGTCTGGAAGTGGAGCAGGAAGTATCGGCTGTTAATCGGGATCGTGGACAAGCGCAGGATCTGGTGACCAGCAAGCGTGCGATTAAAACTTCGATTCTGGCCGAAAATGGGCAAACCATTGTGCTGGGTGGTCTGATTTCGGATAACACCAGTTATGGCCGTCAGGCAGTTCCGGGTCTGGGCGCAATCCCTGGTCTTGGGCGTTTATTCCGTTCTGAAGGTAAATCTAATCAGAAACGTAATCTGCTGATCTTCATCCATCCAACGATTGTGGGGGATAAAAATGAAGTCAGTAAACTGACCCAGCAACGTTATAGCCAACTGTATAGTCTGCAACTGGCCCTGGATGCTGATGGTAATTTTGCCAAGCTGCCTGAACAGGTCGGTGATGTCTATCAACAGCGTATTCCGGTTTCGAAAACACCTTTACAAAATTCGTCTTATCAAACTGTGCCGACGGCTCCAGTGCCGACTCAGCCAGCTGCTGTGGTAGTCACGCCTGTCGCGATTGAGCCTGTGTTGCAGTCACAACCCGGACAACACGTCGAAAAGCGTAAAAATACCGTGACCACCACAACACTTAGACCGAAAAGCTAAGTGATGTAGCATGAACAAACAGCATGTTATGATAATGTCAAAGAGAAAAGAGAAGTAAATTCATGACTTGGAAAATACACGCGATTACAGGTGACTTGACAGGGCAAGAGATTAGCATTGACCGTGATATGCTGGTGGGACGTCATCAGGCCGCAGACATTGTGTTGCAGGCCGCAGAGATCTCGCGCAAACATGCTGCTTTCTTGCTCAAAGATGATGCGCTCTGGGTACAGGACTTAGGATCATCGAATGGCACTTTCGTCAATGATGTGCAGATTGCACAGGAAACCTTATTAAAACAGGATGATATCGTTCAGTTTGCCAGCCTGAAATTTTCCGTGTTGGCGCCTGTGGCTGCGGTAGAAGTTCCAGCAGAAATAGAAGCCACGGCAGAAAAAGTCGTGGCACAGGTTGAAGTGACTGAACCAACGCCAGCACAACAAATGAATGAGCAGGGTATACCGGAACTGACACAGCGAGATGCCTCAGTCCAGCTGACCCGAGATGGCATGCCAACCCATGTCGGGATTCCAAAACCAGCGCCGATTCCTGAAGGCGTCGATCTTGCTGCAGTGAAACCAGAACCTACGCCAATGCCGGTTGAGCAGCCTGTGTCACGGGTAGAGCAGGAAAAAGAAACCCAGAAAAATGTGTCTGTTGGTTTGATTTCAGTGATTGTATTGATTATTTTGGCAATTATGGCTTGGGTAATGTTCAAATAAGCCGATGATTGGTTACAATCAAGGCATGCACAGCGCATGCCTTTTTTGTGGCTGCGAATAATATAAAAGAGGGTCGGGATGTCTATTGCACAATTAGAACAGCGTGAACTGATCTTGTTTGATCTGGATGGTACTTTGGTTGATTCGGCGCATGACCTGTATCGTGCCATGAATATGAGCCTGAATGTGTTGCAATTGCCTTTGGTCACGGAAGAGCAGGTTCGTACCTGGGTGGGCAAGGGCACCTCGATATTTTGTGAAAGTGTATTGCTACATCTGGTCGGTGAAGTTACACCCGCACAGCATCAGGAGCTGCTGAATACTTTTCTGGATATTTATAATGTCGATCCTTGTGTCGACACCGTTCCATTTCCCGGGATTCTGAAGTTTCTCGACTGGGCCAAAGCGCAGGGCAAAACCCTGATCTGCGTCACCAATAAGCCGGAGCTTCCTGCTTGTGCTATTTTAGAGACATTGGATATGGCACATTATTTTGCCGAGACCATTGGTGGCGACCGTTTTAGCGAACGTAAACCGCATCCGCGTCAATTATTGCACTGTGTCGAACAGTATGGTGTAACGAAAGAACAGGTATTACTGATCGGGGATTCTTCCAATGATGTGGAGGCTGCACGTCGCGCCGGGATTGATTGTATTGTGGTGAGCTACGGCTATAATCACGGTGAAAATATAGCAGACTGTCATCCTCAAGAAATTGTAGATGATCTACGTGAATTGCTTGCTTAATTAGGGTGTTAGGAAAATAAAATGAATAGTGATCAGGTTTTTCGATGGCGTCGCTCAGTTCAAGTCTATTTATACACTGAGTAAACCCAATTTAAAGAGAAAAACCGCATGACCACACAAGCACAATTCCAGCAACTTGCTGCACAAGGCTATAACCTGATTCCAGTGTACCGTCAGCGTCTGGCCGATACGGATACCCCACTTTCTATTTTCGCGCGTCTTAAGCAGCATCAGCAGGCTTATCTGTTTGAATCTGTCGAAGGTGGAGAAAACTGGGCACGCTATTCGATTATTGGGCTGGGCGAATCTACGGTATTTTCCTGTAATGCCGGTGAACTGACGGTACAGCATGCGGACGGCTCGATTGAAAAGCAGCACTGTGCAGATCCTTTTCACTATATTCGTGACTTTCAGGCTCAGTTTAAAGTGCCGACCCAACAGGACTTGCCTGCATTGCCAAGCTTCACTGGCGGTCTGGTGGGCTACTTTGGTTATGATGCCGTGCGTTATATTGAACCAAAACTCAAAAATGTGCCTGAAGCAGATCCGGTTGGCTTGCCTGATATCTGGATGATGTTGTCTAAAACCGTCATTGTCTTTGACAATTTAAAAGATACCTTATTTCTGATTGTGCATGCCGATGCAGCTGACCCGATTGCTTATGAAAAAGCACATGAACAATTGAATGAATTGGAAAATATTCTGGCAACACCGATTAGCCTGAAAGCTGAAAAACATAGTCCGCCACATTTTGAATCTCTAACCGGACATGACAACTTTATTGCCTCGGTTGAAAAGGTCAAAGAATATATTCGTGCCGGCGATGTGATGCAGGTGGTGCCCGGGCATCGTATGGTGTCAGATTTCGATGGTGATCCTTTGCAGGTCTATCGTGCGCTACGTCATCTGAATCCTTCGCCGTATCTGTTTCTGGTACAAGGGCAAACCTTGGAAAACAATACACCGTTCCATATTGTCGGTTCTTCGCCAGAGATTCTGTCACGTCTGGAAAATGGCATTGCCACAGTGCGTCCTTTAGCAGGCACACGACCACGTGGCAAAACCAAGGAAGAAGATCTGGCCCTTGAGCAAGACTTGCTCTCTGATGAAAAAGAAATTGCCGAACATGTCATGCTGATTGACTTGGGTCGCAATGACGTCGGACGCATTGCAAAAATTGGTAAAGTTCAAGTGACTGATCAAATGGTGATCGAACGTTATTCGCATGTCATGCATATTGTCTCGAATGTACAGGGTGAAGTGCGTGACGATGTCGATGCCTTGGATGTTTTTAAGGCAACTTTCCCTGCCGGTACGCTTTCAGGTGCACCAAAAATTCGTGCCATGGAAATTATTGACGAAGTTGAGCCGGTAAAACGCGGAATTTTTGGAGGCGCTGTCGGTTATTTAGGCTGGCACGGCGAAATGGACATGTCGATTGCGATTCGTACCTGTGTGATCCGTGAAAATAAAGTCTATGTTCAGGCCGGAGCAGGACTGGTTGCCGACTCAAATCCCGAATCTGAATGGAATGAAACCCAAATAAAAGCTCGCGCAGTG
Source organism: Acinetobacter sp. YH12200 (assembly GCF_013418175.1). NCBI lineage: Bacteria > Pseudomonadati > Pseudomonadota > Gammaproteobacteria > Moraxellales > Moraxellaceae > Acinetobacter > Acinetobacter sp. YH12200. Next base: position 82,320 of record NZ_VPCO01000002.1, read on the forward strand.
ATCAAAGCGGTTGAATTATCATCAAATGGTTTGATTTTATGAGTTTTTGAGGTTTTTTTTGAAAAAAACACTTGCATGGTTTGTGAGTTTTGCTAAACTGCACACCGTTCCGATACGAAACGTACGAAACACTAAGAAACGCCGGCATAGCTCAGTTGGTAGAGCAACTGACTTGTAATCAGTAGGTCCACAGTTCGAATCCGTGTGCCGGCACCATCTTGGAGAGTTTCAAGGGTTGAGTAAAGAACAGCACTGATGTAAGTGTAAAATGGTGAGGTTCCCGAGCGGTCAAAGGGGGCGGACTGTAACTCCGCTACGAAAGTTTCGAAGGTTCGAATCCTTCCCTCACCACCAATTTTAATACTTCAATAAGTGGTTTGTACCAACATCGTGCGGGAGTAGCTCAGTTGGTAGAGCGGTAGCCTTCCAAGCTGCATGTCGCGAGTTCGACCCTCGTCTCCCGCTCCATTGAAGTGCTAATATTTGCTCTTATAGCTCAGTGGTAGAGCACTCCCTTGGTAAGGGAGAGGTCTCGAGTTCAAATCTCGATAAGAGCTCCAGATTACAGTTTAGCAATTTTTATTGCACAATATTTCAGAAGCAGGCTATTTAGTCTGCTTTTCAAGTATTTGGTATTTGGTTTTTTAAAACGACATGTCGGAACTGGGTTTTACTCAGAATTGTGTTCGACGTAAACGAGGAGTATTAACATGGCTAAGGCTAAGTTTGAACGTAATAAGCCACACGTTAACGTGGGCACAATTGGTCACGTCGACCATGGTAAAACAACTTTAACAGCTGCGATTGCAACTGTATGTGCGAAGAAATTCGGTGGCGAAGCGCGTGATTACGCTGCAATCGACTCTGCACCAGAAGAAAAAGCACGTGGTATTACAATTAATACTTCACACGTAGAATACGATTCTCCAACTCGTCACTACGCTCACGTAGACTGCCCGGGCCACGCCGATTATGTTAAAAACATGATTACTGGTGCTGCTCAGATGGACGGCGCGATCCTTGTATGTGCTGCGACTGATGGTCCTATGCCACAGACTCGTGAACACATCCTGCTTTCTCGTCAGGTAGGTGTACCTTACATCGTTGTATTCTTGAACAAATGCGACCTTGTAGACGACGAAGAGCTTCTTGAACTGGTTGAAATGGAAGTTCGTGAACTTCTTTCTACTTATGACTTCCCGGGCGATGACACTCCAGTAATCCGCGGTTCTGCACTTGCTGCACTTAACGGTGAAGCTGGTCAGTATGGCGAAGACGCTGTTGTTGCACTGGTTGAAGCACTTGACTCTTACATTCCAGAGCCAGAACGTGCAATCGACCTTCCATTCCTTATGCCAATTGAAGACGTATTCTCAATCTCTGGTCGTGGTACAGTAGTAACTGGCCGTGTAGAGACTGGTATTGTTAAAGTAGGCGAATCAGTTGAAATCGTTGGTATCCGTGATACTCAAGTAACTACAGTTACTGGCGTTGAAATGTTCCGTAAATTGCTTGACGAAGGTCGTGCAGGCGAGAACTGTGGTGTTCTTCTACGTGGTACTAAGCGTGAAGACGTACAACGTGGTCAAGTATTGACTAAACCAGGTGCGATCAAGCCACATACTAAATTCGATGCGGAAGTATACGTACTTTCTAAAGAAGAAGGTGGTCGTCACACTCCATTCCTTAACGGTTACCGTCCACAGTTCTACTTCCGTACTACGGACGTAACTGGTGCGATCGCGCTTAAAGAAGGCGTGGAAATGGTTATGCCTGGTGACAACGTTGAGATGTCAGTAGAGCTAATCCACCCAATCGCAATGGACCCAGGTCTACGTTTTGCGATCCGTGAAGGCGGTCGTACAGTGGGTGCTGGTGTAGTTGCTAAAGTAACTGCATAATCATAGAATAAGATAAACGGGTTGGGGTTTCGGCTCCAACTTGTTATTTTGCAGGTCAGTAGTTCAATTGGTAGAGCGTCGGTCTCCAAAACCGAATGTTGGGGGTTCGAGTCCCTCCTGACCTGCCAAGTTTTGAAAAAGACGCTTGATGTCGGCAAAATTGGTCATATAATAAGTCGCGAAACCTACGACGAGTACAAAAATGTCGAATGAAAAATCACGCGACGCATTAGGCGAAGCGGCAATTCCTCAAAGAAATAATCCTGCAGTAGATGTAAGTTCTGGTTCTCCATTAGACATGGTTCTATGGGTTATCGCCTTGATTTTATTGGTTGGTGCAATGATGGTAAACCAATATTTACCAGCATACTGGGCCCCTGCGAATGATATTTGGGTGCGTGTTGGGGTGATTTTGGCTTGTATCGTTGCAGCATTCGGTTTATTATACGCCACCCATCAAGGCAAAGGCTTTATTCGTCTGCTGAAAGATGCACGAATCGAGCTCCGTCGAGTGACCTGGCCTACCAAGCAAGAGACTGTGTCCACATCTTGGCAAGTTCTTGTTGTAGTCGTAATTACCTCCATTGTTTTATGGTGTTTCGATTATATTTTAGGCTGGTTAATCAAGTTTATTATCGGGTAAGAGAGCTATGAAACGTTGGTACATTATTCATGCCTATTCAGGTTATGAAAAACAAGTAATGCGTTCGCTTAATGATCGAATCCAGCGTAGCGCTGTTGCCGATAGCTTTGGTGAAGTCCTGGTTCCTACCGAAGAAGTGGTAGAAATGAAGGATGGCAAGAAACGTAAATCAGAGCGCAAGTTCTTTCCTGGCTATGTTCTAGTCGAAATGGAAATGAATGACGACACTTGGCACATTGTTAAAGAATGTCCGAAAGTTTTAGGCTTTATTGGTGGTACGGCGGAAAAACCGGCGCCAATTACGCAAAAAGAAGCCGATGCGATTCTTGCGCGTGTACGCAATACTGGTGAAGCACCTCGTCCTAAGACGATGTTTGAACCAGGCGAAGAATTACTCGTAGTTGACGGTCCATTCACAGACTTTAAAGGTGTGGTGGAAGAAGTTCAGTACGAAAAGTCACGTTTGACGTTGACCATTAATGTATTTAACCGTCCAACTCAAGTTGAACTGGAATTTCGTCAAGTCGAAAAATCAGTTTAATTGGTTTGGGTTGAAAACGCCTGATTTGCGTGCAAATCAGGCATTGTTGTTGTAACGGTATCGTTACTTGAAATCATTGGGGAGCCTTCACCGGCGTTTGCACCCAGAGGTAATTTGAAATGGCTAAGAAGATTGACGGCTATATCAAGCTGCAAGTTCCAGCTGGTAAAGCGAATCCATCTCCACCGATTGGTCCTGCACTAGGTCAACGTGGTGTGAACATCATGGCATTCTGTAAAGAATTCAATGCTGCGACACAAAAAGTTGAAGCTGGTCTACCAATTCCAGTCGTGATCACTGTGTACAACGACAAGTCGTTCACATTCATCATGAAAACTCCACCTGCTGCTATTCTTCTTAAGAAAGCTGCTGGTATCCAGAAGGGTTCAGCTGTACCTAACAAAACTAAAGTTGGTAAGTTGACTCGTGCTCAAATCGAAGAAATCGCGACTACTAAAGAACCAGATTTGACTGGTGCTGATTTAGACGCACGTGTACGTACCATTGCTGGTTCTGCGCGTTCTATGGGCTTGGAAGTGGAGCTTTAAGACATGGCTAAATTAACTAAACGTCAAAAAGCGATCGTAGCTGCTGTAGAAGCGCACAAAGTTTACACGCTAGAAGAAGCTGTTGCAGTTTTAGAGAGCCTTCCAGCTCCTAAATTCAAAGAATCTTTGGATATCGCGGTAAACCTAGGTGTTGATCCTCGTAAATCTGACCAAGTTGTTCGTGGCGCGACTACACTTCCTGCAGGTACGGGTAAAACTGTACGTGTAGCTGTATTCGCTCAAGGCGCTGCTGCTGAAGCTGCTAAAGCTGAAGGCGCAGACGTTGTTGGTTTCGATGATCTTGCTGAAAGCATCCAAGCGGGTAACCTTGACTTTGACGTTGTAATTGCTGCTCCAGATGCAATGCGCGTTGTAGGTAAACTTGGTACGATCCTTGGTCCACGTGGCTTAATGCCAAACCCTAAAGTGGGTACGGTAACTCCTGACGTAGCAACTGCAGTTAAAAATGCAAAAGCTGGTCAAGCACGTTACCGCGTAGACAAAGCAGGTATTATCCACGCTGCGATCGGTCAAGTAGGTTTCACTGCTGAAGCTGTTCGTTCAAACGTTGAAGCACTTGTTGCTGACTTGAAACGTTTGAAACCTGCGACTTCTAAAGGCGTATACATTCAAAAGATCACTTTGAGCTCAACTATGGGTCCTGGTTTGATCGTTGATGTAGCAAACGTTTCTAAATAAGTCTCGACTTATACAGAATTTTAAAGCCCTGAGTAAGTTTTAAAGCACTGCTTTAAAACTTACGCAAGAAACGCTCCGTCGTATTTTGCAAACTTAGGCAAACTTTGAATTGATAAATGAAAATTTATCAGCGTCAAAGACCGCGGGCGAGGGGAGTTTTATGCTTCGCTCTTAATCGTCCAGCCTGCGTAGACGCGGTGGTGTGATTTGTTCATCCTCCGCGTGTTAGTCCAGTGATGGATTAACGAATTGGGAGTGTACTTCGCGTAAGTACATAAATCACCGTTAGGAGGTTTTACAATGGCTCTTCTTATCGAAGGCAAAAAACAGATCGTAGCTGAAGTAACTGAAGTTGCTTCTACTGCATTTGCCGCTGTTGTTGCTGACTATCAAGGTTTAACTGTTGAGCAATTAACTGCTCTTCGCGTTGAAGCTCGTAAACTAGGTGTTCACACACGTATCGTGCGTAACACTTTGGCTAAACGCGCTCTTCAAGATACTCAATTCAATATCTTGAACGACAACCTTGTTGGCCCAACAATCTTAGCTTTCTCGACTTCTGAAGACGACATGGGTGCTGCTGCACGTTTGTTCGAAGAATTCGCTAAAACTAATAAAGCATTTGAACTTAAAGCTGCTGCATTTGATGGCAAACTTTATCAAGGCGAAGAAGTTAGCGTTATCGCGAATCTTCCGAACCAAGAAAAAGCGCTTACTATGCTTGCAAACGTTCTTCAAGCTCCTATTTCGAAATTGGGCCGCTTACTTACAGCGCTTCAAGAGAAAAACGAGTCAGAAGCTGCTTAAGCTCAAACTTACACACACATCATTCAATACCCATTTGGAGTTAATCTCATGGCTTTAACAAACGAAGAAATCCTAAACGCAGTTGCTGAAAAAACTGTTCTTGAACTTGTTGAACTTATTTCTGCTTTCGAAGAGAAATTCAACGTTTCTGCTGCTGCTGTAGCTGTTGCTGCTGGTCCTGCTGCTGCTGCTGCTGAAGAGCAATCTGAATTCAATGTTGAATTGACTTCTTTTGGCGCAAACAAAGTTGCTGTAATTAAAGCAGTTCGTGAAGCAACTGGCCTTGGCTTGAAAGAAGCTAAAGACATGGTTGAAAGCGCTCCTACAGTTCTTAAAGAAGGCGTTTCTAAAGAAGAAGGCGAAGAACTTAAGAAGAAACTTGAAGAAGCTGGTGCTACAGTTACTCTTAAGTAATAGCTTAAGGGAGCCGGTTTTTTTATAATCAGCTCCAAAAATTGGCTGATGGCTCTTGGGTCATCAGCCTTTTTGCGTTACAATAATCGGCTCGATTTTTGTTTGCATGATATAAAAATCATACAAATTAAAAATAAACATAATGAACAAACGTTTACCAATATTTTTCAGTAAAAAAATATTGATAAGCGTTTTAATACCACTAAAAATTGCAGCATTTGTAAAGAGTGGTGGCCATATCGGCCAGCGTAATTCCTTCTGAGCCCGTTCTGCAGGCGGGCTTGGTTTACACTTTCCGAGGACTCCAGATGGCATACTCATATACCGAAAAGAAACGGATCCGTAAGAATTTTGGTAAATTGCCTAGCGTTATGGATGCTCCGTACCTGCTCGCGATTCAAGTCGACTCGTACAGAACGTTCTTACAAGATGGCAAATCACCAAAAAACCGCGAAGATATCGGTCTCCAAGCCGCATTTCGTTCAGTTTTTCCTATAGAAAGTTATTCTGGCAATGCTGCTTTAGAATTTGTTGAGTATAGTCTTGGTAAGCCTGAGTTTGATGTACGCGAATGTATTCTTCGTGGCTCAACTTATGCAGCACCAATGCGTGTAAAAATTCGTTTGATCCTGAAAGATCGTGAAACGAAGTCAATTAAAGACGTACGTGAACAAGAAGTCTATATGGGCGAAATGCCATTGATGACGGATAACGGGACCTTTGTAATTAATGGTACCGAGCGTGTAATCGTATCTCAATTACACCGTTCACCAGGCGTATTCTTTGACCACGATAAAGGTAAGACTCACTCAAGTGGTAAAGTCCTTTATTCAGCGCGTATCATTCCTTACCGTGGTTCATGGTTAGATTTTGAATTCGATGCCAAAGACCTGGTCTATGTACGTATTGACCGTCGTCGTAAATTACTTGCGACTGTGGTGCTGCGTGCGCTGGGTTATAGCAACGAAAACATTCTCAACATGTTCTACGAGAAAGTCCCTGTATATCTTGACATGGGTAGCTATCAAATTGACTTGGTGCCGGAACGTCTGCGCGGCGAAATGGCACAATTTGACATCTTGGATAAAGATGGCAAGGCAATCGTTGAACAAGGTAAACGTATTAACGCGCGTCATGTACGTCAGATGGAAGCTTCAGGTCTTGAAAAACTTGCAGTGCCTGATGAGTATTTGTATGAGCGTATCACGGCTGAAGACATCGCATTAAAAGATGGCGACGTGATTGCTGCAAATACCGTATTGAGCCATGAAGTCATGGTGAAAATTGCAGAAGGCGGCGTGAAGCAGTTTAATGTTCTGTTCACCAATGATATCGACCGTGGTTCATTCGTTGCAGATTCTCTACGTGCAGATACTACGACCACTCGTGAAGAAGCATTGGTCGAAATCTACAAAGTCATGCGTCCGGGCGAGCCACCAACCAAAGAAGCAGCTGAGAACCTGTTCAATAACCTGTTCTTCTCTTCTGAGCGTTATGACTTGTCTCCAGTCGGTCGTATGAAGTTCAACCGTCGTTTGGGTCGTCCTTATGAAGTGGGTACAGACCAGAAGTCGCGTGAAGTTGAAGGTATTCTCTCGAACGAAGATATCACTGATGTATTGAAAACATTAGTTGAAATCCGTAACGGTAAAGGTGAAGTCGACGATATCGATCACTTGGGTAACCGTCGTGTTCGTTCTGTGGGCGAAATGACAGAAAACCAATTCCGTGTCGGTCTGGTTCGTGTAGAACGTGCTGTTAAAGAACGTTTATCTCAAGCTGAAACAGACAACCTGTCTCCGCAAGATCTAATCAATGCGAAGCCTGTTGCTGCTGCAATCAAAGAATTCTTTGGTTCAAGCCAGTTGTCTCAGTTCATGGATCAAAACAACCCGTTGTCTGAAATCACGCACAAGCGTCGTGTATCAGCACTTGGTCCCGGTGGTTTGACGCGTGAACGTGCGGGCTTTGAAGTACGTGACGTACATCAAACGCATTACGGTCGTGTATGTCCAATTGAAACGCCGGAAGGTCCAAACATTGGTTTGATCAACTCGCTTTCTGTATATGCTAAAGCGAACAACTTCGGTTTCCTGGAAACGCCTTACCGTAAAGTAGTTGATGGCCGTGTAACCATGGACATTGAATACCTGTCTGCGATTGAAGAAGTGGGTACTGTGATTGCACAGGCCGATTCTGCAGTAGATGCTGATGGTAATTTATTAGAAGAAGTTGTATCTGTACGTCACCAAGGTGACTTCGTACGCATGCCGCCGGAAAAAGTAACGCATATGGATGTATCTGCTCAGCAGGTTGTATCTGTGGCTGCGTCACTGATTCCGTTCCTTGAACACGATGATGCCAACCGTGCATTGATGGGTTCAAACATGCAACGTCAGGCTGTTCCTACGTTAATCGCTGACAAACCACTCGTAGGTACGGGTATGGAAGCGAACGTAGCACATGACTCTGGTGTATGTGTGATCGCTCAGCGTGGTGGTCGTATCGAGTTTGTTGATGCATCTCGTGTAGTCATTCGTGTGAACGAAGAAGAGATGATCGCAGGTGAGGCAGGTGTAGATATCTATAACCTGATCAAATACACCCGTTCAAACCAAAACACCTGTATCAACCAGAAAGTTCTGGTGAACCTGGGTGATAAAGTGGGTCGTGGTGACGTATTAGCTGATGGTCCATCGACTGATGGCGGTGAGCTAGCGCTTGGTCAAAACATGCGCGTCGCATTCATGACCTGGAACGGTTACAACTACGAAGACTCGATCTTACTTTCAGAGCGTGTACTTCAAGAAGACCGTTTAACCTCGATTCATATCCAGGAATTGTCATGTGTCGCACGTGATACTAAGCTTGGTGCTGAAGAAATCACGGCCGATATCCCGAATGTGGGTGAAGCAGCGCTTTCTAAACTTGATGAATCAGGTATTGTTTACATCGGTGCTGAAGTAACAGCAGGTGATATTCTTGTTGGTAAAGTGACGCCTAAAGGTGAAACGCAGCTAACGCCGGAAGAAAAATTGCTTCGTGCAATCTTCGGTGAAAAAGCAGCTGACGTTAAAGATTCATCTTTACGCGTTCCATCTGGTACCAAAGGTACTGTGATTGATGTTCAAGTGTTTACACGTGATGGTCTTGAAAAAGACGAACGTGCTCAAGCAATTGAAAAAGCTCAGCTTGATGCTTACCGTAAAGACTTGAAAGAAGAGTTCAAGATCTTTGAAGAAGCAGCACGTGAACGTGTAATTCGTTTGTTGAACGGTCAAGAGTCGAATGGTGGCGGTACCACTAAACGTGGCGACAAACTGTCTGAAGACGTGTTGTCTGGTTTAGAGCTTGTTGATCTTCTTGAAATTCAACCGGTTGATGAAGCAATCGCTGAACGTCTAACGCAAATTCAAGTGTTCTTGAAAGAGAAGAGCTTCGAAATTGACGAGAAATTTGCTGAGAAAAAACGCAAACTTTCTACAGGCGATGAGCTGACCACTGGCGTATTGAAAGTAGTTAAAGTTTATCTTGCGGTAAAACGTCGCATCCAGCCGGGTGATAAGATGGCCGGTCGTCACGGTAACAAGGGTGTTGTATCAAACATCTTGCCGGTAGAAGACATGCCACACGATGCCAATGGTGTACCTGTTGATATCGTACTGAACCCGCTGGGCGTACCATCGCGTATGAACGTGGGTCAGATTCTTGAAACTCACTTAGGTATGGCTGCCAAAGGTCTTGGCGATCAAATCGACAAGATGATGAAAGAACAGCGTACTATACTTGAGCTTCGTGATTTCCTGGACAAGATTTATAACAAAGTTGGTGGCGAGCAAGAAGATCTTGACAGTTTGACTGATGAAGAAATCTTGAAACTTTCTGGTAACTTGCGTGCTGGTGTGCCTTTGGCAACACCTGTATTCGATGGTGCTGAAGAAGGTCAGATCAAAGAATTGTTACAACTTGCAGGTCTATCAAGTACTGGTCAGACAGTATTATATGATGGTCGTACTGGTGAGCGTTTCGACCGTCCAGTAACTGTAGGTTATATGTACATGCTGAAACTGAACCACTTAGTTGATGACAAGATGCATGCGCGTTCAACTGGTTCTTATTCTCTAGTCACGCAACAGCCGCTGGGTGGTAAAGCACAATTCGGTGGTCAGCGTTTCGGTGAGATGGAAGTCTGGGCACTAGAAGCTTACGGTGCAGCATATACGCTACAAGAAATGCTGACTGTGAAATCGGATGACGTTGAAGGCCGTACCCGTATCTACAAGAATATTGTAGATGGTAACCATTATATGGACCCGGGTATGCCTGAATCGTTCAACGTATTGACCAAAGAGATCCGTTCTTTAGGTATCAACATTGAACTGAAAAATGGTGACTAATTAGTTCCATTGAATCTCCCTTGCGAAGCAATGCTTCTCACCTCTTTAAGAAAGAGGGGAAAGTCCCTCTTTATAAAGGGGGATTTAGGGGGATTCTTGGGATTCCCAATTCAGTTAAAAACAATATTTGTGACCCAGTCGAGAAGTGAAAATCTCCTCGACACACGGAGAAAAAAATTGAAAGACTTGCTCGATATCATGCGCAAAAAGACGGATTCAGACGGTCATGCTCCTGTAGAGTTTGACCGCATCCGTATTGGTCTTGCGTCACCAGAAATGATTAAGTCATGGTCTCACGGTGAAGTTAAAAAGCCAGAAACCATTAACTATCGTACGTTCAAACCTGAACGTGATGGTTTATTCTGTGCCAAAATCTTTGGTCCAGTAAAAGATTACGAATGCTTGTGTGGTAAATACAAGCGTATGAAATACAAAGGCGTCATTTGTGAAAAATGTGGCGTTGAAGTAACAACTGCGAAAGTTCGTCGTGAACGTATGGGTCACATCGAGCTAGCTTCTCCAGTTGCACACATCTGGTTCTTGAAATCATTGCCGAGCCGTATCGGTCTATTATTAGACATGACGCTACGTGATATCGAACGCGTATTGTATTTCGAATCTTATGTGGTTACCGATCCCGGTATGACGCCATTTGAGAAATACCAGCTTCTGAACGATGAAGAATACTTCAATGCGTTGGAAGAGCATGGTGATGAATTCACAGCGAAAATGGGTGCAGAAGCGGTTCAAGACTTGTTGAAAGACATCGATCTTGAAGCTGAAATTGCGCGTCTTCGTGAAGAAATTCCTGTGACAACTTCAGAAACCAAGCTGAAAAAAGCCTCTAAGCGTTTGAAGTTGATGGAAGCATTCAACGATTCGAACAACAAGCCAGAATGGATGGTGTTGACTGTACTTCCAGTTCTGCCACCAGACCTTCGTCCGTTGGTACCACTTGAAGGTGGTCGTTTCGCGACTTCTGACTTGAACGATCTTTACCGTCGTGTGATTAACCGTAACAACCGTTTAAAACGTCTTCTTGACCTTGCAGCGCCAGACATCATCGTACGTAACGAAAAACGTATGTTGCAAGAGTCTGTCGATGCATTGTTGGACAACGGTCGTCGTGGTCGTGCAATTACCGGTTCGAACAAGCGTCCGCTTAAATCTTTGGCAGATATGATCAAAGGTAAGCAAGGTCGTTTCCGTCAGAACTTATTGGGTAAACGTGTCGATTACTCAGGTCGTTCGGTCATTACCGTTGGTCCAAACCTGCGTTTGCACCAATGTGGTCTTCCGAAGAAAATGGCACTTGAACTGTTCAAGCCATTCATTTTCGCGAAACTACAGGCATCTGGTCAAGCAACCACCATTAAAGCTGCGAAGAAAATGGTTGAGCGCGAGACGCCAGAAGTTTGGGACGTTCTTGCTCACGTGATCCGTCAACATCCAGTGATGTTGAACCGTGCGCCAACACTTCACCGTCTAGGTCTTCAAGCATTTGAACCGATCCTGATTGAAGGTAAGGCGATCCGTCTACACCCACTCGTGTGTGCTGCGTTTAACGCCGACTTCGATGGTGACCAAATGGCGGTACACGTACCATTAACACTTGAAGCGCAGTTAGAAGCGCGTGCGTTAATGATGTCGACCAACAACATCTTGTCTCCAGCGAACGGTGAGCCAATCATCGTGCCGTCTCAGGACGTTGTCTTGGGCTTGTATTACATCACGCGTGATGCAATCAATGCCAAAGGTGAGGGCATGGTGTTCGCGGATACTCACGAAGTAAACCGTGCACTGGCAACAGGTCAGGTTGATCTACACGCTCGCGTTAAAGCACGTGTACACCAGACTGTCATCGATGAAGATGGCAACCGTGAACATCAAACCATTATTGTAGATACCACACCTGGTCGCTGCCTACTTTGGGAAGTTGTGCCTGAAGGTATGGATTTCCAGCAAATTAACGTTGAGATGACCAAGAAAAACATCTCTAAGTTAATTAACTCTTGCTACCGTAAATTGGGTCTGAAAGATACTGTTATCTTCGCTGACCAATTGATGTACCTAGGCTTCCGTCAGGCGACGCGTTCAGGTGTATCTGTCGGTATGGAAGACATGGTTATTCCACCACAAAAACAAGTCATTATTGGTAAAGCGGAAGCTGAAGTTCGTGAAATCGAACAACAGTTCGAACAAGGTTTCGTAACTGCCGGCGAACGTTATAACAAAGTGGTCGATATTTGGGCGCGTACCAATGACCAGGTTGCTAAAGCGATGATGGACAACTTGTCTTTCACGACTGTTAAAAACAAACAGGGTGAAGACGAGAAGCAAAAATCATTCAACTCGATCTACATGATGTCTGACTCGGGTGCCCGTGGTTCGGCAGCTCAGATTCGTCAGTTGGCGGGTATGCGTGGTTTGATGGCGAAGCCGGATGGCTCGATCATTGAAACGCCTATTAAAGCGAACTTCCGTGAAGGTTTGACTGTACTACAGTACTTCATCTCGACACACGGTGCGCGTAAAGGTTTGGCCGATACAGCACTGAAAACTGCGAACTCTGGTTACTTGACGCGTCGTCTGGTAGACGTTGCGCAAGACTTGGTGATTACCGAGCCAGATTGTGGCACCTTCGACGGTCTAGTAATGACACCATTCATTCAAGGTGGCGATGTCATCGAGAACTTGGGTGCACGAGTATTGGGTCGTGTGGTTGCTGAAGATGTGAAACGTGTCGGTACAGACGAAGTTCTGCTTCCACGTAATACTTTAATTGACGAGAAACTGGCAACGTTTATCGAAAGCCAAGGTGTCGACGAAATTAAAGTACGTTCGGTTGTAAACTGTGCGTCTACTTTCGGTGTATGTGCGAAATGTTACGGCCGTGACTTAGCGCGTGGTCATCAGGTGAACCCGGGTGAGTCTGTTGGTGTCATGGCAGCTCAATCGATTGGTGAACCAGGTACACAGTTAACTATGCGTACCTTCCACGTGGGTGGTGCTGCAAGCCGAACGTCTGCTGCAAACAGCGTACAAGTTCGTAACCAGGGTACAGTGCGTTTCCACAACGTGAAAACAGTACAACATGCCAAAGGTCACTTGGTATCGACTTCACGTTCAGGTGAAATCGGTATCGCGGATGATTTAGGTCGTGAGCGTGAGCGCTATAAACTGCCTTACGGTGCATCTATCTTGCTAAAAGATGGCGAAGCTGTAGAAGCAGGCGGTATCGTGGCGACTTGGGATCCGCATACACATCCATTGGTAACAGAAGTTGCAGGTAAAGTGCGTTTCAGCCAGATCGCTGATGGCGTGACCGTGACTTCGAAAACTGATGATGCAACAGGTATGTCAACCATCGAAATCTTGCCAGTGACTTCACGTCCTGCGTCAGGTAAAGATTTGCGTCCTGCTGTAGTGTTAGACACAGTTGAAGGCACTGAACAGTTCTACTTCTTGCCACAAAACACCATTCTTTCTGTCCGTGATGGCGAAACGATTGGTGTCGGTGACGTTATTGGTCGTGTACCACAAGAATCTTCACGTACCCGTGATATTACCGGTGGTCTACCGCGTGTAGCTGACTTGTTCGAAGCACGTAAGCCGAAAGAGCATGCAATCCTTGCAGAAGTATCGGGTATTGTGAGCTTCGGTAAAGAAACCAAAGGTAAGAACCGTCTGGTGATTACACCGGATGATGGCTCTGAGATTTACGAAGAGCTGATTCCGAAATGGCGTACCATTAACGTGTTCGAAGGCGAACATGTGAACCGTGGTGAAACCATTTCTGACGGCCCACAGAACCCGCATGACATTTTACGTCTGAAAGGTGAAGTGGCGCTGACCAACTACATCGTGAACGAAGTTCAGGACGTATACCGTCTGCAAGGTGTAAAAATCAACGACAAGCACATTGAAGTCATCGTACGTCAAATGCTGCGTAAAGTGGATATCACTGATGGTGGCGATACCAGCTTCATCAAAGGCGAACAAGTGGATTACATCCGTGTTGTACAGGAAAACCAAGCAGTTCTTGCACAAAACAAGTTCCCTGCGAAGTTTGAACGTCTATTGATGGGTATTACCAAAGCGTCGCTTTCGACTGACTCGTTCATCTCTGCTGCATCGTTCCAGGAAACCACACGTGTGTTAACTGAAGCGGCTGTAACAGGTAAAGAAGATGACTTACGCGGTCTGAAAGAAAACGTGGTTGTAGGTCGTCTGATCCCAGCGGGTACAGGTTTGGCTTACCATCTCGAGCGTCGTCGTCAAGAAGCAGAAGCTGCAGAATTTGAACTGCACAATGACTTCTCTGATGTTGATCAAGCTTTAAGTCAGGCATTTAACGAAGAATTCTAATTCAAGTTAAAGCTAAAAAAGAGACGCCTTCGGGCGTCTTTTTTTGTCTTAAATACATAAAAATTAAAAGCTAATTAAAGGCTAAACAGCGGAATAATCCATTGATACTTACAAAACTCAGCAGGAATACCGAGAGAAGTAACACGCTCCATGTTTTAGTTTTATAAAATGAAGATAAGCTGAATTAAAGTATGAAAAGGAAGGCCAAAGTCATGAAAAAATTAATGGGTGTGATGGCAGTTGCAACTCTCTCCACCTTTATGCTGGCAGGTTGTGAAAGTATGTCTGCCAATGAGCAGCGTATCGGTGCTGCCGCCTTAGGTGGTGCAGTCGGTGGTGGTGTAGGTAATAGTGTCGGGGGTGGTCTTGGTTCTGCAGTCGGTGGTGGTGCAGGCGCAGCCGTGGGAAGTAAGTCCCAAGGTGGCTCAAACCGTAATGCGACCTATAGTGGTGTCGGCGGTGCTGTAGGCTCAGCTGTAGGTAAAAGCATATTCGGTGGGAATGCTGGTGCTGCGATTGGTGGTGCAATCGGTGGTGGCGCAGGTGCTGCGATCGAACAGGATAACCGCCGTCGTTAAGTCTACACTGACTTTAAATCGATTCAGATCTAAAAGCGCCCATGTGGCGCTTTTACCTTATCCAGTTTTTTGAATTTTTCCTTTGCTTTGTTTGCGCCGGATATAAACCGTTTTTTGTACTTCGGCAATTCGAACGCCAGCCTCATCATAGATATTGAGCTGGTAATGGCGATACACTGGCGCATTATCGGCTGCCAGATTGATAATCGTGGCAATTTCTTCAGCAGAAATCCGAATGTCCGCCACCACTGTGCCGCGACCCGGTGCCAAAAACTGAATGCTGGCGCCTTTATCCCAGACCAGATATTTCGGCCCCAAATGATGCATCAGCAATAACATGTAAAAGGGATCGACCATCGAATACAGGCTGCCACCAAAATGCACACCGACAATATTCTGGTTTTTACGGGTCAGCGGCATTTTGACCCGAACGTGATAATGATTAAAATCAATCTTATTAATTTCAATGCCTGCACCACGATAAGGGGCATAGCGGTTCAGAATAAATTTTGAAACCAGAGGCAGTTTTTGAATTTTCTGGAATAGGCTCATACTGACATTCTTTTTGCGGCTGTGATTATGCATACTAGAGCAACAAAAATGCGCTGGCATTGATCAATCATGCCGATTTATAAACTAAGTGGTCAATAATAAAAACAGGATCAAAAGATGGAAATGCACATGCAATGGGTCGATACCACGGATCAGCAGCGTCTCTGTGTCAAAACTTATGGACAACCAGAACAGCCGGCCTTGGTACTGGTTCATGGCTATCCTGATCATCAAGCGGTTTGGGAGCCAGTCATTGCTTATTTGAGTCAGGATTATTTTGTTGTGAGCTATGATGTACGTGGCGCAGGTGAGTCCAGTATTCCTCAAAAAATTTCGGATTACCGCCTGGCACGCTTAAGTCAGGATCTGGAAGAGGTAGTGAGTAAGGTATTGCCGAATCGTGGTTTTCATCTGGCAGCGCATGACTGGGGTTCAATTCAGTCTTGGGAATCTGTCACAGATTTAAGATTCAAAGGCCGAATTCTGTCTTATAGCACGCTGTCTGGCCCTTGTCTGGATCATGCTGCTTTCTGGATGCGCGAGCAGTTCAATCAAGACAAAGCAAAATTTTTAAAGCAAATGAGCAAGTCCTGGTATATCGCGGTATTTCAGTTGCCTTTACTAGCCCCCTTGGCCTGGAATTTTTTTAATCCGCAGCGCTGGGCCAAGATTGTCCGGCAATTAGAAAGACGGGACGATCTGCCGCTGAACCCGAAGATCGTCAAAGATGGCAAGTATGGGGTAAACCTGTATCGGGCCAATTTTTTACCGCGTTTGGCCCGACCACGGCAGCGCTTTGCCATCTGTCCGGTACAAGCGATTGTACTGAAATATGACCAGTTTGTCGGGCCTGATCTGGTCGATGAGATGGCAAAATGGGTCGATAATTTCTCTAAAGTGGAACTGGACGCCAATCACTGGGCAATTCTGAGCCAGCCAGAACAAGTGGCTCAATTAATTGATCACTTTATTCAGCGTCAATCTGCTGAAGTCGTCTAATCAGCCTCAGCACTGAACATGACTGCTGAAAGGAAAAGTGGCGGAATTTTTATCCGAATTTTCTGATAAAATAGCCGCTTTCTCTCTATTCCGATTCATTATGTTCGCAATTCTTGCTGCTATTGGAGTCATGTTCGGACTCTCATTGGCACGTGTACCTGTGGTTTTTGCCCTGGTCATTGGTGCTGTTACGGGTGGTTTACTGGCAGGTCTTGGCCTTCAGGGAACCTTGGACGCGTTTAACAATGGCTTGGGCGGCGGTGCCAAAATTGCCTTGGCTTACGGTATTTTAGGTGCATTTGCTTTGGCGTTGGCACGTTCAGGTTTGCCGGATTTGTTGGCGTATAAAATGATCAACACCTTAAAAGGTGAGGCTGATTTTAAAGCACAAAACCGGGTGAAATATCTGATCTTTTTTACAGTAGCCATTGCTGCGGTATTTTCCCAGAACGTGATTCCGGTACATATCGCCTTTATTCCAGTCCTGATTCCACCATTATTGACTGTATTTAACCATTTAAAGCTCGACCGTCGTTTGATTGCCTGTTTGCTGACATTTGGTCTGGTGGGAACCTATATGCTGATTCCAGTCGGTTTTGGTGCAATCTTCCTGAATGACATTCTGGGTCATAACATCAATACCTTTGGTAAGCCATACGGATTTGAAATTAGCTATGACCAGATTCCATCTGCGATGGCAATTCCAGTATTCGGGATGTTTGTAGGCTTATTGGTGGCGATCTTTATTAGCTATCGCAAACCACGTCAATATCAAGATATTCATGTCCAGGAACAGCAAAGTATTTCCGCTGAATTGGGTGTGGCTGAGCAGGTTAAACCGCAGATTGCCAAATTTACCATCTGGATGGCAGGTCTTGCAGTTATTGCCACATTGGCGGTACAGCTTTATTCAGACTCGATGATTCTGGCTGGTCTGGTCGGTGTCGCGATCCTGAGTTGTGCCGGGATCTTTAAATGGAAAGAAGCGGATGATGTGATCATTACCGGTATGCGCATGATGGCGCTAGTTGGCTTTATCATGATTGCGGCACAAGGCTTTGCCGCGGTGATTGAAGCGACTAATCAGGTACCAACCTTGGTTGAAGCATCAGTAAACTGGATTGGTAATAGTCAGGCACTGGCCGCATTTCTGATGCTGTTGATTGGTTTGCTGATCACATTGGGCATTGGTTCGTCTTTCTCGACTATTCCTATTCTGGCGATTATTTATGTTCCGCTGTGTATCCAGTTTGGTTTCAGCCCGGCTGCGACCATTGCCATTATCGGGACTGCGGCGGCTTTAGGCGATGCCGGCTCTCCAGCGTCAGATTCAACTCTAGGCCCAACATCCGGTCTGAATATGGATGGTCAGCATGACCATATGAAAGACAGTGTGGTTCCAACTTTCATTCATTTTAATATCCCGCTGATGATTTTTGGCTGGATTGCGGCGATGGTGCTGTAATTTAATTATACGGACTTGAGTGAATATTAAATTCACTCAAGGAGTATTTTAAATAGCTTTATAATATATATTTAAAATACATGTTTTAATAGTTTTAAATATAAAAATGAGTTTATTTCTTTAAATAACCTTATTTAAATCTGATTAGATTAGTTGGTATTAAAACCAACCAATTTAGTATATTTAAAATAAATAATATATAAAAACAATAACTTAAATAATATTTATAATTTAGTTTTATAATCTCTATTGCATATTAAATCCCTCCACGTTTATCATTAAATTAATATTTAAATTCTTAATAAATAATCTTCCAGTGGGGTATTTTAAAATGTTAAAACAAGTTGCTATAATTGCATTAATGGGTCTTTCTGCATCTGCGATGGCAGGTCAATGGCAAGTGAAAGTCGGTGGTTCTGTATTGGCGCCACAGAATGACGACAACGGGACATTGAATATTGCTGGAAAAGCAGAAGTAAGTAATGAAATTGGTTTTACTCCATCTGTTGAGTATTTTTTTGAAAATTCACCTCTGTCAGTAGAAGTTCTTTTAGCAACGCCATTTACGCATGATGTTGCAACTGAAGCTTTTGGTGAGAAAACAGCTGAGTTTAAGCACTTACCACCAACGATTACTGCTAAATACAACTTTAAAAATTCAACTCGCTTTACTCCTTATGTCGGTATTGGTGCAACCGTAGTGGTTCCTTGGGATGAGGAAATTGCATTACCAGGTCATAAGCTTGATGCAGATGTCGCTTATGGTGTAGCCGGTCAGGTTGGTTTTAACTTCCAGCCAGCCGATGCTAAAAACTGGGGTGTATTTGCAGATGTTCGCTACGCTCAAGTTGAAACAGATCTTACTTTGACAACGCCTGATGGTACAAAAGTCGACTTGGGTGAATTAAAGGTAAATCCTTGGGTATATACAGTCGGCTATAGCTATAAATTCTAAGCTTTCATATTTCTGGATTGATTTTCCAAAGGCCTCATCTTGTATGAGGCTTTTTTTTCAAAATAACAACGATTTATAACCTATTGAAATTGAGCAGATTGGCAATGTTCAAATATATTAAAACGAATAAAGTAAATATTAATTGAATACGACTTAATAATTGAATAATAAGGAAGATCAGCATGAGATTTTTAATGAAGAGTATTGTGATCTTCTGCGGCCTGTTGGTCGCACCTGCCTATGCCGCAAGTTTTGATTGTCAGAAAGCTGAAACCGTGACCGAAAAAGCCATTTGTGAACATCGTCTGCTTAATGATGCCGATGTCAAAATGAGTACCAGCTATCATATCTTACGGCGTATGGTTCCCATGGGCACGCGTTCAGTGATACAGCGCGATCAGGTCAAATGGTTGCAGTTTCGCGACCAGTGTCTGGAATCGGTCTCTTGCCTGAACCAAGTCTATAATATGCGTCAACAGCAACTGGACTTGCAGTTTCAGCGCATTTATAAGCTTGGGCCTTATTAAGTCTGACAGTCGGTCTGGCAAAGATTAAAACCCTGCCAGATCAAGTGCTCAAAAATATCTTGTGAAAAAATATACCACTGACTATTGAAAATTGAGGAACTCACTCCATTCATATAGGCAACAGTATTGACCTGTATTTAAAATAAAAGGAGTGATTAATGAGTGAGTCTAACGCACAAAAACATAGTTTCCAGGCTGAAGTGGCTCAGTTACTACATCTCGTGACCCATTCGCTTTATTCAAACCCTGAAATTTTTCTGCGCGAACTGATTTCGAATGCCTCGGATGCTTGTGACAAATTGCGTTTTGAAGGGATCAATCATCCCGAATTTTATGAAAATGATCCGGATTTACGTGTTCGTGTCAGCCTTGATGCAGAGAATAAGACCATTACCATTTCAGATAACGGAATTGGTCTAAGCGAACAGGAAGCTATTGATAATTTAGGCACCATTGCCAAATCGGGCACCAAAGACTTTATGTCTAAACTGACCGGTGACCAGAAGGCCGATGCCCAGCTGATTGGCCAGTTTGGGGTCGGTTTCTATTCAGGTTTTATTGTGGCAGACAAGATCACGGTAGAATCACGTCGTGCCGGTGCAGATGCATCTGAAGGTGTACGCTGGATTAGTGGCGGTACTGGTGAATTTGAAGTTGAACAAATTCAAAAAGCAGGTCGTGGTACCGATATTATTCTGCATCTGCGTGACGATGCGCTGGACTATTTGCAAAGCCATAAGGTTAAGCAAATTATTAATAAATACTCAGACCACATCAGCCTGCCAATCCAGATGCAAAAAGAAGTCTGGCAGGAGGAAGAAGCGGCTGAAGGTGAAACACCGAAAGGTGGCCAGTATGTCAAGACTGATGAGTGGGAAGCGATTAACTCGGCCAGCGCACTCTGGACACGGAGCAAGTCTGAAATTACTGAAGAACAATATGTCGAGTTCTATAAAAACTTAAGCCATGATTTCACGGCGCCATTGGCTTGGGCGCATAACCGGGTGGAAGGCAGTACTGAATATACCCAGTTATTGTATATTCCAAGCAAAGCCCCACATGACATTTTCACCCGTGAATCAAAAGCCGGCATCAAGCTGTATGTGAAACGCGTCTTTATTATGGATGATGCGGATAATCTGATTCCGAATTACCTGCGCTTTGTACAAGGCGTGGTAGACAGTGCCGATTTACCACTGAACGTCAGCCGTGAGTTACTGCAAGAAAGCCGCGATGTGAAAACCATCCGTGACGGGAATGCCCGCCGTATCCTGACGATTCTGGATCATCTGGCCAAATCTGAAGATGAAAAAGATCAGGAAAAATTCAAGACTTTCCATCAGGAATTTGCTTCAGTGTTGAAAGAAGGCCTGGGTGAAGATTTTGCCAACCGTGAACGTATTTTGAAACTGCTGCGTTATGCAACCTCGAACAATGATGAAGTCAGCACGTCATTGGCAGACTATAAAGCAGGCATGAAAGATGGCCAGAAAGCCATCTATTATGTGACTGCAGACAGCCTGAATGCTGCAAAGAATTCACCGCAGCTGGAACTGTTCAAGAAGAAAGGCATTGAAGTTCTGCTCATGACCGAACGCGTAGATGAATGGGCGATGAACTTTGTGAATGAGTTCGATGGCACGCCGTTGCAAAACGTGTCTAAGGGTGCAGTTGATTTGGGCGATCTTCAGGATGCTGAAGAGAAAAAAGCACTTGAAGAAGCCGCAGCCCAGTTTAAACCGGTGGTCGAGAAGCTGACTGATTCACTCAAAGACAAGACCAAAGAAGTGCGCGTGACTACGCGTCTGGTCGATTCACCGGCCTGTCTGGTGACTGGAGAAGGGGAACTATCTCCACAATTAATCCGTATGCTAAAAGATGCAGGTCAGCCTGTACCGGATATGAAGCCGATTCTGGAAATCAACCCGGAACATCCTTTGGTGAAAAAACTGGATGGCTCAGCGCAGTTTGACGATCTGGCCAATGTGATCTTTGATCAGGCGGTGATTGCAGAAGGCGGATTACCAGAAAATCCTGCTGAGTATGTGAAGCGTATCAATAGCTTGTTGCTTGCTTAATACATGATGCTCTAAGCTAAAAAATCCCTCTACGGAGTAATGCCAGTCAGTTAAGGAATTGACTGGCATTTTCTTTTTCAAATTCATGATTATATCTGATAGATAGAAAAGTCATCCGCAACTGTTTAAGGCATGAGGTGTATTGCACTGCAAGATTTAAAAATGATTGTTTCTGCGACAAATTTACTAATCGATGGTGGTTGACGAGTTTTGCGGTGAGGAGTGTTGCTTCGCAAGATGCCTTCCTTGCGAAGCTTCGCTTCTCATTTGGGCGAAACCAAAGTAACAAATTATTTTTAAGTATTTGATTTATAAATTTAAGACTCCGTCGTGAACGACTAAAAAGTTAAAGAGTCTATTTCTAAACTCCTTAACTGATCAGCATTACCTCTACGGAGGGATTTTTTAGCTTTGCACCGCGCTTGAGTTTAAAACAATGCCTCTAAACGCACCAAAGCACCAACATAGTGATCACGATCTTCGCGATGATCATTCAGATAGTTGAGGTCGGTCTGGACAAAAAACCATTCACGTAAAAAAGGCTGTCTCCAGGACACATACGGTCCCCAGCGATTCAGACGCAGATCCTTGTCATTTAGATAACCGCCAGTATAAATACCATAGCTAAAACGGTTGTCCTGAAAAAACTGATGTTGCCTAAAGGTATAGTTGTCCCAGGTCAGATCATCATCTTGATCATCTGCATAGGTCAGACTGAGCTGATTGGAAAAAAATGCCTGATTGGGACGGGCATGGATCAGTTCCAGATTGGTACGCAAATAGTTTTCACTTTGAATCCCGTAGCGATAAATCTGTTCGGCATGAAAAAAGTAGTCATTTTCCAGTGTCCAATCTTTACTGGCTTTGACGCGCAGGTAAATATCATCTCCGGAGCGTAAACCCAGATCCAGATCGGTTTCAAAAGGAATCCGGTCTGACCATTCCGACCAGCGTAAGGCGAATGAGCTGTTATCCTGGCGTGCGCGCTTGGTATCGAGACGCTTATCTCCAGATGTTGCCGGATTTTCATTGGTAATCGCGACATTACTGTCTAATTCATTGTCCAGACTGTCATCACCGAAGACCAGACTCAGCTTTTGCTCTAAAGTGGGAAGTTTGATTCTGCCACGGATACGGGGCTTAATCTCATAACCCTCATATTCATCCCAGCGATTATCCAAAATGACACGCAGTGTGGCGGCAGCCGGCTGATCCGGATCAGTTTCACCAAACCAGTTATCAATTTTATGCGCAGTACGATCTGCCCATTCTCGGATGCCTTTCTGTTTCTGATCGGCCCATGAATGATTTTCCGTTTCTAACGTTGGCGGGACGATGGCGGTATTCGACTGCTCTGGAAGAATGGTTGGTGTTGCATCAATCAAACGCGGAATTTGATCCAGCAGTCCTGAACGTGCCGGCTCAACATTCTCCGAGCTTTTTTCCTGGTCTGAAGAAGCATCTTTTACTGAATTTGCCCAAGACATGCTACTGCTGATTCCCACGCCAAGAGAGAGCAGGAAGATCTGAGTAATTCGATTTATTTGCATGAGATATTTATTACTCTTGTATTCTTTTATTCAGCTGTAGTTTTCTTAAATATAGCGATAAAAAGCAAGTTAAAGCTACAAAATAACAGCAATTATTCAATGATTTGAGTCTGAATTGCCTGATAAAGCTCCATGACCTGAATGGGTTGCGACATCATTAAAATAATCGTGTGAATTTTTTGCCAGTTTAGCTGTTGATCACGTTGCAGCAAGATAGATGGATAGGCCAGTTCATCCTCTGCGAGAGACAGGCGTTTTTCACCATGAATCACGCGTATTCGCTGATGTTCTTGCAATAAGAGTATCGGTGTAGAGAAATCCGCAAGGGCTTCCTCAAATGAGATAAATTTTTGTTTCTGAATCGAATCTGCCGGAATATAAGGATAATAATCGGGTTGTGTCCAGACTATTTCTGCTTGTTGCAAATAGGCTTTTGACAACAGATGCAATTGCGTGAAACCTGTACTTAATTGAGGCCACGACAGCGATTTAATCGCAGCAGCCTGATACTGATGCTGACTCAACCAATGCTCAATACAATAGTGCGCCTGTAATTGACTTGATGCACCCAAAAGCATCAGATATTTAATAAACTGGCCTTGCCGATTCAGCTGCTCCACCAAATAAACTTGGCGTGCCTGCCAGTGATCTTCTGCGGCATAGTACAGCACAATATCCAGATAGGCTGGATGCCCGACATCAGGCTCCAATTCTAAAGCACAAAGCCGCTGGAGATTGGTATCTTCCGGAGTCAAAGGCTGAACCTGTGCAATCACGTCTCCCAGTTGAATCTCGGTGGGAAAATCGATCACTTCTGGGACAATAATTTTTTCCTGCACAATCGCAGTTTCAGTGGGTAATGGATGATCTAGATACTCAGACGTGGCCTGTATCTGAATGTGTGGTTCATCTGAATGATTTAAGCTTAATGAGTTGATTTTTGCTTTTTGTCGGCCACGATGATATCGAGTCGTGGCCGCCGCTTTTAAGCTGGCTTCTGCTTCATTCAGGGATAAGGCCGGTACAGTCAATGGAGGAGCCGCTTGCAGACCGGTTGTCAATTGTTGCTGTGACAGCCAGATAGAACATTGTTGTAACTCATTCCATTCACTGTTTAGTGCAGGATGCTTCGGTGCCGGAATTAGCCAGACCTGCCAGCCACGCTCAGGATGATGTAGAACTGCCCAGCCTATATCTGGCTGGGTATACAGTGCCTTTTCCAGAGCTGGAATCTCGGTGAAATAACCACGAAAACTTAGATGATAGGGGGTACTGGCAGAAAATTGATAGGCAGCAAGTTCAGGCTGGGTCTGGGCTTTAAACGCTAAAATCTGATTTTTAAAAATAGGTTCATCACAAAGATTAAAGATATCACGAATTCTTTTTTTGAAACGGGCCACGTCGTACAGAGGTAGAGCCTGATGCTCCAGTTGCTGGATCAATTCATGTAATTCCTTGACTAAGTGTGCTTTTTTTAAAGCATTCATTTTATATCTCTAGATATGTTTTAGCGCTTTATCCAAAGTTTGGGCCAGCACCATATTCAGCGCCAACTCGATTAATTTGTATTCAGCAGAATGAGGATCTGTATGGCGTTCTGCCATTTCAATCAGAAAATCAATAGAAATGGACTGAGGTGAAATTTTGCCCTGCACCAATGCCTGAAGTCTGTTCATAACAATGCTTTTGTATTATCAGTATTTTTATATTGCTACAATTATATGCGTAGATCACATGAAATAGTGATTTATTTTAACTGTTTTATATTTATAAACTAGTAAATTTAATGACAAAAAAGCGATCAATATCAATGGAAAATAACAAAATATGAAATGATCGATAATTTTTAAAATACAGATTTTCTTCAGAGAGCAGCTAAATTAAATCGATATAAAAAAACAGGCTGAATCAATCAGCCTGTTTGCATAAAAACTTGTTGGGTATTAAGCAGTTTTTTCAGTTGCCGGCGTTGCAGTTTCTGTATTTACAGTTTCAGCAGGTGCTTTGCTTGCCGGAAAGTCTGGCAGATAAACCACTTGTGCCATTTGCGCTGATGCTTGAACAGAAAAAGCCATAACAGTTGCTGCGAAAGCAAATTTAAGAGCATTCATGGGACGACCTTTAATATCAGGGTGTTCAACAACTTGAACAGAGGGGAGAGTATTTAAACTTGATTCGGGTGAAATCATAGCAAATAAGGCTGAATAGAAAATGATAGATTCGGCAAAAGCAGCACCTAAAAATTAGAAAAATTATTCTACAAAACAATATATTAGTGTATTTGCTCTAGTCTGGGTTTCGGCTGTTTACGGGGCTTTTATGGTTGTTAGTCACAATGGAAATTTGAATATCATGAACTGCCAAAATAAGGTCAACAGATTTTCATCTGCTCAGATGAAAGCTTTGTTCAATCCATGTAAGTTTTTGCTGTCGCTTGTTTACGCGCTGCTGCAATCCTGTGGGAATGAACTAAGATGGATTTTCATTCATGTTTACAATGAGAGTTTCATTATGGCAATTGCAAAAGTGGTGGAAGTTAATTCAAGCAGTACGAAAAGCTTTGAAGATGCGATTCAAACCGGTATTCAAAAAGTCACAGAAACCATCAAAAATGTACAAGGTGCCTGGATCAATGAACAGAAGGTGGTCATCAAAGAAAATAAAATCACGGAATATCGTGTAAATTTAAAAATTAGTTTTCTGGTCGACTAAGTCAATGAGTGTAAATGACATGCAAAAAACATCCCCATCTGAAATGGGGATGTTTTTATAAATTTTCTGAGTTCGATTGCCTAGGCGTATTGCAACTCTCTGTTGAGTATTATTCAGCCGGATTTTCTGCTGCAGTCTCCAGCGCTTTCTCAAAAACCTGCAAGAACACGTCTTTAGGCTGCGCGCCTGCCAAGGCCACACGTTGATCAAAAACAAAGAAAGGTACACCAGTCACTTTGAGCTGATCCTGTGCCACTTCCTGATCAAATTTGACAAAATCGGAAAATTCATCAGAGTCCAGTAAATCATCGACCTCGACCGGATTCAGGCCAATACGTGCTGCGACATCTTCCAGTGTTTCACGCTCTCCAATGGCCAAGCCTTGCGTCATATAGCTATAGAAGAAAGCTTCCTGTGCATCAGTACCCAAACCTTTGCTTTGCGCCAGATGAATAATACGATGCGCATTGAAAGTATTGCCTGAGTTGGCACCTTCCCAGTTAAATTCAATGCCTTCAGCTTTGGCCATCTCGGCAATATTACGCTGCATTTCTTCGACTTCAGCTACGCTACGACCATATTTTTGTGCCAGACGCTCAGAATTGGACACTTCCTGGCGCACTGGTGCTTCAGGGTCGAGCTGGTAACTGTGCCAATGCACTTCAAGTTCAATGCCTGCTTCTTGTGCAGCTGCTTCTAAACGTTTTTTACCAATATAGCAGAAGGGGCAAACCACATCTGACCAGATATCTACGCGCATGTCATGTCTCTAATTTACTCTTGTGTTTAAGTATGAGGGTGAAGAATCAGAATTTAAAGTCCTTGAGCATCAGAAGGGGATTTCTACAGCATATTGGCAGCATGAAGATTGGACGAGAATATGAATGATAGCCTGATGATTTTGTCCAGAGAGTCTGCTTATGGCTATTCAAGAAAGATAAAAATCCCATAAAAAAACGCCCCGTAGGGCGTTTTTCGAATGCAGTCAATTATGCAGTTTTTACTGCAGCTTCAACAGCCAGCATGTGACCATTTTCTTCGAAGTTTGAATGCCAAGACAGCGCTTCACGAAGCAGATGAGGCGTATGGCCGCCTTTTGCAGAAGCACGGTCAAAGTAATCATTCAGGGCATCACGATACATGGGGTGTGCACAGTGATCAATCACTGCACGGGCACGCTCACGTGGCGCTAAACCACGAAGATCTGCCAAACCTTGTTCAGTTACCAGAATATCTACATCGTGTTCCGCATGGTCGATATGTGAAGCAAAAGGCACTACAGAAGAGATGTCGCCACCTTTCGCAATAGATTTGGTCACGAAGATCGCCAGGTGCGCATTACGTGCGAAGTCACCTGAACCACCAATACCGTTCATCATTTTGGTACCGCAGACGTGAGTCGAGTTCACGTTACCGTAAATATCAAACTCAAGTGCCGTGTTGATACCGATAATACCTAAACGACGTACCAGTTCAGGATGGTTCGAAATTTCCTGTGGACGTAATACCAGTTTGTCTTTGTATTGTTCCAGGTTGTTAAATACTTTCTCGCCATATTTAGCAGACAGGGTAATCGAAGAACCTGAAGCAAACTTCATTTTGCCTGCATCAATCAACTCAAAGGTACAGTCTTGTAGTACTTCTGAGTACATGATCAAGTCTTCGAAGTTCGAATCTTTCAGACCGGTCAATACTGCGTTGGCAATTGAGCCAATCCCCGCCTGTAATGGACCTAAGTTTTTCGGTAGACGCTCTTCAGCCACTTCTTTTTCAAAGAAAGCGATCAAATGATTGGCGATGCTTTGCGTCTCATCATCTGGTGCAGTCACTGTAGATGGTGAGTCGTGCAAGTCATTGTTGAATACGATACCGACAATTTTTGCTGGATCAATATTGATCGCATGTGTCCCGATACGCTCATCCACTTGAGTCAAAGGAATCGCTTGACGCGTTGGACGGTATGACGGGATATAGATATCGTGTAAGCCTTCAAATGCCGGGCTTAAGTTGGTATTGATTTCTACAATTACTTTTTCAGCAAAGATTGCAAAGCTTGCAGAGTTACCTACAGATGTGGTTGGAATGATGCCGCCATCTTCAGTGATTGCAACCGCTTCAATGATCGCAACATCTGGTTTTTTCAGCTGTTGGTTACGCATTTGTTCAACAGTTTCAGACAAATGTTGGTCGATGAACATCACTTCGCCGTTGTTGATCGCCTTACGTAAAGTGTTGTCGACCTGGAACGGTAAACGACGTGCCAGTACGCCAGCTTCAGTCAGTTGTTTGTCTAGATCGTTTCCTAGTGATGCACCAGTAATTAACGTGATCTTTAATGGATTTGCTTTTGCTTGTTGAACTAAAGCTAAAGGAACCGCCTTCGCTTCACCCGCGCGAGTAAAGCCACTCATACCCACAGTCATGCCATCTTTGATGAATTCAGCCGCTTGTTCTGGACTGATGACTTTGTTGTGTAGGGAGGCTAAACGGATACGATCTAAAGACATTTTAACTCTCATTAATTCTTAAACTATGAGACGGATTGTACCGCTCAAAAAATGTATTGTGCATAGGTGTTAGGCTAAGGTCTAATTTTTTAGCTAAATGTAGGTATAATAAAAAATGATGATTTTTAAGTGATTGAATTAATGAAATATAAAATGAATTGTATAGAAAAACTACAAAATCATTTGCTCACTGACTGATCGTTTCTTAAAAGCGATCAGTCAGTGTTTGGCGGATTTTATCAAGTGTGGTGGCTGGGGGAGGCGTCTCTGGGTTAAGCTGATTCAAGGGGAGTGAGATGATGGCTTCAAGTCCACCTTCAGGGCGATTATGAATGCGTAATTGACCTTGATGAATATCGACAATCCGTTTCACAATAGCCAGTCCCAAGCCACTGCCTTGGACGGTTCGTGCTGAATTTCCCCGTACAAAAGGCTGCATCAGCGCTTCAATCTGATCTTCCGGAATGCCTTCGCCATGATCTGCAACACAAATTAACAGCTGGTTTTCCTCGACATGTGCAGAGATTTCAATCGGTTCTGAACCATAGCGTTTTGAGTTATTGATCAGGTTGCCAATCAGTCTTTTTAGCGACATGCTGCGCGCCTGAATCATCGGTATTTCTTGCGGACTGAAACGGATGTCGAGCGGTTTAAACTGCTTGACCAGTTCCTGAAGCAATACATTGACATTGGTGTCCTGTGGTTCTTCATCGGAACCATCGCGCATATAGGAAATGAACTGATCCAGAATCGCGTCCATATCTTCCACATCATAAATCAGACCTTCTTTGAGAAAGTCTTCATCGGGCATCATTTCGGCACTGAGACGAATCCGCGTTAAAGGCGTGCGCAAGTCATGTGAAATACCGGCCAGCATGATGCGGCGTTCCCGCTCGGTCTGGTCCAAGGTATAAATCATCTGGTTAAAGGCATGATTGACCTGACGGATTTCCAGTGGGCCATGATTGGTGTCCAGATAAGGTGCTGAACCAATGCGGCTATAACTGTTGGCGGCATTCTGCAAGCGGCGTAAAGGACGGTTGAGCTGACGCACCAAGGTCAGGATAATAATGCCGACAATAATCGGCGTGCCCAGTAACCAGCCCAGAATCAGCTCATTACTATAATTGGCATAGGTTTTTAAAGGCTCTTGCACCCAGTGACCATTCATTTCAGGGGTCTGAATCCAGATGCGCGGGCTTGGTTTAAACTGGAAATAGACTGTGGCTTCTTCAATACGTAGTTCTTTGGCCAGCTTGGTTTCGATCTGCCGGGTAAAAAATTCTGCAATCACTTTTTCCCGGACAGTGGGATACTCTGCCGGATTGGTCACATATTCAATACCAACGCGGTTTTTTAACCAGGTATCAATATCGACTTCCTGCTGTTTATGATACAGGCGCAGATCGGGATTATTGAGAATTTCCAGTTCCATGGCCAGATAGCGCGCATGTTGCTGGATTTCAGGTAAAAATAAGGTACGCCAGAAGAACCACAAAGACATGAACAGGCTGAAACAGACCACAAAGACCACCAGAACTGTGGTACGCATGGCGGCAGAACGCGGTTTGATCTTGTCCAGAAAGCGTTCCCCACGGGTGCGTTTTTTTTCTGAGTAGGTAACAAAATCGGTAAATTTTTGTGGGTCGATGGGGTCGAGTTTCACACTGCGTCCTTTTGCTCAAAAGGGGAGGCTTCCCCCGTAGTTGGATACACGTTAAGGTCATCCGCAACTGTTTGAGGCACGACTCAAGATGGTCAATGATGTTTCTGCGAGAGAATTGCTTGAATGACGGAGGTTGTCGAGTTTTGCGGATGACAATGGTTTTGCTTACTTTTGTCGAAACAAAAGTAAGGCGAACCGCAGGTTAAACCCTATAAATGAGCTTAAACCATCAGACTCCGTCATGAATCAAGGTATTAATTTACTCCGCACCATCTGGAACAAACACATAACCCACCCCCCAAACGGTCTGGATATAACGCGCACGCGCCGGATTTTCTTCAACCAGACGGCGTAAACGTGACACCTGAACATCAATCGAACGTTCCATGGCACCCCATTCACGACCACGCGCCAGATTCATCAGCTTGTCACGGGTGAGCGGTTCGCGTGGATGCTGAACCAGAGCTTTCAATACCGCAAACTCACCTGTGGTTAAAGTCACGACTTGACCTTCACGGGTCAATGTACGGGTTGATAAATCCAGTGACCAGGGGCCAAATGAGACCACTTCCATTTGCTGGCTCGGTGCGCCCGGTACTTCACGCACTTGACGACGCAATACCGCACGAATACGCGCCAGCAATTCATTCGGATTAAACGGTTTAGGCAGGTAATCGTCCGCACCGGCTTCAAGCCCTGCAATACGGTCAGAATCGCTGCCGCGCGCGGTTAGCATAATAATAGGCGTATCGATATTGGATTGGCGTAAACGACGACAGATACTTAAACCGTCTTCGACCGGAAGCATAAAGTCGAGCACGATCAGAGAAAACAGTTCCCGCTGTAAAAGTCGATCCATCTGCGTGGCATCGTGTGCAGTTTTCACCACAAAGCCTTTATCTTCGAGAAAACGTTGCAATAGGGTACGCAGACGAACATCATCATCAACAACCAAGATGCGTTCGACTCGGTCTGTTTCGGTATGTACGGCATCGGCTTTTTCAGCAGGTACAACTAAACTCATGAGATGCTCCTTTATTCTTTATTGTCGTCATAAACAAAAAATGAAATATGCTTTGAGTATACGATTCATTGATATTAATTGACTATGCTCTAAAGCACCAAATATTGCAGTTAAAATCAAGACATAGATACCAAATATATACATCTAAATGGACAAAAAATATGATTTGGAGCGAGATAAAAAGCAAAGTTCATGCAAACTATATTCAGAAAAGCTGAAAACTGTCGCACTTCATAATATAAAGTTGAGACAAATTAATAAAAACAATGGTGGATTTTATAGGCCCGGTCTTTATAATCATGCCATTTAGTACTTATCCTTGTGGGATCAAACACGATGACTGACTTAGTTCAGCAGTTGGCAAAAGAACTTGCCGTACGTCCAAACCAAGTTGAAGCTGCCATCAAGCTTATTGATGAAGGTGCCAGTGTTCCTTTTATTGCACGTTACCGTAAAGAAGTAACGCAAGGCTTAGACGATACGCAATTACGTCAACTCGATACGCGTCTATCATACTTGCGTGATTTGTATGAGCGCCGTGACAAGGTGATTGAATCACTCAAAGAACAAGATAAATTGTCTGATGATTTGTTGGCGCGTGTGAATGCAGCTGAAACCAAAAATGCATTAGAAGAAATTTACGCACCGTACCGTCCAAAACGTACCAGTAAATCATTTAAGGCCAAGGAAGCCGGTTTAGGCCCAATCGCCGAGAAAATTTTTGCTGAAGCGGTAGATCCAAGCGACGCATTGGCCGGTTTTAGCCATGACGATTATCCAGATACTGAAAGCCAGCTTGATGCGATCCAGCATATCCTGATTGATGACTGGGCACAAAATATCGCGCTGACCACTGAACTGAAAGCCACTTTTGCCAAAACTGCAGTGCTGAAAAGTTTGGTTGCTTCTGAAGAAAAGAAAGAAGTCGGTAAAAAATTCCGTGATTATTTCGATTTCTCTGAAAACCTGAACAAAGTGCCTTCACATCGTTTATTGGCGATGCTGCGTGGCCGTCAAGAAAACGTCCTGGGCCTGAAAGTGGATGGCGAAGATGCTGCACCATTGGCACGCATTGAGACTGAATACAATTTAGACACGATTCAGCCGCAAGCACGTCAGGACTTCTTGAAGCAAACTGCAAAACTGTTCTGGCTTGGCAAAGTGCGTCCAAGCATTGAACATTCATTGCTGACTGAAAAACGTCTGGCTGCTGAAACAGAAGCCATGAACGTATTTGCTGAAAACTTGCGTCATTTACTGCTTTCTGCTCCTGCAGGCGCGCGCACCACTCTGGGCGTTGACCCGGGTATCCGTACCGGTGTGAAACTGGCTGTGGTGAATGCATCGGGTGATGTGCTGGCGCACAGCACGATTTATCCATTTGCACCCAAAGATGATAAAGCAGGTTCATTGGCTGAACTGGCACGTTTATGCCGCGAGTTCAATGTTGACCTGATTGCAGTGGGTAATGGGACGGCAAGCCGTGAAACTGAAGCTTTAGTGGCTGAAATGATGGCTGCGAACAGCGATCTTAAACTGACGCGTGTATCTGTGTCTGAAGCAGGTGCCTCGGTATATTCAGCATCAGAACTGGCATCACAAGAACTGCCAGAGCTGGATGTGTCGATTCGTGGTGCAGTGTCAATTGCACGCCGTTTACAGGATCCATTGGCTGAGCTGGTAAAAATCGATCCGAAATCGATTGGTGTGGGTCAGTATCAACATGATGTGAATCAGACTGGTCTGGCGAAAACCCTTGAAGCAGTGGTAGAGGACTGTGTGAACTCGGTGGGTGTCGATGTCAACACGGCATCTGCGGCGATTTTGGGTTATATCGCAGGTCTGAATAAATCGATTGCACAGCAAATTGTGGAATTCCGTAAGGAAAATGGCCGTTTTGATAATCGCCAGTCCTTGAAGAAAGTGCCACGTTTAGGCGAGCGTACTTTTGAGCAGGCAGCAGGCTTCTTGCGTATTCAAGATGGTTCTGAGCCATTAGATGCATCTGCAGTGCATCCAGAATCTTATGCACTTGTATCTAAAATTGTTGAAGCGAAAGCGACGACAGTGAAAGATATCATTGGCAATACTGAAATCATTCGTCAGGTCAATGCTGAAGAATTTGCAGATGAGAAGTTCGGTCTGCCAACTATCAAAGATGTTTTAAGCGAACTGGAAAAACCGGGTCGTGACCCGCGTCCAGAATTCCGTACGGCGAAGTTCCGTGATGACATTACTGAAGTTGCGCAATTGTCTGAAGGCATGCAGCTTGAAGGTGTGGTGACCAATGTCACTAACTTCGGTGCATTTGTCGATGTCGGTGTGCATCAAGACGGTTTGGTACATATTTCTGAACTTGCCAATGAATTTGTCGCGGATCCGCATAAAGTGGTGAAACCGGGTCAAATCGTGCAAGTGCGGGTCTTGAATGTGGATGCTGAACGTAATCGTGTGAACTTATCGATGCGTCCTGAAGGTTCTGAAGCGCCGGCAAAAGCACCACGTCAGCCACGTCGTGAAAACAATGAACAGCGCGGTGAGCGTAAGCCTCAAGGCAAACGTCCACAGCAAGCGCGTCCGCAAGGTGAGCGTCCTCAGGGCAAGAAACCTCAAGTGGCTAAACCACAAGAGCAAAAAATTGGTGGTTTAGGCGCATTGTTATTACAAGCAGGGATTAAAGGTTCAAAGTAATCTTTAATTGCTAAAAGAAAACCTCCCATCGGGAGGTTTTTTTATATCTGATTTTTATGAATTGATCATCGGTACAATCCAGCTGGTAATAATCAGCAAAATACCCAGATGCCCCATTTTTCGTGTCACATAAACCAGTTTCGACGGTGGCTGTTCCAGTCGTTTGGCATATTCTTCCATGGTAATGCCTGTTTTGGTTTTACTGCTAAATAAAAACACGCCCAAGTCAATACAGATCAGAATCGTACCAATATCAGCGACCAGCTCCATCAGGACAAAATCTTGGTTATACAGCGACATGCTCACGCTATAAGTCAGATAGACGGCAAAGGCCAGACACAGGTATTGCAGGACCACTAAAAACTTCTGCATAAATCTCAACAGTTCACAAAATGAAGGCAATTATACAAATAATCGGGCACTCTCGGTCAATTACAAGCCTTTCATGACCTCAGCAAAATTTTGCTTCTCGACCAGTTCCAAAAATTCATCGCCTAAACGCTGACTTTCAGCAATACAGGCTTTCCATAATTTGATCCGCTCTGCCTGATCTAGGCCCTTCAGGGTAAAATCCTTACGATCCGGTAAGCGGCCTAAAGGCAAACTTTGCAGATAGTCCTGCGATGGAGAAAGCAACAAGGTGCGTGCCTGATTTTCCGGATTTGAGGTACGTTTAAATAACTTGTCAAACCAGCCGGGGGTAATGCTGTCAGTAAAATGTGGATAGAGCACAATGCCTTTGCTCTGAAAGGGCAGGTCAATGTGATAGTCAATCAGGCCACCATCGCGGTAATAACCCTGCGGTGCATCCGGAATATTGTTCACCGCTGCCATTACCCCGGGAATCGACGCCGAGGCCATCAGCCAGGACAATACACTCTGCTCGGTCAGGGCATGATAATGTGTAGTAAATCCATCTTCCGCGATTTGAAATTGTTCCCCCATATTCGGCTGGCTAATCACACGCTGCATAAAATGACGGCTGTGTTTACGTGCAACAGCAGTCGTTCCGACGATTCCGGCTACAGAAGCCAGTAAAGGCAGCGCTTTGTCACTCTGGAAAATGTGCTTGGCTTTAATTGAAATCACAGCGAGATGATAATCCGGATGATTGACCAGATCATTTTCCTTGCCTTGTACCAGGTCGAGTAGCATGCCGCGGCAAACTTCGCTGACCTCCTGGCGGGTCATTTTTTTATGGAAATAAAGGTTGGTATACAGCTCAGCTAAACGCTCGGTTCCCTGTTGAGCCCCATGTGCAGCCATACTGGCAAAACGCCAGCTACCAATCGAGGAACCAACGAGAGTACGCCGTTGTGGGGCACGTGGGAAAAACTCGCCAAAAATTGCCTGATCCAGACCCTGAATCCCGATTCCTTTTGGGCCACCTGCAGCACCGGGGATAATATCGACCTGTTCAGGTTGTAATCCTTGTTGCAGAATCAGCTCACGTGCCAGATGGCCAGCACGAATCGTCAGCGCAGGCGCCCGTTTTTGTAAAATCTGTACCATGATTCAACCCATACCAGCCAAGTGTGTGCTTATTTTAATCGATGCGTCTTTAGACCCAATGGCAAGATATGTCCTAAGGTGACTTGAGAGTCATGGCATCGGGTTGATGTAAGTGTGCATGAATTCTTTATTGCGTAAATTTAAAAAAGGTAGATTAAATGAAATAATCAAAAGCGTGGTTATAGGATAGCTTGGCCAGTAAAAAGCATGAATTAGAAAGAAACTACCTGCAATACCTATCCATATTTTTAAAGCTAGTATTAGCTGTGTTTGTCGTAGACAGAATAGAAATAACAACGGAAGCAGGTTAAAGCTGACAATGAGCCAGAAATAGTCACTATGAATCAGGAGGTAGAATGTGGTATTGGCAGCAGAGGACCATGCCAGCCAATGGGCTGTTTGGTTGATATAGAAAAAAATATCTATCCATGTTGGGAAGCTGTAAAGTAGTGCAGTGAGAAAGGTTTTTTGTCTATTCTGGCGATACAGTGCCCATAAAAAACTATATTTCATTTGGATATTCTTGTTTTATTTTTTCAATAATTTAAGCATAAAAAAGCCTGACGAATCAGGCTATTTAAAAAATTATTTCGCAATTCGCCAGACGGCAAGAACACTCGCTAGCACAATCAGAAGCACCGACACAAACCATGGTGAAATAATCGCAATCGACAGCAGAATGGCCATGATACTGCCAAACATCCAGCTACGTTTTTGCTGAAGTTCCATTTGCAGGCGCATGCTTTGCAGTTCATTGAGCTGTTTGGCATGCCAGGCTGACTGGTTTTTCAGACCGTTCAGGCTATCAATCATCAAGGTTGGTAGATCCTGTGCCCCTAATAGCAAATCCGGAATTTTTTGTCCCAGTTCTTTCAGGTTTTTCTGCGGATTCATTTGTGCCTTGATCCAGTCCGTCAGGATCGGTTTGGCCAGACTCCAGATATCCAGTTCCGGATACAGGTCGGTTCCCAAGCCTTCGACATGCACTAGTGTTTTGAGTAGCAGCATCAGTTGCGGTGGAATTTCCAGATGGAAACGACGGGCAATGTCCATCACTTCAATCAAAATACCGGCAAAATCCAGCTCATGCATTGGTTTAGAGACCATCGGCCCGACACTGCGGCGCATTTCACGAGCCAAAGCATCCTGATCGGTACCCGGTGGAATCCAGCCAGCTTGATGCACCACCTGAATCAGTTGCATGAAGTCGCTGTTCATGACCGCCAGCAGCATGCGTGCTACGGTCATCTGGTCGTGTTTGGACAGCTCACCCATAATCGCGCAGTCCAGCGCAATAAAGCGCGGATTGCTCGGATTGATGGTTTCGACAAAGACATTGCCCGGATGCATGTCGGCATGGAAGAAGTTATCGCGGAATACCTGGGTAAAGAAGATGGTCAGGCCTTTACGCGCCAGATCGGCACGATCCATGCCGAGTCGGTCAAAGGTCGCGATATCTGAAATCGGTACTCCGGTAATGCGCTCAGCCACCAGCACATCTTTGCTGTCCATATACACTTCCGGCACGTACATCATGCTCGAGCCGGTAAAGTGGTGGCGCATGCGGCGGGTATTGTCCGCTTCCAGGGTCAGGTCCAGCTCATTTAAAATGATCTGGCGGTAATCCTGAATGATTTCAGATAAATGTAAGGCACGCGCTGCTTCGAGACGTTTTTCCAGAAAGTCCCCCAGCCATTGCAGAATTTCAAAATCCTGCAAAATCTGCTGGCGAATATTCGGACGGGTCACCTTGACCACCACTTCACGGCCATCATGCAGGGCAGCGGTATGAACCTGTGCAATCGAGGCAGCAGCCAGAGGCTGGGTGTCAAAACGGGCAAACAGGGTATTCACATCGGCTTTCAGTGATTCCTGGATGCGCATCTTGGCCACGTCATTGTCAAAGGGCTTGACCTGATCTTGGAGCAAGACCAGTTGCTGTAACAGTTCAGGTGCAATCAGGTCGCGACGTGTAGAGAGTAACTGACCCATTTTAATGGCCAGCGGACCCATTTCCTCTAAAGCCAGTTTTAGCTTGAGCGGGTTTTTACGTTCACGACTGGACCAGGCCGCCGGATGCATGCGGATCAGAGACAGAATATGCCGGGCTTTTTCTGGTAATTCTTCCGCAGGAAACAACGTGTCGAGTCGATAGTGCGCGGCGATGCGCCAAAGTTCGAGTAAACGTGAAACATGCGGAATCATAAAGCGGCGTACCTAGTCTTGAGTAGAGTGATTTGAAGCATCGATCTGGGTATGAAGCTGCTGGATTTTCGCTTCAACCCGATCTAGATTTTGATTCAGGATCCGGGTGTCCTGATTCAGGTCATCCATTTGCCAGCGTGGGGCAAACAGACCGCTGTCTTCTTTTAGGGCATCTTCGGCAAAGAACAGCTGGCTTTGCAACGTGCGTTTCAGTTGCTGAGGGAGCAGTTGCAATTTGCCAATTTCATGTGCCAGTGCAGGGCCAATCCAGGGGCTTAAATGCGCCGCCAGATCCAGCTCGGCCTGTTGCATGATGCGCTGGATTTCCTGCAATAACTTGTAGTCACCTTGCAGTGGAATATTGCCGACTTCATCGGACAGCAGCAGCTTGAGTAATTCCACCACATTGCTGACCTGCAAGGTTGCAGTCGCTTCGGTGACTGTAGATGAGCCAGCATCAAATGGACGCTGTTCAAAGATTGAAGATGCTTCACTATGACCAGTCGCGGTCGGCTCCAGACGAAGCTTGTCTTTATCAAAAAACACATCGACCGAAAGCTGCGGCGAAGCAATCACCACCCGCAGCATTTTACCAGACAAGGCATTTAACTGGATGCGGGTAATCGCATCCAGATCAATGACATGGTGAATCACGCGTTCAACAGCACCGAGTGCCAGAATTGACCACATAGGGAATGAACCTTAAAGTTTAAAACCGCGGTGAACTGCAACAATCCCGCCAGTCAGGTTGTGATAGTCACAATTCTGGAAGCCGGCATTTTCCATCATGCCTTTTAAGGTGCGCTGGTCTGGATGCATACGAATCGATTCAGCCAGATATTTATAGCTTTCAGAATCATTGGCAATGATTTTACCCATGATTGGCAAGGCTGTGAATGAGTACAGATCGTAAAGCTTAGAGAATGGCTCAAATACCGGTTTAGAGAATTCCAGCACCAGTAAACGACCACCTGGCTTGAGTACGCGATACATCGATGCAAGTGCGGCATCTTTATCAGTCACGTTACGCAGACCGAAAGAAATCGTCAAAAGATCAAAACTGTTGTCTGCAAATGGTTCTAAGGTTTCAGCATTGGCCAGTACGAAATCGACATTGGTACAGCCGGCATCGATCAGACGGTCACGACCGACATTCAGCATCGATTCGTTAATATCAGACAGCACCACATGACCGGTCGGGCCCACTTCACGGCTAAACACTTTGGCCAGGTCACCGGTACCGCCGGCAATATCCAGCACCTGCTGGCCACGGCGTACACCGGACATATTGATTGCAAAACGTTTCCACAGACGGTGAATCCCGAAAGACATCAGGTCATTCATGATGTCGTATTTGCTGGCCACCGAATGGAACACTTCAGCCACTTTCTGGGCCTTTTCTTCGCTGTTTACGGTTTGATAACCAAAATGTGTGGTTGAACCCACGTTGCCGGTATTGGCACCGCGTGGCAGGTTATATTTCGGCACCGAGCCTGTGACTGGCGTATCAGTCAGGCGTTGTTCGAGGGATTGTTGCTGACCTTGCGGCGTACCTTGTGGAAGAGGTTCAGTTAAGAATGGGCTCACTTTGTCTGTCTGTTGTGCCGACTCAGGGGTAGGGGTAGGCGTTGTATTTTCATTCGACATTGGAGTCACTCCTAACATATCAATCGGGTTAATCTTGCATTGTCTGCATCATGACAGATTCTAAAGGCTTATTCAGCAATCATGATGCAATTGTTATGAATAATATACAGAAAAATGTGTGCTTGGCAGAAATACTGCGCTGCTATTTATTGAAATGGCAACGCATCGCCAGAATGCACTTTCTCAATAATCTGGCGTTCGGTTGCGGTAAATTCACGGACAAATTTTTCTGCCGATTTCAGCGGCTTCATGGCCAGGAAACCATCCTGCATAAACGCATACATCACTTGAAAGTTATATTTATTGGCCGCGCCTTTACACATCTTGAAGGCCGCATAGACCACGAAGGAGCGCATGTATTTATCCAGACTCATACCGAGCTGATCCAGCAAGGCCAGTTGTTTTAACCGTGCCTGACCCTGATCCAGTTTGAGATAGGTCAGGCGCATCATCTCATCGGTCAGTGTTTCATGCGGATGATAATCCTGTAATAACTGAATCGCGACCTGCTCATCCAGCTGTACCGCTAGAATCGCCAGTTCTACACCCAATGTCCCGGTTTTGATGGCATTTTCAGGAATCACTTTTTCTGCTTTATGGGCATATTTCATCAGCCGGGCAATCTGTGCTGCCAGTGCATCAAATTCGGCACCACCATAGAGACGGTTCAGGAAATATTCGGCCATCAACTGATTGGGTTTTTCCGCAAAATGCGCGCGATGAGTTCGCTGCATGCGAACTTTCTGCCAGGCCTGTACATCCTGTAAACGGCTCAGAATGTCCGGTTGGGTATGATAGCTCAGCTGATAATAATGCGCTAACAGATCATCGAGAACGGCAAGTTTGGACATGAGATTTCAATTATAGTTTGAGAATGCAAGAATCTTAGAGGCTGCCGGGCAATCCTGCTATGACAAATTGAACAGAGATCGGGCATTTGTCTGTCAATCTGTTGTTTAAATAGCCAATTTAATCGTGTGAAAAACGTTGCCAGAGCTATTTTTGCGCCAAAACTCATCGTTATACTGCAAACAGAATAAAACATCAGGGTTGAAGATACGCATGGAACAACCACAATTTCAGTTAATGGATGAAGATCAGTTATCGGTCGAGCTGATTGATGCTCAATATGATTTAAAAAAAACACGCGGCCAGAAAAATGCCAAAAGCCTGTTGATTCTGGTCAACGGGATTGAGCTGGCCGGTAAGGGTGAAGCGGTCAAGCAACTGCGTGAATGGGTCGATCCGCGCTATTTGCGCGTGAAAGCAGATGCACCGCAAGTGGCCGGGCCTAAACAGACTTTGTGGCAGCCTTATGCGCGCTTTATTCCGGCCGAAGGACAGATCATGGTCTTGTTTGGCAACTGGTACAGCGACCTGCTGAGCAGGGCTATGCAAGCTTCAGATCCGATCACTAATGCACAGTTCAATCATTATCTGCAAGAGATGCAAGCCTTTGAACAGGACCTGAAAAATAATCATGTCGATGTGGTCAAGGTCTGGTTTGACCTGTCCTGGAAAGCCCTGCAAAAACGGCTGGATGCCATGGATCCGAGTGAAGCGCACTGGCATCAGCTGCATGGTCTGGACTGGCGCGACAGAAAACAGTACGACACCTTGCAGCGCTTGCGTCAGCATTTTACCGAAGACTGGTTCATTATTGAGGGTGAAGATGAACAGCAGCGTGACCAGCAATTTGCCCAGCATATTCTGGGTGCTCTCAAGCATTGCCCCAATCATCCGGCCAGAGCCAGTGGACGATGGAAACAGGCCAAGATTCCCGAACTGTTAAAACATCCTGCCGAAACTCGAGCCAAGGCAGAGGATTACAAGCCGGAGCTGAAAAAATTAACAGCTAAGGTGGCCAAGGCGATGCGGTCCGATCCGCGGAATGTGGTGATTCTGTTTGAGGGCATGGATGCTGCTGGAAAGGGCGGCGCGATCAAGCGCATTGTGAAAAAACTGGATCCGCGTGAATATGAAATTCATACCATTGCCGCACCAGAAAAATATGAGCTGAGCCGTCCCTATTTATGGCGCTTCTGGACCAAACTGCAAAGCGATGATGATATCTGTATTTTTGACCGTTCCTGGTATGGGCGGGTGCTGGTAGAGCGGATAGAAGGTTTTGCCAGTGCCGCAGAATGGCAACGTGCGTATGCGGAAATTAACCGTTTTGAGCAAAGTCTGGTCAAGCATCAAACCGTGGTGATCAAACTGTGGCTGGCCATTTCCAAAGATGAACAGGCCGCACGTTTCAAGGCACGCGAAGATACACCGCATAAGCGTTTTAAAATTACTGAGGATGACTGGCGTAACCGGGAACGTTGGGAGGATTATCTGAAAGCGGCAGCCGACATGTTTGAACGTAGCTCGACCGATTATGCGCCTTGGCATATTATTGCGACCGATGATAAAAATACCGCACGGGTCGAGGTGTTAAAGGCCATTTTAAAACAGCTTCAGGCAGAATAATCTGCCTGAAGTAGCACGGGCTCAGCTGTTTAAAATATTGAGCTCAAATGTGCTTAACCTTGAGCGACCTGTTTTTGCTGGATATTTTTAGCCGCACGGTAGCATTCCTCGACATGGGCTTCGGCAATTTTTTTCATGACAAAATAGCCCAGACTGGCGGCAATCAATTGACCACCCAGGGGAATGAATTTTGTCACTTGCTTTGTGATCACTTTCGCTGCAACATTGTTCAAAGATTTTTTGACAGCAGTTCGCGCGACCACCAGACCAGAAAATTCTACGCCGCGTTTACGCAGCTCATTCCAGTGCACCTGACGGGTTTTGGGATCATAGACACTGATCTGATCAGGCGCCAGTCCGAAGCGGGCATTGATCTCGGGAATCAATTGCGACAAGATGCCGATGTCAATGACGACATCCATAAACGGCACTGGAATAATGGCGGCACCCGCAGAATAGTAGGCACGTTTTTTGGTGAGTTCCAGGCACTCGGCACGAATTTGTTCCAAATCTAAGCTTGGATCGATACGTTCAGGAATTTTATCTAATTTCATGGGCACTACCTAAGCTCTATGTTGTTTTTTTCTATGAAAGCATCATTAAGATGCTTTTTTCAAAGAAATTTTTCGACTGAAGTGTGATTTTAAAGTGTCATACAGCGCTCGAGATGTATAGTAACTAATCTTTATCATTTTGTAGTAAAACTAGTTCAGCAGTTCAGGGGAAACGATGACAATCCATGTTATTCAGAGTCAACGCATTGATGTGCTTTTGGATAGTATGCTGCGTATTGTCAATCAAACTGCCCGGCATCCGTTTGAAGTGTTACAGCCCCGGCATTTTATTGTGCCGTCTCCGGCCGTAGAAAGCTGGTTGACTCAAAAAATTGCCGAGAAGAAAGGCATCAGTGCCAATAGCCAGTTCCATCACCGGATTCGTGCCTTTCAGTGGACGTCTTATCAGTGGGTGCTGAATGCGCCTAAAGAAGTCGAACAGGTTCGAGAAGCCAATATTCCGCGTATTATCATCAAATGGCGCGTGTTTCAGGCACTGCGTAAATGTATTCTGCCAGAACATATTCCCTTAGACGTCGATCATCCGCTGTATTCAATTGTAAAGCGGATTTACGACAGTGCCGACCGGCTGGAGCAGGGCACGGAAAAACAGCTGAAAAAACAGAGCATGCTGTACTGGGTGGCCGAGCAGGTATCGCGCCTGTTCAGCCATTATATGGATTATCGCGGTTATTGTGCACGTAACTGTCCACCGCAAAGCTGCAGCTGCCCGACCAACTGGCTAGAGGCCTGGGGACAGGATATTGCGCTGGATATCGAGCAGATGATTTATAGTCCCAAAGATGAAAATGGTCACGAAATGCAGGTGGCCGATTTCGTCAAAATTCAGGCGCGTGAGCTGGAAGCCTGGCAACGCTGGTTGTGGCAGCATGTATTTCAGGATGATTATGCCAAAATTCTGGAGATTGAGCGCCTGTATTGGGAACGGCTGGAGAATCCGGAAACCCGAAGCGAAGCCCTGAAACGCTTGCCGGCACAGATAGTGGTATTTAGCCTGCTGGAACTTCCGCCCAGCCAGCTGGATTTTTTACGCCGTCTAGGGCAATACATAGACATTTATATCTTTCATTTTAACCCCTCGCAGGAATACTGGGCCGACAGTGTCGATCCGGACTGGAAAGCCAGATTTGATTTACAGCGCGAAGAGCGCTTTATTCAGCGCTTTGAAAAAACTCGCCAACGTAAACCGAATGATGCTGAACTGAAAGAATTTCGAATCAAGCAGCTTAACTTTAATGCCGAAGATCGTGAATCGCGGCATCCGCTGTTGACCCGATTTGGCAAGCAGGCGCGGGATCATTTCTCTTTACTCTCCAAACTGTCTTCGGGAGAAGAAGGTCTCTGGGCCGATGTTTTTGTCGATGACTATCAGGACAAGCTGCTGGCAAAAATCCAGTCAGATATTTTATATTTACTCGAACCTGAACAGCATCAATATGCTTTAAGTCCGGCCGATGATTCGGTGCAGATTCATGTCTGTCATTCCTCGTTGCGTCAGCTGGAAGTACTCAAAGAACAGCTCATTCACTGGCTGGCACAAGGCACGGAACAGCAGCCACGGCAACCGAGCGACATTCTGGTGCTGAGTCCGAATCTGAAAGAACTGGAACCGGCGATTCGCAGTGTCTTTGCCCCGCCACCACGTGAGCGTGAGATCGGCAGCCAACGGTTGCAGAAAGATAACCTGTATTTACCGATCCAGATTGCCGGGGTGTCGCGTCTGGATGTTAGCAATGCCTGGCGCGCGGTACTGGGCCGGATCCAGTGGGTACGTCGCCGTTTCAGTATTGAGGACTTTGCCGACTGGCTCAGCCTGAATGCCACCCAGCAACGTTATGCTCTGGACTATAGTCAGGTAGAACGGATGTTGCAGTTGCTGACGGAGGCTGGCTTCAAGCGCGGTCTGGACCAGCAGCATTTACAGCAAAGCCTGAGCGTAGGCGATGATGATTACCGTTTTAGTTTTAAATTCGCGCTAGACCGTCTGGCTTTGGGCCTGGCCATTCCTGAACATACAATGTTTGAGGATACCTTGAGTTATGCCAAGGTTCTGACCAGTGATTTCCCGTTGATTTCAACCCTGATCCAGATTTATCAGGATCTGGTGCAGCGCCGTGACTGGCTGACTTTGCATGAGACCGGACAGCGCACGCCGGTGAAAACCTGGCTGAAATATTTGCGCGCCGATCTGAATGAATTTCGTGATGCCGGGGTGGAATCGCTCAAAACTGTGGCCGAGATTATCGACAAGCAGATGCGGATGCTGACCCTGGCCGATTATCATGAGCAGGATGATTCACATGCCAGTCAGGAGCTGG
The DNA here is from genome assembly GCF_013418175.1 of Acinetobacter sp. YH12200. Lineage (NCBI taxonomy): Bacteria > Pseudomonadati > Pseudomonadota > Gammaproteobacteria > Moraxellales > Moraxellaceae > Acinetobacter > Acinetobacter sp. YH12200. Next base: position 126,674 of record NZ_VPCO01000002.1, read on the forward strand.
TGGCACTGAGTTTGCCTTTGCCTTATGTGCTGGAAGAAATTCAGAATACGCTAGAAATGCAGCTGGATCAGGCTGAACCAACCGGACAGATCACTTTTAGCCAGATTGGCCAGATCCGGCCGCTCCCTTATCAGCTGGTGGTGATGCTAAATCTGGATAGTGGTAAGTTTCCGAGCCGGAATCAGCAGGTGCCGTTTGATTTGATGCGCAGCCTGAAGCCGCAACTCGGTGATCGTTCGCGTCTGGATGATGAGCAGGGTGCTTTTCTGGATGCCTTGCTATTGGCGCAGGATAATTTATGGCTGTTTTATAATGGCTTTGATCTGGACGATGGCGAGGCTCGCGATCCATCCACTGCCTTGCAGGAACTGATTCAGCATATCGCATTCATCTGTCAGTCGGAACAGCCGGATGCCGAGGTCGATTCTGTGGTGGAAATCAATGGTCTGTCAGTGGCTAAACATATCCAGCAGCTTTATCATGTACATCCCTTGCAGCCTTTTGATCCAGCCGGATTTGCAGATGTGCAAACACCGCGTTATCGGGATCAGTGGTTTGCGGTGGCAGAATATATCCGCAGCGCCGAAGGCAAGCGCAGCAGCTGGATCAATGCGCATTATCCGGCAGTTGAACAAAAAGAACTGCGGGTGCTAAAAGGCGATGAGTGGATTCGGGACATGATTTTCCCGGCGCGTTTATTTCTGAAAAGTGTCGGAATTTCCACAATTCGCTATGCAGATTTGCCGAGTTCCCGTGAGCCCTTGTTATTAAACAAGCTGGAACAATATCAGGTGCGGGATTTTCTATTACAACAAGATCAGCAGATTGAGCCGAGCTTGATGCTAGACCGTTTGCCAGTAGGCAAAACCCAGCAAGCCACCTGGCTCAGCAGTCAGCAGGAACAGCAGTTGTTGCAAGAACGTTTGCTACAGCTCGGCAAAGAACTGACGCCGGTGACCCAGCAATCCTTGCAATTTAGTCCTGAACTGATCATTCATATCAGCGTACCACAAGCCTCGCACAGCAGTTACTGGTTAAGTCTGCAATCCTCTTCGGCCTCGGAAAAACGCCGTGCCCAGATCTGGCTGGAATATCTGTTATGGCTGGCTTACTTAAATGATGATGCACGCTCACCAGAACTGGAACGTATTGTGATTTTCAGTAATAAGACCCTGAAATTTTCCGGCTTGAGTTCAACTAAAGCGCGAGAATATTTACAGTTCTGGTTCAAAGCCTGGGAAATTGGTCAACAGCAGCCGCTGGTGTTGCCAGCGGAATTGTTGATGAAAAAAGAGTGGCAGTGGGCCGAAAATGAACAGGGCAAAATGACCATTGTGGAAATGCCGGAACTGCTAAAAGCCTGGAATAATAGCTATGAAAGTGCCAAGCCTTTGGCTTCGGATGAATCCAGCCTGTTGCATCAGGACTGGCAGTTTATTTTGCAGGATCAGGACCCGGATCTGGCCTTGCAGCGCTGCTGTCATGATTTCGCCCATGCTCTGTATGCGCCGATTCACCAACATCTGGAATGGGTGAAATAGCAATATGACCGTGTTAAAGCAGCAGATGCAAAAAGCCATTTCTACCAATCCGATTCAGGACATGACGTTCCGGGGCTTACACTGGATTGAGGCCTCGGCAGGCACCGGCAAGACCTATACTTTATCCAGTTTGATGGTGCGGATTTTTCTGGATCAGTATTATCCGCATCAGGTGATTGCAACCACCTTCACCCGCAAGGCAACGGCCGAACTGAAAAACCGGGTACGGCTGCGGGTCGAAGAAACTTTGGCCTATATCCAGCGTCATCAGCAGCTCAATTCTGTGGAAATTGCAGCGAAGATTCAGAGCGAAACTGATCCTTTATTTCAGCAGGTATTGAAAGATTATGGCACACGGATGGACTATGCCCGTCGCCGCTTGCGTCTGGTACTGAACCAGCTGGATGAACTGTTTGTCGGGACGCTGGACAGCTTTAGCCAGAAACTGTTACGTGAATTTGCTTTTGAAAGTGGCAAGATTGAACGTGCAGAACTGACCGAAGATCAGGATTTATATATCCAGCAACTGATTCATGATGTGCTGCGTGACTGGATTCAGCAGCAGCCCCAATATATGGTCAATCATTTGTATGTGCAGAATCTGCTGAAACCGGTCGAGCATTATACCGGGCTGGTTCGGGATGCCCTGAATTTTAGCAAGCAGCAATTCCAGAAGGTCGAGCCGGCTGAATGTGATTTAGGTAAATTAGAAGCCTGTATTACCCAATTATTGAATATTCATGAGCATGATCTCGAAGTCATGCGGCGCTATTGTCAGGAAAGTCCGAAGTATTTTCACAAGAGTTTTTTGACCAAGTTAACCGACGTTTGTGAAAACTTTATGACCTGGAGTGCAGCCCTGCAAACTCAGGGTGGCATGAGTTTCTTTGATGCAGAATTGCAACCGATTTTACTGAATCTGTGCCATTTACGCCGTAAAAAAACTGATTTCCAGCCGACCACTCAGGTTTTTAACAAGAGCTGTCCGGAAGCGGAGCAGCAGCTGATTTTGCAACACAGCCTGATCGTGGCAATTGATGTACTGTGTGAGGTCAAACAGGATCTGGATGAGCAGTTGAAGCAGCTCACGACCTATCTGGAATTTCATATTATTCAAAGTGTGCAGACTCGTTTGCCACAAACCCTGCAACAGCAGGGTGAAACGACTTTTTCCCAGCAAATCCGCACACTGGCGGAAGCACTGCAAGGACAGCAGGGTCAGCGCTTTGCCCAGTTTGTACAGGCACGTTATCCGCTGATTCTGGTGGATGAATTTCAGGACACCAATCAGGATCAGGATGACCTGCTGGCCAAGATCTGGCGGGATGCCAGCCGGGTTCAATCCGGCTGCATGATTATGGTCGGCGATCCGAAACAGGCGATTTATGGTTTCCGTGGTGGCGACATGCTGACCTATAACAAGGCACATGCTGACGTGCGGCAGAAGCAGGGCCGCGAATATACCCTGATGCAGAACCATCGTTCGGTCAAAGCGCTGGTCGAAGTGGTCGATGCTTTATTTCAATGCCAGATGGATTTTGGTGAACAGGTGCAGTACACCCTGATTCAGGCCGGTAGTCGGCCACATCCGGATCTCATCGATAGCGCTGTCTGCAATCCGCAGCCCTTACGCTGGATTCAGTTAGGTGAGTCGGATGTAGAAGCCGATCAGGTGGCCTGGAAAATCCGTGCACTCCTCAATCAGTCTGCTCAACAGCAGTTATATTTTCAGCAGCAGAACAGTATTCAAAGCCTGAAAGCCGATGATATTGCAGTACTGGGGTTTGGACATTTTGCCCTGGAACAGGTCAAGCAGCGCCTACAGCGTATGGGTATTCCTTGTTATAAAGAGTCCAAACAAAGTGTTTTTGCCAGTGCTATTGCGCAGGATGTCGCGGCCGTCTTGACTGCAATCATGGATCCTTTTAATGAATCCAAGGTCAAACGTGCCTTACTGACCCGCCTGCTGGGCTTCAACCTGAAAAAACTGATTGAGTTACAGGCGCAGAGTGAAGGGCTCAGTCGCTATATTGCCGATCTGGATGCAATTCGGGAAATGTGGTTCGAAAAAGGTTTTCTCACGGCATGGAATTATGCCTTAAACCTGTTTCAGGTCTGGACTCATCTGGTGGCCAGTCAAAGTCTGGATAATGAACGGGTGGTTGTGAATTTGCGTCATCTGACTGAAATTCTGAGCCAGCAAAGTGAATATTATCAGGGTGCCCAAAAACTCTATCACTGGTATTTGCGTCAGTTACAGTCCCCTTCAGGCAAAGACAGTGAAAAAGAACGCAAGCTGTCTGGTGATCATGGGGTACAGCTGATGACCATCCATGCCTCTAAAGGGCTGGAATTTAAAGTGGTATTTTTATTGGGCGCAGATGCTGCTTTTGATGTAAATAAAGGCAACTTGAACTTTTCATTAAGTGGCACACTGTCTGAAAGTATTTTAGAACAATCCCGGGTGATTGCAGTCAATCATAAGCATTTGCACGAGCAGGCGATTTTACAGAATGCAGCGCGTAATGCAGCGGAAAATCACCGGCTTTGGTATGTGGCGCTGACCCGTGCCAGTCATCGGGTGTATGCCATGTTACAAGACCACGCTGCACAATCCGATTCGGGCTTGGCGTTCTGGCGTGGCCAGGGCGATGCCATCTTCGAACATGCTTTATCTCTGGTCGAGCAGCCGCTGTCTCAGGAACCGGCACGTCTGGTCGAGCAGTCACACCATCATAAGATCGACATGCTGGCGCAACCTTTGCCAGAGCGACAGTTCTATCCACGCACCAAAACCAGTTTTACCGCATTGTCGCAACACCAGTCACATGCGCCAGTTTTGCAGGATGATCTGGTCAATGCACAGGAACACCCGGATAGTGCAGCGGATGAAATCAATCTGAATGCTTTAGCAGATCAGCCGGCTGTCACACCGTTGGACTGGATCAAGCTGAATTTCCCCAAAGGTACGGTGGCCGGGACTTTCTTGCACAGTATTTTTGAACATATCAATTTTCAGGACAGCAGTTACTGGAATCTGGAAATTCGCCGTCGTTTTAAAAATACTGCACCGCAAATCTGGCAAGAACTGAAAGAAAAATTTGAACAGGCCTTCCAGTTGCGTACTGTGCTGGAGCAGACCTTTGCGCCGCATTATCAGGCCGCAGCGGTGAATCTGCGTACCCTGTTTCAAGCCGCAGCGCAGGCAAATTTCAAAGCAGATGAGTTGCAACAGAGTATACAACGCGTTTTGTCCAGCCTGAACTATAAATTGCTGAGTGGCATTCGCCTGCATGATCAGAGCGAAGCTTATCGTCAACAATGGCGACAGTTATTTCAATCGGCACAGCAAGACCGATCAGCCTTGGTGGTTTTTTTAAGCCAGTTTGAGCGTTATTTCACCGAGCTGGATGATGACAGCTTTATCCAGTTTTTTGAACAGGAAGTAGCCCAACTCGCACGCTCTACAAGCACTGAATCGCTGGATGTGGACAGTCTTTTCCAGACTGCTTTTGAGGGATTGCTGGACGAAATTACAGAAGATATTTTGCTGAACCTGATGCATGACTGGGTACATGAAATTCTGGCCACTCCGATCCAGGCAGATTTTGCGTTGGCACAGCTGGAGGCTAAACAGTATCTGTCAGAATTCCCTTTTTATCTGTCTTTGACCGATGCCCCTTTGCAGATTCGGCAAATCCATCAGCTTTTTCTCGAACATGACATGGTCATGAGCGATTTTAATGAGGCCAAATCGGCGCGATATCTGACCGGTTCCATCGATCTGGTGTATTTCGATGGCCAGCGCTACCATATTGCCGATTATAAAAGTAACTTCCTCGGACCTGATCAGCAGCACTATAGTGCTGAGGCGATTCAGCAGAATATGAGCCAGTCCAGTTACTGGTTGCAGGCCGCTCTGTATCTGGTGGCGCTGCATCGGTACCTGAGTGCCAATATGCAGACTTATTCGATCACACAGCATCTGGGCGGCGCAACCTATCTGTATTTGCGCGGGATGAATGGACAGGCGCAGCAAGGAGCTTATCATTGGCAACCGGACTCTGAATTCATAGAAAAACTGGATCAAATATTGGGCTATTTTGAGCAGAAAAAATCAGCATGATTTTACTGTTTTATAAAATATGTATAGATTAAACATGAAATTATCCTGTGGATAACTTTGAGGATAACTGTGTGGAAAATGAGCAGAATCACGTGTCACAGCAACATTCCGATTTAATGGCCTGGATTGACTATCTGTGTCAGCTTCCATTCAGTACAGCTGCATTTGATCCGGCAGCAAAATTATTGATCGAGCAACTGCTTGAAGCGATGCAAGCGGGAGATAGCTGTATCGAAGTTAATCCTCAGCAGGTTGCCTTATTGCATAATCTGGTTTTAGACCGCCGTCAACAGAGTGCAGGAATTGCACCATTTATTTGTGCAGATCAGCATTTATATCTGTACCGCTACTGGCAACTGGAACAGGCGGTAGCCTCACATATTGCTCGGATTAAAGCCCAACCGGTGGCCGCTATTGATTTATCCGAACGTGATCGCAATTTATTGTCAGATCCACAGCAGAAACTGGCACTGGAAATGGTTGCGCGGCAGGCGCTGAATATTATTACCGGCGGTCCGGGTACCGGTAAAACCTATACCTTGGCGCATATGATTGCGGTCCTGCATGAAGCCTTGCCAAATATCCGGATTGCCATGGCAGCACCTACCGGAAAGGCCGCACAGCGCATGAAAGAAGCACTGCAAAAAGCCTTGCACAGTGAAGCGTTACAACAGTTTGAGCTAGAAGCATTAAAACAGTTGCAACCGGTGACCCTGCATCGCTTATTGGGTCTAGGTACTCGCGGACAGCCACGCTTTCATGCCAAACAGCCTTTGCCCTATGATGTGATCGTGGTCGATGAAGCCTCGATGCTGGATTTAAACCTATCCCAGATGTTGCTAGCCGCCGTACCGCCTCATGCACGGCTGATTTTACTCGGTGATGCAGACCAGCTGGCCTCTGTGGATGTCGGAACGGTACTGGCAGATTTACAGCAAGTGGTGACTCTGGAGGATAACCGGGTCAATTTAATCACCACGCGACGTTTTGCGACTGGAGCCAGGATTGGTGCAATGGCGGAGTTTATCCAGCAGAATCATGAGTCTTCTCACGTCTTGCAGAAATTTGAGCAGCAGATTGTGCCGGCTAGTGAGTTACAGGCGATCGATTTGAATCAGGTTGAAATCGACCAGTTGCAGCTGCAATACCTGCTCGCTGGCGCCGAACAGACCGCGCATAGTTTGAATCAGTATTATGATCAGCTGATGTATGGTTATCAGGCTTATGTACAGGCCATAAAAACAGAACGAAACTCAGCTGATTTTGAGCAGTACGTACAACAGGTGGTCAAAACTTTTGATGATTACCGGATTTTAACCGCAATCCGTTCTGGTGATCTGGGTCTGCTCAAGATCAACCTGCAGATTGAGCAACGCTTTTTAGCAGCGCAAGGCCAATTGAAACAGGGCGACTGGTATGTTGGACGCCCTGTCATGATGAGCTATAACGACTATCAGTTGGGTCTGTCCAATGGTGATATTGGCATTTGTTTTTTACGTGAGCAGTCTGGTCAGCGTCAGTTTGAAGTGTATTTCCCAAGTCTGGAAAAATGGGTATTGGCGACCCGTTTACCTAAAAGTATTGAAACCGCTTTTGCGCTGACTATTCACAAATCTCAAGGTTCAGAATTTTCCCATACGGCAGTGGTGCTGGATCAATATGCAAAAAATCTATTGAGCAAAGAGTTGATTTATACCGCGATTACTCGAGCCAAAAAAGTGGTCAGTTTATTGGTGGATTGTGATGCTTTTATACAAGCACTTTGTGTCAGAACCACCCGAAAAAGTGGTTTGAGCCAAAAAATCATTGAACAATCCAGTAATTTAATTGGCAAAAATAATCAAATCTTGTAGGTAAAAGCTTACAAGGATTCAGGAAATTGACGCATAGAGCTTTTGCTCAGTTTTTGAGAAGATTGGTTCTACAAAATAACTCAACACGGAAAGTTGAGCATAATCGTATAATTATAAAAAGAATGTCAGTAGACAGCGAACTTACAGTGAGGTAAGTAAAAAGAGGAAACTTACAGCCGCTAAGCCTTGTAGTTTTGGGAGAGACTACAAGGCTTTTTTATATTTAATTAATTTATATTTCAAAATACTAGATATTTACCTTAATTCTAAAGTTGGATATTGTTGTGGAATGGCTGGATTTAAGCGAATTAGGTTAAATAAAGTGGTATTAATGTAATATTATGCAACTTTTAGGCTAGTTATTGTACGAAATAGCTTACAGCAAGATACGCTAAATGCCTCTACTTGTCTTTGTAGAATATGGCAAAATCTACCACACAAGGAAGGTGATTTTTCAACAGGATGTTTGAAAATAATAACAAGCGTAAAACGCTATAAAAAACACAATAAATAATAATGATAAGAGAAAGAACTACAGCGCCAAAAAGCCCGACTAAACTCGGGCTTTTTTTTATCTATTTTTTATTCAGACAGACGACGGTACATTAAAACAATAGAAAAAGCGTTCTAATTGCTTAGGTCGATTTCTCTATTTAAGTGGTCTAGATGATCTCGCTTAAAACAGTACAGATCTTGAATAACTCAGGATCAATGGACAACAGCTTCGCTTTAAATAAATCACCGATTGAAAACATTTAAAAGTGCTGATCTATTTTTGCAATTTGGCGCATTTTCCCTTAAAATATGCAACTTGCTGTAGTGATGCACGGCAGTCAAAGTTTTGAATTCTCATTACATTGATTTTTATCAAAATATATAAGCATCTCGGAGAAATCGAATGGCTTTAACTAACGCAGATCGCGCAGAGATCATTGCTAAATTCGCACGCGCTGAAAACGACACTGGTTCACCAGAAGTTCAAGTAGCTCTTTTGACTGCTCAAATCAATGACTTACAAGGTCACTTCAAAGAGCACAAACACGACCACCATAGCCGTCGCGGTCTAATCCGTATGGTTAACCAACGTCGTAAGCTGCTTGACTACCTAAATGGTAAAGACCACGGTCGTTATGTAGCATTGATCGGTGCTTTAGGTTTACGTCGTTAATTCGATTTAAACTTTATTTTCGGGTTATTGCATGCTTTGTGCTTTATTGCTGAAAACTAAAGTCGGTTTAGCTTTTGGCTAGGCCAGTGGAAGGGGCGAATGTTTCGCTCCTTCTTTGTGTTTAAAAATAGTATTTAATCTGGTGAGGTCGGCTTCTAAGCTTTGTCATTTGTTCGTCTATATGGTCGTGAATGCCAAACCTTAGGGGTCTCCACTAGAATAATTGTTCACAAGAACTAGGAAAAAATAAAACATGTCGATGTTTAATATTATTCGTAAAGAATTCCAATTCGGTCAACACAACGTGATTCTTGAAACAGGTCGCGTTGCACGTCAAGCAAACACTGTTGTGATTACCATGGGCGGCGTACAGGTTCTTGTTGCTGTTGTAGCGCAACCTAAAGCAAAAGCCGGTCAAGACTTCTTCCCATTGACTGTTAACTACCAAGAAAAGCAATATGCTGCAGGCCGTATCCCGGGTGGTTATGGTAAGCGTGAAGGCCGTCAGTCTGAAGCTGAAACTTTAATTTCACGTCTGATCGACCGTCCAATTCGTCCATTGTTCCCAGAAGGTTACTTCAACGAAATTCAAGTGACTGCAACAGTAATTTCATCTGACAAAACCATGGATGCTGACATTGCTGCAATGCTGGGTACTTCTGCTGCATTGTCGATTGCAGGTACGCCTTTCCGTGGTCCAATCGGCGGCGCTCGCGTTGGTTTGATCAACGGTGAATACATCCTGAACCCGAACCACGAACAGTTAAAAGAGTCTGATCTTGATCTGGTTGTTGCAGGTACTGAAGCTGCAGTATTGATGGTTGAATCTGAAGCGAAAGAACTTTCAGAAGACCAAATGCTGGGCGCTGTATTGTTCGGTCATGACGAAATGCAAATCGCGATTCAAGCGATCAAAGAATTTGCTGCAGCAGCTGGCGCAGTTGAGTCAACTTGGGTTGCTCCAAGCAAAAATGAAGCGCTTCTTGGTCAATTAAAAGATGCATTCGAAGCGAAAATCTCTGAAGCCTACACAATTGCTGTGAAACAAGACCGTTATGCGGCGCTTGATGCACTTCACGCAGAAGCAGTGGCACAGTTCGTTCCTGAAGAAGATGAAACAGGTATTGCTGACGAAGTAAACGAACTCTTCGAAGATCTTAAATACCGCACGGTTCGTGACAACATCTTGTCTGGTAAGCCACGTATTGATGGTCGTGATACTAAAACTGTTCGTGCAATCGATGTACAAGTGGGCGTATTAGGTCGTGCTCATGGTTCTGCATTGTTCACACGTGGTGAAACTCAGGCATTGGTTACAACAACTTTGGGTAATACCCGTGATGCGTTGATGGTTGATACTCTTGCAGGTACTAAAACTGACAACTTCATGCTTCACTACAACTTCCCTGCATACTCTGTAGGTGAAACTGGTCGTGAATCTGGTCCTAAGCGTCGTGAAATCGGTCACGGTCGTCTAGCGCGCCGTGGTGTTCAAGCGGTTCTTCCTGCAGCTGACCGCTTCCCGTACGTGATCCGTATCGTATCTGACATCACAGAATCGAACGGTTCATCTTCAATGGCTTCTGTATGTGGTGCTTCTCTATCACTTATGGATGCAGGTGTGCCACTTAAAGCACCAGTTGCGGGTATTGCAATGGGTCTAGTGAAAGAAGGCGAGCGTTTCGCAGTTCTTTCTGACATCCTGGGTGATGAAGATCATCTTGGCGACATGGACTTTAAAGTCGCAGGTTCTGCAAACGGTATTACTGCACTGCAAATGGACATCAAGATCGAAGGGATTACTGAAGAGATCATGGAGTCTGCATTGAACCAGGCTTATGCCGGTCGTATGCACATTCTTAATGAGATGAACCAAGTAATTTCACGCGCTCGTCCTGAAATTTCGATGCATGCACCAACATTCCAAGTGATCAACATCAACCCGGACAAAATCCGTGATGTAATCGGTAAAGGCGGCGCGACGATTCGTGCGATTACTGAAGAAACGAAAGCTGCAATCGATATCGAAGATAACGGTACAGTTCGCGTATTCGGTGAAACTAAAGCGGCAGCAGCTGCTGCAGTTGCGAAGATTCAAGCATTAACTGCTGAGATCGAACCAGGTACAATTTACGTGGGTAAAGTGATTCGTATCGTTGAATTCGGTGCGTTCGTGAATATTCTTCCGGGTACTGATGGTTTACTTCATATCTCTCAAATCTCGAACGAACGCATTGCGAACGTTGCAGATGTATTGAAAGAAGGTCAAGAAGTGAAGGTACAGGTTGCAGACGTTGACAACCGTGGCCGTATCAAATTGACCATGAAAGACATCGAACAAGTTTAATCATCTGAATATTCCCATGAGTTAGCTCATGGGAATGAAATATCAAAAGCCCTGAGCTTGATCAAAGTGCTTACTTTGGCTGTTCAGGGCTTTTTTTATGCTTCGGAAAATCTCCGCACATCTGGCCAAAATGTTTGAATCGCCCACAGGCTGTCAACGATTGTCGCACGATCTGAGTCTGTATTAAGCAGTTGATCTTAGGTCAGGGGATCGGCTTCAGAACTTTTTAGCAGACGATAAATTTCATCTTTCAATTTTAGCTTTTTACGCTTGATCGCTTCAATATCATTGTTGATATGATTGACCGGGTCGAGTTCAAGCTGACTAATTTTCCTGTCCAGCTCATTATGTTCCTCAAATAATTTGGCAAAGTATGGATTTTCCTCGCGAAGTTGCACAATCAAGTCGCGGTATTCGGGAAACATGTATTTCATTTTTTTATTACAATCTTTGGTTTTCATAGCGCTTTTTATACTCTAATCATCAAATTAAAAATAAATATGCCCTGACCTGCAGCGAAAGATGCAGATAGACAGAGCATCAAAGGACTTACTTAAAATGCAAATGTTTGACCTCGCGGCGTAACTCCTGCACTTCATCGATGAGGTCCAGCATCATCGCGACTGCGGTAAATGACGCATCAAAATCGCGTTGCAGGCGATAGGCGCGTTGTGCACGCGAAATATCCTCACCGAGGAAAGTGCTGGCTGGCGTGACAGGAGAACGATCGGGCAGAATTCCATGTTCAATCAATTGCATGACCCATTCCGGACTTTGTCCGCATGCTTCTGCGAAGTGGATGAGGTCAAATGAGTGATCGTCCATAATTTCTGACGGGGTATAGTCCTGTGAAAAGCTTTCTTGGTACTGAATTGTAGTCATGGCTCTACTCCTTAAACAGCCAAGTGTGCAAAATTGAGAGAATGAAAAGGTACTGAAGTAAAACGCTTTCTATTCTTCGGATATGCAGACTCAGAGTGATGACTCAAATGATCACGAGAAAAAAATCGGTATGTTCCGGTATTCAATGCATCAGGAACGCGCGAATAAGAGAAGGTGAAAGTGAACGCTGTTTTTATAGTTTTATGTTTTATTGACCGAGTGTGTTCAAACACTTTCCTGTGTTGAATATACGCTGCCCTATGAGGACAGCAAAGCAGACCTGATGACAGAATTAAACAAGGCTGAAGATTGATCATCATAAATGGATAAAAAATAACCGTCTTCGATCCATTATTATGACTTTAGCTGCGCCAAAACAGTTTTTATTTGTACCTTATTGTTTCAAAACATGACAAAGAAAAAGCCCCTGATACAGAGGCTTTGAAAATCTTTCTGAAATTAATGTTTTATCCAGGTTACACTGCGGCCAATTACTGAGACACCGACATAACCACGCAAGGTTAGACGTTTGCCATTGGCACTTAGGCGTGCTTTGCCTTTGTAAATTTTGCCACTGATCGGATCAAGCACTTTGCCGTCATGGTATTCACGTGGCTTTTTCGGATCTGCTTTAAAATCCCAGATAAACGGCAGGCCTATAAACGGTTTATCTTTGAGCTGACCTGGACATTTATGACAGATACCCATTTTCTCTGCGCCAGGCAAGCTACGTGTTGCGACAATTATTCCTTCATAGCTACCATCCGCTTTCTTACGAACTTCTACATCCGCACGAGAATAGCCTGATTGATCATCAATGGTTTTCCATTTACCCACTAACGGATCTTCATAGGCAAAGGCCAAGCTAGAAACCGCAGCCAAACTTATCCCCATCACTAGAGTGTTCAATAATTTTTTCATAACATACCTGTTAAATTTGATACTGTATTCATTTTAGAATTATTACTCTAATTTATTTTAAAAGCATAATTAAATCAATACTATAAAATGTGATTGTATTCTCATAATTTTTTTAAAACGATGATTATTTGGTCTTTGTTAATGTGAATAGTCTTATAATTTAAATGGGATTTTGAGGTGGGGTTTATCTGAGGATCTGATTCAGTGAATAGGCAGGTTTTCTACTGGAGGTAAATATGCTCTGTTGAGCTTCGTCATGTAAATTTTAAAACATAAAAAAGCACTCCTGAGGAATGCTTTTTTAAACTCATGCTTAGCACCGTTTAGCTTAGATGTTCACCACATAGACCTAAGGCCTCTTCGGCTGTAAAGGTATATTGGCTATTACAGAACTGACAATCCATTTTGATCGGATTCTGGAATTCCAGTGTTTCACGTATTGATTCTACGCCAATCTGTTGTAAGGCCACTGCACAGCGCTCTTTAGAGCAGGTGCAGCCAAATTTCAAGGCTTCAGTTTCTGGCAAGCGCACTTCTTCTTCATTATATAAACGGTAAAGAATGTCAGTGGCTTGCAGGCCGATTAGTTCTTCAGTTTTCAAGGTTTCAGTGAGCATGGTCAGACGCGGCCATAAATCTTCATCAACACGGCGCTGTTCTTCTTCACTATTCCGTGGCAATAGCTGAATCAGTAAACCACCGGCGCGCTGATGGTCGCTTGCCAGTACAATGCGCGTTGGAATCTGTGCAGACAGGTCATAATACTGCATGAGGCAGCCAGCCAGATTTTCTTTGTCCAGCGGCACAATACCTTGATAACGCTCACCAAATTCTGGTTCGATATTGATAAACAGCACTGGAGAAACCAGTGACTTTAAGATGGTGCTGCTATCTTCACCCACCAGAAAGTGCGGATCTTCTTCATAGTCCGCCAAAGCGCGAACTTCACCCAAGTGGTTGCATTCAGCCATTGCCCATTTAAATGTGCCTGATGCCTGAATTTGCAGGCTGATACGCCCTTTAATCTTCAAGGTGCTGGCAAGCAGTGCAGTCGCAGTGAGCATTTCACCCAACAGAATCTTGACCGCAGGTGCATAGTCACGTTGCGCTAAAATGGTTTGTAAAGCTTCTTCAAGATGCACCACTTCACCACGAACAGGGCTATCTTCAATAAAAAAGCGTTGGCGTAAATCAGACATAAAATTCTCCATAACCCTGCTTTAATGGTGTCATTATTGTAAAACACAAGTTATGACAGATCATCTCTTAACGCATCAATTCCTGCGCCGTTTGTATCCTGTTGCGGCTGTGTATCTGTTTTTTGAACTTTGTTGCGTTGATCCTGCGCAAACAGATGTTCGAGTTCTGCCAAGCTACTGCGGTGATGTTCATAACTTGCGTGTTGATCCGAATCTAGATGGTATTGACTGTTGAGTAATTTTTCATCATGTGCGCGGAAGTATTCAATCTGTTGCTGACTTTCTTCCGGAGCAGTATTCAACTGGCTTAACAAAGCCTGACTCATTTCCAGTGCTGAAAAGTAGTTTTCACGCCAGATTTTTTCTACACCTAAATCCTGTAACAGATGCACATGATGACGATCACGTGCGCGTACCCATAAACAAGTTTCAGGATAATTCAGCCGGATATACCGCACGATCAGCATCGAATCTTCAATATCATCAATGGCAATAATCACTTGCTGGGCCATCGCAATTCCTGCATGTGCCAAAGTTTCTGGCTCTGTCGCATCGGCCTGATAGAAAGGAATTTGATACTGCGCAAGCAGTTCAGTGGCTGGCACATTGCTGTCCATGACACTAAATGCATGCTGTTGTTGCAGTAAAATCCGGGCAATAATTTGTCCAAAGCGGCCAAATCCAATCAGCAAAATAGGGGGGCTGGCTTGAGGACTGGAATCGGTTTCAAAGGTCGCAGCCAGATGATTGTTTTGATCCAGACGCGGTAAAACCTGACTGTGTAATAACCAGTAAAATGCCGGGCTAAGTAATAATGAGAAACTCACCATCCAGAGCAAGGGAGACAGCAGATTAGCTGCAATGATCTGGTCGGATACCGCAATCACCAGCGCCAGCAAGGCAAACTCGCCACCTTGTGCCAGGCTGGCTGCCAGCAAGCTACTGTTGCGCCAGCTATTTTGATGATAACGTGCCAAGGCCAAAGTCATGGCAAATTTGACCAAGATTAAAGTGAAAGTGCCACCTAAAATGATCCAGAGGAAATTCAACAGATCGGGCAGTTGCAGTGACATACCCAGACTCATAAAAGCTAAGCCAATCAATAAGCCCTGAAAAGGCCGAATGGTGCTTTCTACCGCGGGCCGGAAATCTGAATCTGCCAGTAAAATCCCGGCAAATAAAGCGCCAAGAAACAGATTCAGTCCAAGCGTATTCATCAAGAGCAGCAGTGCCAAAGTTACCGCAATCGCCACAATCGTGTGCAGTTCGTGACTGCCACTTTTAGCAATCCAGCGATATAGTGGCTGCATCAGATAGCGATTACACAGGAACAAGCCGGTAAAAGTGGTGATCATTGCGGCAAAATAAGCCACTCCGTGTTCGGTCGAGGGAATTCCGCTAAATAAAGGAATGGCGGCAATCACAGGAATGGCCAGCAGGGCATGCAGCAGCAGGATTGAATAGGTCTGTTGACCATAGCTGGTGGCAAACTGTTCCTGATTGTGGAGTTGTTGAATCACCAAGGTCATGGCTGATAGACTGCCAGCAAGTCCAATCACAATACTGGCCAGCAGGCTTTGTTGTAGAAAAATCCAGGCCAGCAGGCTAAAAATCAAGGTGCTCATTAGTACCTGCAAAGCAGCCGTCATCCACAGAGATTGACTGATCTGGGCGATGCGTTGTGGTCTGAGTTGCAGCCCGATCCAGAACAGCAGTGCCAACAGGCTGACGTTCATGAAACTGTTCATCAGGTCTGGAGTCTGAATCAGATGCAAAATACCGGGACTTAAGATCAGTCCTGTTAACAGATAGCCCAGTACGCTTGGTAGTCTGAGCCTTTTACTCAGTGGCACTATTAAAAGTGCGACCACCAAAACCAGTGTTATTTGTAACAGTATCGACATTTTCCTGTCCTAAATTTTATGCTTGATCCAGACGTTGATGCGTATGTCCCGGACATGGACTCAGATGCAATTCTCTTAGCTGAGTTCTTGCGGGTCAATGTCCAGCGTCAGCTTCATGCTGGAAGGTTTGTCCTGCAGCATATTCTGCCACCAGCTGCGCACATAGTAATGCAAACGTGGACGATCTGCTGACAAAAGCACCATATGCGACTGATAGCGCCCAGCCTTACGTTCCATCGGCGCAGGAATGGGCCCCCAGATGTCCAGCGCCAGATCAGGATATTGCCTGAGGAATGCCGCATGTTTCTGTAAGAATTCGGTGTTTTGTGCCTGATCCTTGGATTCGCAGCGAATCAGGATGGCATAACGATAAGGCGGCATCTGGGCAATTTGCCGTTCCTTTAAGGTCTGCTGGGCAAACACACGATAATTTTCATTGACCAAGGTATTCAGCAGGGCATGATCCGGTCTGAGCGTCTGCAAATAGACATCGCCTTTGTGTTCACCACGTCCAGCCCGGCCTGCGACCTGAACGATCAGTTGTGCGGTACGTTCGGTGGCACGGAAATCCACACTGAGCAGACCGGAATCAATATCCAGAATCGCCACCAGCGTCACATAAGGAAAATGATGCCCTTTGGCCAGCATCTGGGTGCCGAGCAGAATCGCGGGTTCACTTTTTTGAATCTTGTCATAGATTTTTTGCCAGCTACCCACCCGGCTGGTGGAATCGCGATCGACCCGAATCACTTCATGATCTGGAAAAAGTTCATTCAGATGTTCTTCGACCTTGCCAGTGCCCATACCCAGTGTGACCAGTTCCTGATGCTGACACTGCGGACAGTGCTCCGGCATTCGGTGAATGGTGCCACAGTGATGGCAATGCAGATGCTGATAAGGCTGGCGATGCACAGTAAAATTGGCATCGCAGTGCGGACATTGTGCCTGCCAGCCACAACTGCCACAAAGCAGGACGGGGGCATAGCCACGGCGGTTTAAAAAGATCAGTACCTGTTCTTTTTTCTCCAGACGCTTTTTGATGTCCTGAATCAGTTGCAGACTGATGCCATGCTTTTTCTGTGCCACCTTTAAATCCAGAATATGGATTTTCGGCATTAAGGCTGTGCCGGCACGTTGATTCAGCTCCAGCACCAGCATTTTGCCATGTTCAACCAGCGCATAACTGTCGATACTTGGTGTCGCTGATCCCAGCAGCACTGGACATTGCTGTAAATGGCCGCGGTACAGCGCCACATCGCGGGCATGATAGCGGAAACCTTCCTGCTGCTTAAAAGACAAATCATGTTCTTCATCCAGAATGATCAGACCCAAATTCGGTATGGGGGTATAGATGGCGGAACGTGTGCCGAGGATGATTGAAGCTTTGCCAGTCTCTGCTGCCTGCCAGGCTTGCAGACGTTTTGTATCATTTAGGCCTGAATGCAATAGCGCGATATGACACTGAAAACGCGACTGGAAACGGCTAATCGTTTGCGGGGTCAGACCAATTTCCGGCACCAGCACCAAAACCTGCTTGCCCTGTTTCAGCACCTGTTGCATGATTTGTAGATAGACTTCGGTTTTACCACTGCCGGTCAGACCATCCAGTAAAAAAGCCTGATATTGATTGCGATACTTTAATACCTGATCAATGGCATGTTTCTGTTCAGGATTAGCGGTCAGCGGCATTTGCGCCAATTGCATCGGCTGTGGACTGAAATCTTGTGGCTCCAGCACACAGATACAAATCTCTTTTTTCTCCAGTGCTTTTAAGGTCGCAGTTTCAATTCCGGCCAAATTCAATACATTTTCAGTGGTGCCAACCGGATGCAGTTTTAAAATCCGGTAGGCTTCCTGCTGCTTTTCCGAACGGCGTATTTTAGCTTCAGCATCAGGGTTCAGAAGTTTCCAGGTGCGAGCCAGCAGGTTATAAGGCTTACCTTGGCGTAACAGCGTTGGCAGGGCACTGTGCACCACTTCACCCATCGGAAACTGATAATACTGTGCCGACCATGTCAACAAACTTAAAGCTTTAGGGTCTATGATGGCACGTTCATCCAGCAATTCAGTGACAGGCTTGAGTTTAAAACGTGGGTCGACCGGAGTATCTGCGGAGAGCTTTTCGATAATCACCCCTACCAGATTCTGTCGTCCAAAAGACACCAATACGCGTGCGCCGACCTGGGCCTGCTCAAATTGTTCTGCATTCATACTGTAATCAAAACAATCGAATACATGCACAGGTACAGCAACGCGTACGCGATAAAGTGGACTAGAATCGGTATGAGAATTTTGCATATCTGGCGCTGGATATCCTGAAGAAATTTCGTCGTGCTTAAAGTTCGATTATGGTAGAGTGAGCAGATAATTTATATCAAAGAATATGAATGATTTCGGTGGTCTGACGCAACAGCGTTAAGCAAAATTTTGGAAAATTAGAGCATTACAATGCCTGCATATCAGTTTATTGCGCTTGATGCTTCAGGAAAGCAGCAAAAAGGCGTGCTGGAGGGGGATTCTGCACGTCAGATCCGGCAACAGTTAAGGGATAAAGCACTTATTCCGGTCTCTGTTGATCCTGTCGAGAAAAAAGACAAACATGATCGGCGGAAATGGTTTGAAAAAAGCATTACCGCTTATGATCTGGCCTTAATGACCCGGCAATTATCTGTCCTGGTCGCCGCCGCGATTCCGCTGGAAGAAGCCATCCGCGCCGTCGGCAAGCAAAGCGAAAAAGTACATGTACAAAATCTGCTGATGTCGGTGCGTTCCAAGGTTCTGGAGGGGCATAGTCTGGCGCAGGGTCTGCAACAGTCCGGGCGGTTTCCAGAATTGTATATTGCCACCATTGCGGCCGGTGAACGTTCCGGGCATCTGGATCTGATTCTGGATCAATTGGCTGACTATACCGAAAACCGTTTTGCCATGCAGAAAAAAATTCAAGGCGCGATGGTCTATCCAATTATTTTGATGCTGATGTCTTTTGCCATCGTGATGGGGCTGATGACTTATGTGGTGCCAGATATCGTCAAGACTTTTGATCAAAGCAAAGATGCCTTACCGTGGATTACGGTCGCCTTGATGAAAGCCAGTGATTTTATTCGTATTGCGTGGCCATTTCTCTTGGTTGGCGGTTTCTTGGGCATCTCCCTGCTGATACGATTCTTAAGAACCACAGCCGGGCATTATGCCTTCGACCGTTTAACCCTGAAACTGCCTTTATTTGGAAAATTATCACGCGGGATTAATGCCGCACGTTTTGCCAGTACCTTATCCATTTTGACCCAGTCAGGCGTGCCTCTGGTCGATGCCCTACGGATTGGCGCTGCAGTCAGTAATAACTGGGTGATTCGTGATGCGGTCAATCTGGCAGCGGAAAAAGTCACCGAAGGCGGCAACCTGGCAACCCAGCTGGAGCGCAGTGGTTATTTTCCGCCGATGATGGTACAAATGATCAAAAGTGGCGAAGCCTCGGGCGAACTGGATCGCATGCTGGAGCGTGCATCACAGATGCAGGATCGGGAAGTCACCACGCTGATTTCGACTTTACTGGCCTTATTGGAACCTTTAATGCTGGTGCTAATGGCCAGTATTGTTTTGGTCATTGTGATTGCGGTGATGCTGCCAATCGTCAATATGAATAATATGATTTAAACAGAATCAAGTTAAAATTCCTGTGGTATTAAAATTAAATTGAATGTTGTGAATGATGTAAATGAATGAGAGAGATTGAATGAAAAGGAATCAATTAAATAAACAGACGGGCTTTACCTTAATCGAAGTGATGGTGGTGATTGTGATTCTCGGTGTGCTTGCTGCACTGATTGTACCGAACGTGATGGGACGCGGTGAAAAGGCCAAAGTGGATACCACTGTGATCAAGTTACAGAGTATTGCTGGTTCACTGGACCAATATAAGCTGGACAATGGCAAATATCCAAGCATGCAGGAAGGTGGTCTGGATGCACTGGTGAACCAGCCTGCGACTGCGAAAAACTGGTTGCCGGGCGGCTATGTCAAGGGCGGCTATCCTAAAGACAGTTGGGATAATGATCTGCAATATGTGATGCCGGGCACCAATGGTCGTACTTTTGATCTGTATTCATTCGGTGCAGATGGTCAGTCGGGTGGTGAAGGCACCGATGCTGATATTTATTATCAGCCTTGATTGAGAATCAATATAAACTCTCAATAGATGGAATATATCACTTCACTTAATAGATGTTTTCAATACTAAGTGAAGTGATAATAACGCTTAATTATAAATTATAATCTAAGTTTTTGATATTTATTGTAATTAATTAATGAGTTGTATATGCGAGTTATAATAAGAATTATTCCCATATTTATCTATTACAATTATCATAAAATATGAATAAATATAGACTTTCTATTTACCCAAAAAGGCTCATAATGATCTGAACGGCACTTGACGAGCCAACGGAGAAGAATATGAAAGCATTAATCTTAGGGGATGAAATAAACCAATTTCATTGGTCGATGCTGAAATCTATTCTTTTGGTTTTAAGCATGTTACCGATTAGTCAGGGCATTCTGCATTTATGGCAGACTACCGAGGGTAGCAGCCAGATTATGGTAGGTTTTTTTGCCATCAGTTTGATGAGTTCATTATTTGCATTGTGCTTCTGGTCGGCATTGAAAGCCTCGGTATTGCAATTAAAACAACGGCAGATGTCTGTATTCGAAAATATGATGGTGCAAACTTACCGCTATCTTCCAATGTTATCCCTCGCCAGTATGATTTCTTATCTAGCAGTTCAGTTCTAAAATTTGAAATATAAAAAACCGAGGCATTGACCTCGGTTTTTTATTGCCTTGAGTGTCCGTCCCTTTCGTAAAGGGAGCTTAGGAGAGATTGATAAGATGTTATATCTAGGAATTCACCTAAATCTCCCTTTGTAAAAGAGGGACTTGAAGAAATTATCTTCTCGACTTAAAACTGACATCCACTTTACGGGGACGGAAGCGCCATCCCACCAGCAAAAGTAAAACTGAAAAGATCATCACCGGCCAATCACTGAGTTTCATATAAGGTGTTTCGCCTTGCATGGCTGGAAGTTCACCCCGCAGTACCGCTTCCTGATCCATCGGGGCTTTTTTCACAATATGGCCATTGTGGTCAATAAAGGCGGTCACGCCGGTATTGGTGGCACGGATAAACCAGCGGCCATTTTCCTTGGCGCGCATTTGCACCATTTGTAGATGCTGCAAAGGTCCTGCCGTGCCGGTAAACCAGGCATCGTTCGAGACCGTAACTAAAAAGTCACTTTGACTGGCATTGCGGCGTGTCAAGTTTGGATAAGCAACCTCATAACAAATTGCGGAACCTAAAGGATGGTTTTTCACATTCAAGGGCTTTTGATTGTCCGCCCCACGGGTAAAGCCGCTCATAGAGGGATCATTCTGTAGACCTGGCAATACCCAGCTTAACCAGCCTGACAGCGGAATATATTCACCAAAGGGCACCAGGCGCTGCTTTTTATACAAACCCTCCGACTCATCACCCGTGGCCATAATGCTGTTGTAATATTTCGGATAACCCGCAGCTTGTGATTCTGGTAAGTCCCAATACGGAATGCCGGTGACCCATGCAGTACCGGATTTTTCAGCCTGTACTTTCATCGCTTCGAGAAAAGCTTCAATATCGGTCTGGAACATCGGAATCGAGGACTCTGGCCAGACAATCAGGTCACGGCCCCATTCGGTCTTGCTCAGATTGGCATAAATCAATAAAGTTTTTACCTGATATTCAGTCAGCCATTTCAGATCTTGCGGAATATTGCCCTGAATCAGAGAAACCGTAAGCGGTTTTTCATTCTTTGGTTGCACAAAACTCAATTGAGCCGCGCCCCAGGCACCGATTAGTAAAATTGCAGCAGGAACCACCCAGAACAGACGTCGGTTCAGAATTTCGACCAGTGCACAGGCCAGAATAATCACCACAAAAGATACTCCAAACACCCCAAACAGAGGTGCATAGGCATCTAGGTAGCGTTCGGTAAAAGCATAGCCGGCAAACAACCACGGGAAACCGGTAAAGACCCAGGTTTTAGACCATTCAAACAGAACCCAAAGCGGGGCAAAGGTCAAAGGGGTCTCCGGGAAAAAGCGGCGATAGACAAAGGTTTGAACGGCGCTAAACAGGCCCATCACCAGTGCCATGATCAAGATCATTACAACACTGAGAAATGCACTGGTATCGCCATAGACATGAATAGAGGTATACAGCCAGAATGCACCCACAAACCATAGGCCAATTCCATAGGCCCAGCCAATTCCAAAGGCCTGTTTGGCACTACGTCCACGCAGGCAGGCATAGAGCAGTGCTGGAGACAGGATAGCCAGCCACCAGTAATGATAGGGAGCCAGTGCCAAACTGAAGATAGCACCTGCAAATAAGGCAATTAAAACAGGATAGATCAGCGGCAACGGTTTTTGCTGTTGATCAGAGCTCAACAGCTTGTCGAAATACGCTCTCATTGGCGCACGGCTCGAATTAGGTGAATAGAGCGTGAATCTGCTTCAAGAATGGTAAATTGCCAGTTTTCCAGTTCAATGGTCTGGCCTTCAAGATCGTTCACCAGACCAATTTCCTGTAATAACAAGCCACCCATGGTTTCCACTTCATCGTCAGAAAAATTCGCATCCAGCATATTATTGAAATGCTCAATCGGGGTCAGAGCTTGTACTATCCAGGTATTGGCGGTGTTTGGATCGTTATCCGGAACAATGAACTGCGCCTCTTCATCGGCATTGTCATGTTCATCTTCAATTTCACCAACAATTTCTTCCAGAATATCTTCCAGCGTGACCAGACCCGAGGTGGTGCCGTATTCATCAATCACCACGGCAATATGGGTCTGGGTGTTTTTCAGCATCCGCAGCACCTGATCGGAACGGGCGCTCTCTGGCACAAATAAGGGTTGACGCATCAGTGCGCGAATATCGACTTTGGAGGTTGGTTCGGTCAGAAAAGGCAATAAATCCTTGGCCAATAGAATGCCGACCACATTATCGGTTTGATCGGAGGAAAAGACCGGAAAACGCGAATGCGCAGATTCGACCAACACATGCAGGATATCCAGCAGTTGGTCATCTTCCTGTAAGCTGATCATCGACGTGCGAGGCGTCATGACTTCGCGAATTTTGGTTGCCGGAAGGTCAAGTACACCTTCAAGCATGGCAACAGTATCGGGTTCTAAAAATCGACGTGAATCTTGTACTAATTTTAGCAGTTCGTCGCGAGTTTCGGGTGCAGTTCCCAGCCATTTACGTAAGCCGCGCATACCCCACGACGGGCCTGATTCCTCGTGCATGATTTTTCCTGAAGACTCTTAATATCTAAAAAAACGTGGTTTTATCATACCGCAGAAAATACGCTTGTCTATTGTAAATATGATGTGCAGGCATGATCGTATCAGTCAGGGCTGCGTTTAGTCGTGTGTACTTTGGCAAAGCCGCAATGCCCGAGCGGGATTATGCTAAAATATTTTCAGTCTTCCACTCTTGAGTCTATCGATGTCCCCAACTGAAATTATCCCAAGCCTGCAATTAAATACCCGAGGTTTACGCTGTCCTGAGCCAGTCATGATGTTGCATCAGGCCATTCGTAAATCTAAAGCCGGTGATGTAGTTGAGGTGTTTGCTACCGATAATTCAACCTCTTGGGATATTCCAAAATTTTGCATGCACTTGGGACATGAGTTGCTGTTGCAGGAAGAGCGACTGGATGAAAACGGCAATAAAGAATTTCATTATCTGGTGAAAAAGGGCGGTTAAATTGGCCGAAATTTTTTTGAAATTTATGATCTGATAAGAGTTCTTATTCGATTTTAAAAATAATATTATCGTCATTCTCCAGAAAATAAACCCGCTCGAAAGCGGGTTTATTTTGTTCTCATGAGAGCTTAAATATTCGGATATGAGAACTTGCGGAATATATTCCTCATTCGCAAGATTACCCTAACATTACATGTTAGGGTATGAGCTCGCGCAAGGACTAGCCGAATTACATATTCGGATACTAATTACATGTTAGGGTAATTAGGACCACCGCCACCTTCCGGTGTTACCCAGTTGATGTTCTGAGACGGATCTTTAATGTCACAGGTCTTGCAGTGCACACAGTTGGCTGCATTGATCTGGAAACGTTTTGAACCATCATTATTTTCCATGATTTCATAGACACCCGCCGGGCAGTAACGCTGCGCCGGTTCATCCCATTTAGGCAGGTTTACTTCAACCGGAATGGACGGATCAGTCAGTTTCAAATGCGCAGGCTGGTTTTCTTCATGCACGGTATTCGATACAAATACAGAAGATAAACGGTCAAAAGTCAGCTTGCCATCCGGTTTTGGATAGTTTGGCTTGAAGCTTTCAGCGGCTTGGGTTTTCAGTGCAGCATGGTCTTGCACCAGATCATGCAGGGTAAATGGTACTTTGAACACGTTCTGGTCGATAAAGTTAAATGCACCACCCATCCATTGACCGAACTTGTGCATCGCCGGGCCAAAGTTACGTGAATTGTATAACTCTTCTTTGAGCCAGCTGTTGTTGAACTTGTCGGTATAAGCGGTGAGTTCCTTAACAAAGAAATCGTCACCCTCAACCACACGTGCAACCGCCAGATCACCGCCTTTTTCCACACCAGCCGCAATCGCTTCAAATACCGCTTCACCGCAGAGCATGCCGGATTTCATTGCGGTATGTGAGCCTTTGATTTTGGCAAAGTTCAGGAAGCCGGCATCATCACCAATGAGTGAGCCACCCGGGAAAGTGAACTTCGGTAACGAGTTAAAGCCACCTTTGGTCACGGCACGGGCGCCATAAGAAATACGCTTGCCGCCTTCTAAATACTGCTTGATTAAAGGATGGATTTTCCAGCGCTGCATTTCCATGAATGGATACATATGCGGGTTGGTGTAGGACAGATCCACGATCATACCCAAAGTCACCTGATTGTTTTCAGCGTGATACAGCCACCAGCCGCCTGAAGAACCGGTTTCATTCAATGGCCAGCCGGCGCCGTGCATCACCAGACCCGGTTTGTGCTTGGCAGGATCAATCTCCCAGAGTTCTTTAATGCCGATCCCGTAATGCTGTGGATCTGCATCTTTGGCCAGATTGAACTGTTCAATCAGACGTTTACCGAGGTGACCACGACAGCCTTCAGCAAAAATCGTATATTTGGCATGCAGTTCATAACCCGGAGTAAAGTTATGCGTCGGTTCGCCATCTTTACCAATGCCCATGTCACCGGTCTGGATGCCTTTTACCGTACCATCTGCATGATACAGAATGTCTGAGGCGGCAAAGCCCGGGAAGATTGAAACTTCCAGTTCTTCAGCTTTTTGGCCTAACCAGCGCACCACGTTGCCGAGCGAGATGACGTAGTTACCATCATTGTGCATGGTTTTTGGCACCATCCAGTGTGGTGCTTCTTGTGATTTTTCATCTGAAAGCAAGAAGAAAGTTTTATCTTCAGTCACCGGCACATTGAGCGGTGCGCCTTGTTCTTTCCAGTCCGGGAACAATTCATTAATGGCACGCGGTTCAAGCACAGCACCAGACAGAATATGTGCGCCAACTTCGGAGCCTTTTTCTACGACACAAACGGACAAATCATTTAAGTTGTTTTCAATTGCAAGTTGACGGATTTTGATCGCAGCAGATAGACCCGCAGGGCCTGCGCCGACGATGACGACGTCAAACTCCATCGATTCACGTTCGATGTGTTCCATGTAGGACTCCTCATATTACTATTCGGTGGCAACCATAATCGGATGATTGGGTGCTGCCATAAGTGTTCTTGGTTCCTAGACACAAAAATACTGGTGTCTTTGATAATCTGGGCTAGTATAGTTTTAAACCGAGTTTTAGCCAATTGGCTGAAACATATTATTTTTCCGTCATTAAGGTCTTCTTTTATGGATAAGCCAGTACCCAGCAAACATCTGACGAAAAAAGTAACTTCTCCTGATGATAAAAATTTAATGGATATCGCGCAATACTTAAAAGATGCACAGGGCGGTCACAAAAGGTCAATTCCCCCTTTGGAGCAATGGCAGCCAAAGCATTGTGGCACAATGGATCTGAAGGTTTTGGCCAATGGAGAATGGTGGCACGAAGGTCAATTGATCAAACGCCAAGCCATGATTGACCTGTTTGCAACCGTCCTTTGGAAAGAGCAGGGAAAATTCTACCTAAAAACACCGGTAGAAATGATTGAAATTGAAGTGGAAGATGAACCTTTATTGGTCAATCAGGTCGATCAGGTCGAGATTAATGGACTGAGCTATTTGCAACTGGGCACCACAACCCAAGACCTGATTATTGTGGATGCTGAACATCCGATCTTTATGCGTGAATATAAAGATGAGTTGCGACCTTATGTGCATGTACGTTTTGGAATCAATGCCCTGATCCAGCGTGCCGCATTTTTGCATCTGGTCGAGATGGGAGAGCTTGATGAAAATCCGGCAGGTGAAGCCGTTTTAAGTTTGAAAAGTGGCGATTTAGACTTGCATTTGAGCACCTGAGGTTTAAGCTTGGTCGCTAGAGTTTTTGACACCGCAATTCAGACCGTTATGAGCGCCATTCAACCCATTTCTCCGCTATTAGACCCGATGCCCAACGCAACAGCAGATGCGCCGATTGGTATTTTTGACTCGGGCGTAGGCGGCTTGTCGGTGGCTCTGGAAATTGCCCGCCATCTGCCGAATGAACGCTTTGTCTATTATGCCGATACTGCACATGTGCCTTATGGCCCGAGAGATGATCAGGAAATCCGTAGCCTGACTGCTCAGGCGATTGAATGGCTGTATCGTCAGGGCTGTAAAGTGGCAGTCGTGGCTTGTAATACGGCCTCTGCCTTTAGTCTGGATTATTTGCGTGACTATTATGGCGAGAACTTTCCAATTATCGGTTTGGTGCCAGCACTTAAACCTGCAGTCTTGAATACCCGGTCGAAAACAGTTGCGGTCTTGGCAACACCGGCCACTTTTCGCGGGCAACTGATTAAAGATGTGATCTCCCGTTTTGCCGAACCGG
Organism: Acinetobacter sp. YH12200; assembly: GCF_013418175.1. Classification (NCBI taxonomy): domain Bacteria; kingdom Pseudomonadati; phylum Pseudomonadota; class Gammaproteobacteria; order Moraxellales; family Moraxellaceae; genus Acinetobacter; species Acinetobacter sp. YH12200. The sequence continues at coordinate 153,685 of NZ_VPCO01000002.1, forward strand.
CTCAGGTTAAAGTCCTGCCTGTGACCAGTCTGGAACTGGTACCTTTTGTTGAGGCTGGAGAGCAGATGAGTGAAGCCTGTTTACAGACATTAATAGAGATTTTACAACCAGTTGTGGATCAAGGCGCTGATTATTTAGTACTGGGATGTACGCATTACCCCTTCCTAAAAGCGTCAATTCAGTATATTTTTGGTCAAAAGCTGACATTAATTGACTCAGGATTCGCAGTTGCGAGACAAACGGCCCGAATTTTAATTAAAAATGAGTTATTATTTGAGCATGAGCGTAAAGAAAGCGTGAAAATTGAATTGGTGGTGAGTGGGCAGAATGCTGAACAGCTCCGGCCGGTTTTGCAGCACCTGATTCCTGCCGGTTTAAAATGGCAGATCAGTAATATGAGTGCAGTTTAAAACTCATTTTTATAATTTTAAAAGAACGATATTTTTTCATTTTGGGGTGGTCATATTGTGTCAAAATGCATGAATTCATGCATTTTTTATGCAAATGTACAGGAGAAGAGGATAGCCCATGCTGGATAAACGATACCAAGTGTTCATCTCAACCTCTGGGGCAGAAATGCAGCCGGAACGTATCATTTTGTCTCAAACATTAGTGGGTATGGGGTTCTTCTCTTGGGGACTGGAACAGCGTACGCCGCTGAATACTGCTTTTTCACGCCGCCAGATTGATGATTGTGACTATGTAGTGATTTTGCTAGGCAGTCAGTATGGGGAACAGTCTGTCTCGGGTGTCGGTTATATGCACCTCGAATACATCTATGCAGTGACCAAGCAAAAACCGATTATTGTGTTTATGCATGACGATCCGGCATCACGTGAAAGCTCATTACATGATACCAAGCCGGAATTGCGGGAAAAGTTTAAGGAATTCCGTCAATTACTGCAGCAGGAAGTAGACCAGGTCTTTACTTATCGCAGCTTGCGCGATCTGGAAATGGCAGTACGTTTTAATATGCCGCAAATGCTGGAGCGTTATCCGGTGACCGGATGGGTGCGTCCGCAAAATACCCAGGCGCTGCATGACGAGATTGATCAGCTCAAGGCTAAAGTGAGCCAACTGGAGCGTGATGGTGGAACGGCGGAAATAGATCCGTTCCTGAGCCTGCCTAAAGTATCCATGCATGAAGTCTTTTCTTTTGAATACCGGATGCAGGCTTATCAGGATGGAAACTTTAAGGAAATTAAAGTTCAGAAGAAGCTGACTTGGGCGCAATTATTGGCCCTGCTGGGCTCTACCTTTGTCAATCCGACACCGGAAGAGTTTTTCTCCAAGCGGATGAATGAATATTTAAATGAAAACGGTCTGGAAGATGCACGGGCAGAAATGCCACGTGCACATGCCGTGGCTCGTGCCCAGATGAATATTCGTGCCTTGCATAGCTTGAAAATTCAGATGCGCCAGAATGACTGGATTGTGCCATCAGGTCGGGATGACCGCCAGCGCATGCTCTGGCAGATTACGCCGAAAGCTCAAAAATTACTGGACAGCAGTTTGCTGGATTTAGATCGTACTTTTCAATCTAAGTCAGTGTATTAATCCATATAGAGAATCAATCAAAAACTGTTAAAGTACAGGGGTTGATACCATGACGGATAAACTGAATGTCTTCTCCTGCTAAAGCTAAAGTGACGATTATATTGGCCAACTTGGGTACGCCAGATGCGCCCACGATTCCAGCAGTACGCCGTTTCCTGAAGCAGTTTTTGTCTGATCAGCGGGTGATTGAAATTCCGAAACCCATTTGGCAAATAATCCTGCGTTTATTCATTTTGCCATTTCGGCCTAAGCGGGTTTCACAGGCCTATGCACAGGTCTGGGGAGAGGATTCACCGATGCGTGAAATCCTGTTGCAGCAGGTCAATACAGTCAAAACCCATTTGACCCAGCTCTATCCGCAGTTTGAGTTGAATGTGGTGCCAGCAATGACTTATGGCAATCCGAATATTCAGCAGGTTTTGGCCAGAGTGTCTGAACAGCCGCAGGACCATGTGATCTTATTTCCACTATTTCCCCAATATTCTGCTACTTCGACTGCACCTCTCTATGATGCCCTGGCAAAATGGGTGGTGAAGCAACGCAATTTGCCTGGTTTGAGCATCATTCGGGATTATTATCAACATCCTTTATTTATTCAGGCTCTGGCGCAAAGCGTGCGTGACTATCAGGCAGTGCATGGTCAGCCGGAAAAACTGTTAATGTCTTTTCATGGTATTCCGCAGCCTTATGCCGACAAAGGCGATCCTTATGCCGATCGTTGTCGTATTACCGGACAACTGGTTGCACAGGCGTTAGGGCTGAGTGCAGAGCAATATGCGATTAGCTTTCAGTCACGCTTTGGCAAACAGGAATGGATTAAGCCCTATACCGATGTTTTGCTGGAAGACTGGGCCAAACAGGGGGTGAAATCCGTGCAGGTGATGAGCCCGGCATTCTCGGCTGACTGTCTGGAAACGCTTGAGGAACTGGCCATAGAAAATGCCGAAACTTTTAAATCTCTGGGGGGAGGCAGTTATCGTTATATTCCTGCTTTAAATAGCCGTGAAGATCATTTGCGATTGCTGAACAGTTTGCTACAGGCTAATCTGGATGCATTGACACAAACGCTTGCTCATTAATTTTTCCGAGGTTTTTTGCCCTATGTTACAAGTCAAAATTGTTCCGGTTACTGCCTTTCAGCAAAACTGTTCGATCATTTGGGATACGGACACGAAAGAAGCCATTTTGATTGATGCAGGGGGCGAAGCTGAAAAACTCAAAACTGAGGTCGAAGCTCTGGGCTTAACCGTAAAAGCTTTGTGGCTGACCCATGGACATCTGGATCATGCAGGTGCAGTAGGCGCCTTGAAAAAAGCCTGGAATGTACCAGTAATTGGGCCACATAAGGAAGATGCTTTCTGGCTGGACATGATTCAGGAGGTTTCAGCACGTTATGGTTTTCCGATTCCAGAAAAAGTTGAAGTGACACAATGGCTGGAAGGGGGGGAAATACTGAAGCTCGGTGATGAAGAATTTGAAGTGCGTTTCGCGCCAGGGCATACCCCGGGCCATGTGATGTTTTATAATAGCAATCATGCCCTGTTATGGACGGGCGATGTGCTGTTTAAAGGCTCGATTGGCCGTACGGATTTCCCGCGTGGCGATCATCAGCAGCTCTTGGATTCAATTCAGCGTGAATGTTTTAGCCTGCCGGATGAAACCCAGTTTATTTCAGGACATGGACCGATCAGCACCATTGGTTTTGAAAAGCAGCATAATCCCTTTGTTGCAGGCAAAGCGGGTTAAATATCGACGTGAATCAAAGACCAAGTATCCTTGGTCTTTTATTTTGAAAATGGATCACTGCTAAATTGACGGGTTTGCATGTGAATTAGCCAAGCCATAAAAGCAAAAAGCACACCCAGTACAATAAACAAGCTATCTTGTTGGAAAATACCGACTCCCAGAGAGAGAAGTGCCAGTAGACCCACCCCAACTAATATGACTTTTAAAATAATATAGCTCATATTATTGCTCTAAAAATAATGTGAAGATTTAAAGTAGAACAATAATGCTAAGGCACGATGAATGGTGTTAATTCGTGTTGGCTTTTCAGGGTGATTTTATAAACTTTATGTGATTTTTGGCTAATTTTCTACATAGTCTTCAGTTCGGAAATATTTTTTTACTGCACAGAACTTCTAATCCTCAGAAGTGTCCGCCTGCGGTGCATCTTGAGTGGGCAAGCTATATTCTTCATTGGCCCATGCGCCCAGGTCAATCATCTTGCAGCGTTCTGAACAGAAAGGACGGAAATCATTCTCTTCCCAGGTCGTCAGTTTGCCACAGCGCGGACAGTTTAAAGTAGTGGGCATGAGATCAACTCCAAAGAAAAATAAAGCTTCGATTAGGCAAATATAGCCGCACTTGGTAGACTTATGCGGTTTTTATTAGTTTGATCTGATTATGCCGATTCGTCAATTTCAAGCACAGCGTATGCATGCACCCCGTGATTTTCAAAGCATCAGTCCTGAAGCGGTCTGCATCGAAGTCGGGGCGGGTAAAGGCAAACATGCTTTGTTATTTACCAAAACCCACCCCGATACTCAACTGATTGCGATTGAACGTACCCGCGAAAAATTCCTGGCCATGCAAAAACAGCACGGGATTGAAGGTCAGGCCAATTTACAGACCGTTCATGCCGATGCTTTGCCGTGGATCGTGCATGCATTGTATCCAGAGCAGGTAGAACAATTCTTTATTTTGTATCCAAATCCGGAACCGCATAATCCGGCGCAGCGCTGGGTCAATATGCCATTTTTTGAGTTTTTACTTTCCCGTTTAAAGACGGGTGGAACCATTACACTGGCCAGTAATATTCCTGCCTATATCGAAGAAGCAGAACAGCAGGCAGAACAACTGTGGAAATTACCTTTTATTAAAGAAGTCATTGCCCAGGATTCAGCACGCACCCATTTTGAAATTAAATATCTGGAACGTGGGGAATTGTGTCAGCAACTTATTATTACTAAACCTGAAGCTTATGTGACACGGTTTGATGATTTCCAGCCTTTGCAAGGGCAGAATGCTAGCATCGCGGAATAATCAGATGAGCAAACGTATTGCCATTGTTGGCGCTGGCCCTGCCGGGTTAATGGCCGCAGAAGTCCTTAGTCAGTTTGATTATGAGCTGCACGTCTATGAGCAAAAACCGTCTGCTGCACGTAAATTTTTGATGGCAGGCAAAACCGGCCTGAATATCTCTCATGCGGAACCGGTTGAGCAATTTGTGCAGCGTTATGATCAGGTGGACTGGTTGTCGCCATGGGTCAAACAGTGGGATGCTGTCTGGATTCAAAACTGGATGCAGGAACTAGGCATTGAGCCTTATATTGGTTCATCCGGTCGGGTATTTCCCACAGAGATGAAAGCTGCTCCCTTGCTGCGTGCCTGGCTCAAGCGCTTGGCCAGTCATGGCATCCAGTTTCATTACCGGCATAAAGTCAGCCGACTGCATCAGCATCAGCAACAGCTTGAGCTGCACGATCTAAAAAATAATGAACTTCGCACTGAAAAATTTGATGCAATTATTTTGGCCTGTGGCGCAATATCCTGGTCAGAACTGGGCAGTGACGGCGCATGGCAAGCCTGGTTAAAACCCGATGAGATTGAGGCTTTTCAGGCCAGTAATGCCGGGGTGGAATATCCATGGTCCAAGTTCATGCAGCCAGTCTTTGGTCAGCCTTTAAAACGTGTAGAAGCCTGGGTCGGGCAAGGTGAAAAAACCACGGGTGACATTGTGATCAGTCATTATGGGCTTGAAAGTGGTTTGATTTATAAGCAGGGAAGAGGTTTACGCGAACAGCTAAAACAAGGTCAGCAAATGCAACTGAGTCTGGATTTATTTCCTGACCAAAGTGTGGGGCAATTGGCGAAAAAATTACAGCCGACTAAGAAGCAGTCTTTAAGCAATGTTTGGCGTAAAGCCGGATTGGATGGTGCCAAAGCGGCTTTGGTGCGTGAACTGGTGGCCAAGACTTGGTGGCAAGATGCTGCTGAATTAGCCAAGCAGATAAAACATTTGACCATTCCACTTACAGGCTTTCGTCCGATTGAAGAAGCGATTAGCTGTGCAGGTGGGGTCAAGCGTGAAGTGCTGTCGGAACAGCTCCAACTTAAATCCAATCCGTATGTATTTCTTTGTGGGGAAATGCTGGACTGGGATGCACCGACTGGAGGTTATCTGCTGACAGCCTGTTTTGCTACAGGCCGGGCGGCAGGTCAAGGGGTGCATCAGTTCCTAAAGGCCAGCTAAGTCATTTTATGCTGAGGGAGAAAAAGCCCTTATTCTGAAATGCAGACCAAGCCTGGACAGTATCATGCTTATTCAAGGTGCCTGTATGCACCCGTTGAGCTTAGATGTTCGCTGTGTATTTTAGTCAAGCTGGGTGCAAGCAATGAGCTCCATGGAATTAACTGGCTGGGCGGGCAGGTGCTGTGTTGGCATTCAGATCCGGATATTGCGAACGCCAGCGTTCTAGTTGCTCTTGCGCATGCAGATATTTCCCTAAACCTTTGACACTTTCACTGGCCTCATTCACTGTTTTGGTTTGAGTCTCAGGACTATTTACCAATTTGTCCTGATGTTGCCAATATTGATACATCATGCCCTGAATATAACGGCCCTGTTCGGTTTTCAGTTCTAAATCCTTCAGCATATTCAGGGCTGACTGTACATGATCGCGCTGGCGTTGCTGAATAAACTCCGGACTCAAGCTATCTTCATCACGCATGCTGTTTAATTCTTTTTCCAGCTCCGCACTCATTTCCTGAAAACGTTGCTCATAATCGGTCAGTACTGCAATATCATGTGGATCCTCAGTGGTTTTGGGGAAGTCTTTCAGCGGCTCGGTTTTCAGTTCCTGCATCACCTGATCTGAAGCCGTACTGTCTGCAGCCGGTTCGGTACTTTCTGATGTTTTCTGGTCACATGCCATGAGCAGCATGACTGCTGCAAACAGGGCAGTGCGTGTCATTCCTGATATTTTATGCATGATTGACTCCTGTTTTTAATTAGTTTTTTTAAATACGTATATATGAGTAATATAAGGAAAATCAATCATTTCCTCTATACCTTTGGCTGTATAGTCCCAGATAATCTGTTCAAACTGTTGTTTGAGCTGTGCTTGCCGGGATGCTGGCATGGCTGCAATAAAGCTGGTCGAGAGTAGCCGTTTTGATACCACCTGCTCCACACTGCCCTGTTGTTGCCGAGTCATGCTGATTTCTGCATACGGCTGAAACAGGGTTTGTTGTTCAAATACCTTGCGCCACGCTCCGCTATGATAACGCGGGGTATCACCTTCTAATGGGGCGATACACTCTGCCAGTGCCTGAACCCAGGCTACCCGGGTATCCCGCTGATTCCAGACCAGAACCAGATAAGCATCGGGTTTGAGGACTCGGTTGAGTTCCTGTAAGGTCTCTGCATTCGCAAACCAGTGAAATGACTGTGCACAAAATACCGCATTCAGGCTATGATCAGGCAAGGGGAGTTGATGGCTCAGGCCTTCAACAGCCTCAATGTCCGGATGGGCCAGTTTTAATTGTGCCAGCATTTCCGCAACCGGATCGACAGCGATGATGTTTTTACTGAGCGGGCGTAAATAAGGAATAAACTTGCCGGTTCCACTGCCCAAATCCAAAAGACGCGCATCGACAGGCAAAGTCAAAGTATCGGCCAGCCACTGACTGATCTCTGCCGGATAATCGGGACGCACTTGCTGATACAGCTCGGCAGATGCACTAAAACCCCGTTTTGCTGCCGGATGTAATGATTGTGTCATATTTTGCGCTTTTTAATCTTTTTGATCGATATAAAATAGCATATTCACTTTTTTGACAGCATTCATTGATTGAATTGTTGTGGAAGGGTTCGATTTACCAGCACGGGAAAGTTATGGACAAGCAGATTGTTTTTGAAGATGAGCATATACGCGCGATTTTTATGCCGGGGTCATCTTCAGAATTGATTTTTTCATTTGGCGATTTGATTACCCGTGCCAAGGGCCTCAACATCAATGCAGAAAAGTCGCTACAGAAATTCGAGTTCAATGTTCTGGGTATTATGCCCAAGCACAAGTCCTGGTTCCCGCAAGGTTCCATGTGGAACATGTTAAAGGCAGTGGCTGAACTGATTGCGCCGTTTCAGCAGCGGGTTGCCTATGGTGGCTCGATGGGTGGCTATGCCGCGATCAAGTATTCCCGCGCCTTAGGCGTGCAGCGCGTGGTGGCGATGGTGCCGCAATATTCGATCAATCCGGATGATGTACACGATGCCCGCTATAATATGTTCTATCAACCAGAGCTGAATGCAGGAATGCGGGTTGAAGCCGAAGATATCGATAGCACGTGCGAATATATTATTGTTTATGATCCGTATTGTGCCGAAGACCGTGCGCATTATCTGAAATTACAGGCCCTGATTCCGCAGCATCATGTGCTGCATTTGCCATTTACCGGACATGATGCCATTGCCGTTCTGGCCAGTTCCGAATTGCTGTATGACTTTTTGGTACATGATTACGAACCGAGTTATTTTTACCAGAAAATGCGTCGGGTCAAGAAAAACAGCAAGTTCTATTATCGCAAAGTCATTGAAAATGTTTTGCCACGCCATCGTATGGCCTTGGGGCGTATCCTGAAAAATAATGATCTGCAACTGGATAATCAGTTTTTTGATGCCAGCCAGAAACAGGTGATCTTAAGAGAATTATTGCAAAATAAACAGGTCGATCAGCATGACCTGCTCAAGCTCGGCATTCATGTCAATTTGCCGCAGGAAAATCGTCAGTTGCTTCTGGATCAATATGGACATGGTCTGGTATTTAATGTCATCAGTCATAAAATCGAAAGTTATGCAGAAGGCGCGATTGCCCTGAACCATAAATTCCTGATTCCGATTTATGCCAAAGGCAATGGCCTATTGAGCATCAGCTTGAATGATGAGCGTTATCTGGTGGTGATGAATGACCGGCATGTCATGAAACTGATCAAGGAGCAGGATGAACTCAGTCTGGGCATGCACCCGATTCTCATGAAACGTTATAGCGATTATTATATGTTCAGCTATAAGCACTTGAATTTAAGTACCAATGAGTATGGCGCTGCGGCCTTTATCGATGAAAGTGACAAAAATACGCAGTTTGTGACGCACAATGAGATAAACTAGCTTTATTTTTTAATAAAAAACAATTACTTGACATGTGATTGGCTAGGCATAATATAGAGGTAGGCGGTACAAATAATATCCACCCGTACTGCTCCCGATAGTTGAAACGAACCAGGGGGTCTCTATATGATGCAATCTGCCCAGATGATACAAGTCTGTTTCATGGTCGGTTTAGCGCTGCCCAATCTGGCACATGCAGAAAGTGTACATCCAGCCGTGATTATGATGAGTGCATCGATTATTTTCATGATCATTCTGGCGGTGTATGTGATCTATAAAATCCGGCGTTCATTGCGCAATCATCTCGATAAACCGCTAGATTAAGATTGGCAGAGCGGAAACTGCTTGAAAAGCCTCAATGACTTGTTTTAAATGATAAAGATCAATGGTTCAACAGGATTGAGGGAACAGCCATGAAAGCCGTTTATTTAGACTATGCTTCTCTAGACCAACAGGATTTGGACTTTCAGGCACTGCATGCAGCCTTTGATCCGCTTGTGTTGTATCCAACGACTTCGGCAGCCGAGATTGCTTCCCGCGTGGCCGAGGTTGAGGTCATTATTAGCAATAAAGTACTGATTGATGCTGCGACCATTCAGCAATCTCCTGAACTGAAACTGATCCTGATTTCTGCGACCGGCAGCAATAATGTCGATCTGGCTGCGGCCAAAGCACGCGGCATTGTGGTCTGTAACTGTCAGGCCTATGGAACGTCTGCGGTTGCGCAACATACTTTAATGTTAATGCTCAATCTGGCCACTTCATTTCTGTCTTATCAACGTGCGCTACAACAAGGCCAGTGGCAAAAATCTTCACAATTCTGTTTGCTGGATGCGCCAATTGTCGAGCTGGCCGGAAAAACACTGGGCATTGTCGGTTATGGTGAACTGGGCCATGCGGTGGCGAAACTGGCTGAAGCTTTTGGCATGAAAGTTCTCATTGCGGCGCTGCCAAACCGTCCAGCAGATGCATCCCGTGTACCATTTACCGAGTTGCTTGCTCAAGTTGATTTTCTCAGTCTGCATTGTCCACTTACTGAAGACACTCGACATTTGATCAGTCATGCTGAACTCGAAGCGATGAAGCCAAGCGCATTTTTAATTAACTGTGCGCGTGGTGGTATTGTCGATGAAGCAGCCTTGGCGCAGGCGCTGCGTGAGGGTCAGATTGCTGGTGCAGCGACTGATGTCTTAACGGTGGAGCCACCGAAAGAAGGCAATGTCCTACTCGATGCAACAATCCCAAACCTGATTGTGACGCCGCATAATGCATGGGGCAGTGTTGATGCACGGCAGCGCATTGTGAATCAGATGGTCGAAAATATTGAAGCTTTTAAAAATGGCCAGCCGATACGGCAGGTGAATTGATTTTTAACCCTTCTCTTGAAGTGAATATTTTTTGCTGAAAGATAAATAAAAAGCCCATGACGGGCTTTTCTTATAAATCAGTCACTGCATAGCTGGTGGCAGTGCCGGAACCGGATTGAGGTTGCATCTGTGGTGTTGTGGTTTGCTGAGGCGCAGAGGATTCACTCAAAGGCTGTTGCACAATCGGTGCTGCTTGTTGAGGGTTGGCGCGCCACACTTCTTTGGTTTGCTGGATTTTCTGATTGGTTTGTTGGGCTGCTTGCGTAGCTCCCTGATCGACTTTTTGTGCGGTTTCTGAAGCCGCTGCCTTGGTATTTCCCCAAGCACGATCTACACCTGGTTTGACTTTGGCAATGCCTTTTTCAGTCACTTCACCGACTTTTTCTGCGGTATTGATGACGCCTTCCTGAGCTTTATAGGCAAAGACATGCAAGAGATTTGGATTGGTGCCATATGGCGCAATAGGTTTGCTGGTTTGTGCTTCTGATTCGGTTGCAGCTTGTGTCAATACCGGAATGCAGATTAAAAATGCAGTGCCGAGAATAATAGCTTTTTTCATCATCATAATGTGATCGACCTCGAAGTAGTCAAATAGCGATCTTTTGTTTGATTTTGAGTGTAGCGGATAATTTCACGAAAACAATGAAGATCTGATGGATTCGCGAGCACTTCCAAGAAGTACAATTTAGCTTTTTTGTAATGAAAGACGGCGCGGTGAGATATGAAACCGGTTTTTATTTATTTTAGATAAAGAATTGCCCCATTTTCTGAATAAAAACAGGGCAGGATGCTTAGTCACATTGAGTTAATGCATCTTTGGCAAAGTGATGGCGGAGTGAAATAAAGTTTTTTTGTACATTTTTGGCATGTAGATCAAACTTTTGTGCAGTGCTGGTGCCGTCGCGCTGGAAAGTTGCTGAACCTGCATCCATCAGGGTAAGGCCTTTAAATGACCATTGTTCAACGACACGGTTATTGCCAAGATCGCCGGTAAATTCAATCACGCATTTGTCGAGGAACTTGGTCAGTTTTGCCTTGTTGTTGGTGGTTTCTGGAGATACTTCGAGGTTTTGTACTTCCTGTAAGACGCCAACTTCAAGCTGCGGGATTTTTGGTGCAGATGTACAAGCTGTAACTGCGATACTCGCAAGACCCGTCAAAATAAGAGCTTTAAATTTCATATGATTCTTTCTTGTTGAGTGTTGTTAGGTTGAGTATAGGCAATTCAGATGAAATTGCCTATGATTTGAAAACTAATTTTAAAGAATACTCTACCCGTATAGATATAAGTATGGATCATCTACTAGACTCTTTAGATCAAATAGAAAATTTAGAAAATCAGCTGCGTAATTATATTAATTGTGGAGTTCTTCATTACCAATTATTAAATGATAAGCACAGATGGTGGATGCTATGCAGTGCTTTAGATGTGTTAGGAGACACATCTTTAGCCTTTAAGGATTATCTGCAAACGGAGTTTCCTAAAGAAACAGGGCTTAAATACATTCATTGCTATGGAATTTTACAATGTTTCATTCTTCAACAAGATAGCTTGAAGCATCTATATGAAGTATTCAAAGTTCAATGGGAAGCAAATAGTGAGTTGAAAAAGATCCGTAAGGTTCGGAATGCTTCGATTGGGCACACAATCCTAAATAATGAAGGAGGAAGAAGCGAAAAAGATAAGGATGAATTTAATAATTTTATTTCTCGTATCACAATTAATAAATCTGGTTTTGACTTGTTGAGATATTCTAAAAAGAAAGAAGATACAGTTTATGAAGAAATTTCTATTTATGAGTTACTCAAGAAGTAATTGTTCTCTTGAGAAGACTGAATAAAGAAATAATTATTATGGAAAATGAAGTTAAAAAGAAATTTGAAAATGAAAAATTAGTTGGCTTGTTGCCAATTTCTTATTGGTTTGAAAAAATTCATAGTATTTATGATGAGCAGAATAAACTATTTGCTTATACAGCTTTAGATAATATCCAGAGAGAATATTTAGCGTTAAAACAATCTTTAGAAAATCGATTATTACATGGTGAATATTGGTTTAATGAAATTGAAGATTATCTAGTTGCAATCGAGTTAATGAGAAAAGCAATGCGGAGCAATGATGAACGAGCTGGACGAATATATAATTTTTATCTTAATGAAAAAAATGACTATTTCAAAAGCTTAATGGCTGAAATTGATGAAAAGTATGAAATAAAAAACCCGCTTTAAAGCGGGTTTTTTATTAAATCGGAACTTAGTGCTGTAACACTGAAATATCAGCGACTTTCGTAAACAAATCACGCAGCTGAGCAAGCATACGTAAACGGTTTGCTTTAAGGTCTGCATCATCAGCCATCACCATTACACCGTCAAAGAACGCATCGACTGGCGCACGAAGTGCAGCTAAAGCTGAAAGTGCAGCAGTGTAGTCTTTGGCAGCAAATAACGGCTCAACCACAGGTGTGATTTTCGCAAGTTCAGCGAACAATGCTTTCTCAGCATCTTCAACCAGGCTTGCTTCAACAATTTCACCTTCAGGTGCAGCTTCTTTTGCAAGAATATTGGCAACACGCTTGTTGGCAGCAGCAAGGGCAGCAGCTTCAGGCAAGGCACGGAAGTGATTGACCGCATTGACACGCTTGTCAAAATCAAGCGGTGATTTAGGCGATAACGCTTGAACTGCTTGAATCACATCAACTGCAACGCCTTGATCTTCGTATTTGGCACGGTAACGACCTTCAAGGAATGCAACAGCATCAGCTAAAGTCTTGTCGTGATCTTTCAATACATCGCCGTATGCAGCAAGTGCAAGTTTGATTAAATCTTCAATTGAAACATCAAGCTCGTTTTCAGTGACAAGACGCAAAATACCAATCGCAGAACGACGCAGTGCAAACGGGTCTTTAGAACCTGTAGGCGCTTGACCAATACCGAAAATACCCGTCAATGTGTCTAAACGGTCGGCAAGGGCAATGGTTGTACCTGTTTTGGTTTTCGGTAAAACGTCACCCGCGAATTTAGGTAAATACTGCTCACCTAAAGACTCAGCCACTTCAGCATTTTCACCTTCAAGACGCGCATAGTAAGTACCCGCGATCCCTTGAAGTTCAGGGAATTCACCCACAAGCTCAGAGGTTAAATCGCATTTTGCAAGAAGTGCCGCTTTTTCAGCATCTTCCGCTTTTGCACCTGTAATAGGCGCAAGCGCAACAGCCAATTTTGCAATACGTTCAGACTTGTTCCAAAGCGTACCAAGCTCTGCTTGGAACACCATGTTCGCAAGTTTTTCTTTACGAGACGCAAGCGGTTGCTTTTGATCTTGCAAGAAGAAGAATTCAGCATCAGACAAACGTGGGCGAACCACTTTTTCGTTACCTTCAATAATTTGTGTCGGGTCTTTCGACTCAATGTTTGACACAGTAATGAAGTACGGTTGAAGTTTATTGTCGCTATTCACCAAACAGAAGTATTTTTGGTTGTCCTGCATCGTCGTAATTAATGCTTCTTGAGGAACAGCAAGGAAGCGTTCTTCAAAGCTTGCACGTAGCGCAACAGGCCATTCAACCAATGCAGTCACTTCGTCACGAAGATCACTTGGTACAATTGCGATGGCATTCACTTCATCCGCCAATGCTTTCACTTGTTGGTCGATGATCGCTTGACGCTCTTCAAAAGAAGCCACAACATGCGCTGCTTTTAACTTCGCAAGGTATTCGTCAGCATGCGCTAAAGTGATCGCTTCAGGCGCGTGGAAACGGTGACCATACGTCACGTTACCCGCTTTATGATCTTGAATGGTTGCATCAATCACATCGTTATCTTTTAACAACACCACCCATTTTACGGGACGTACGAATTCAGTACGGCTTGCCGCAGAACGCATACGTTTTGCAATTGGAAGATTGTCCAAAGCATTTTGTAAAATTTGTGGTAGTAAAACGTCAAGGCTTTGACCTTTCACGTCTTTCAAGAAGCATACTTTTTCAACTTTACCCGCTTGGAAAGTCGATACTTGATCAACCGTGATGCCTTGACCACGCATAAAGCCTTCAAGCGCTTTGGTTGGGTTGCCTTCCGCATCAAAGGCTGCTTGCTTTGCAGGGCCGTCGAAACGTTTTTGCGTGTCAGCTTGCGCGCCATCAACATTGGTAATTTTTAATGCTAAACGACGTGGTGCTGCATAGGCTTCGATAGAATCAAAAGCAAGACCAGCATCTTTTAAGCCTTTTACGGTTTCTGCTTGCAATGCATCACGTAATTTTTTAAGGCTTTTCGGTGGAAGTTCTTCACAGCCTAATTCGAACAAAACGGTATGTTTAGACATTATTTGCTCTCCTTAGATTCAACTTTTGCTTCCGCTTCAACTTGTGCTTTTAACTGCGCTAAAACTTCATCACGAAGCTCAGGTTCAGCCATCGGGAAGCCCAATTTCGCACGCGCTGCTACATAGCTATTTGCAATGGCACGTGCCAAAGTACGCACACGTAAAATATAACGCTGACGTTCAGTCACCGAAATCGCGCCACGCGCATCTAATAAGTTAAAGCAGTGTGATGCTTTAATCACTTGCTCATAAGCAGGCAATGGCAGTTCAGCTTCGATTAAACGTGTTGCTTCAGCTTCGTAGAAATCGAACAACTCAAACATTTTTTCAACGTTTGCATATTCAAAGTTATAAGTTGACTGCTCAACTTCATTTTGATGGAACACATCGCCATAGGTCACAGTACCGAACTGACCTTTGGTCCAAACTAAATCGTAAACCGAGTCTACACCTTGCAAGTACATGGCAAGACGCTCAAGACCGTAGGTAATTTCGCCTGTTACCGGGTAGCATTCAACACCACCCACTTGCTGGAAATACGTGAACTGCGTCACTTCCATGCCGTTGAGCCAAACTTCCCAGCCTAGACCCCAAGCGCCGAGGGTTGGCGATTCCCAGTTGTCTTCGACAAAACGAATGTCGTGTACCAGTGGATCGATTCCAATCGCTTTAAGCGAGTCAAGGTAGAGCTGTTGGATGTTGTCCGGGTTTGGCTTCAGTACCACCTGGAATTGGTAATAATGTTGCAGACGGTTGGGGTTTTCGCCATAACGGCCATCTTTCGGACGACGTGACGGCTGAACGTAGGCTGCGTTCCAGGTTTCAGGCCCTAAAGCACGAAGGAAAGTCGCTGTATGGAATGTTCCTGCGCCCATTTCCATGTCGTAAGGCTGCAAAATTACACAGCCTTGCTCCGCCCAGTAAGTTTGTAAGGCAAGAATTAAGCCTTGGAAGGTATCAATATGCGATATGGCGCGACTCATGGTCATCCACTTAAAATTAGAGAAAAATTGTGCTCAATTATAAGGACTTTGCAGGGGAGTGGCAAAGGGTTAATGTGTGGAACCTTTTTTGAAAAAATCCAGAATACCTTTAAACAAGAAGAGTCATCTATGCATCTGTCGTGATTTCAGCTTTACTGGCCAATTGAGGCTAACTTAAAAATCAAGAATAAATCAGATATATGGCATCCGATTAACCGGAGCGTTATAAAGCTCAACTGATCTTATACGATTAGCATCCTAAAATTAGTTTAATATTCACACAATATAATAATGCTTAAAAATAAGGAAATTCATGACCACTTATCAAATTCAATGTCATTTAAAATATAAGGTTGTCCAGACCACAGAATTTGTTTTTCTGATTCAGGCGGCACATCATTCCGATCAAACTATTCTTGAACAACAACTGACATTTAATATGCCTGTCGTATGGCGTGAATTCCAGGATTTAAATCATCAAAATCGTTATATACGTCTGCATGTCCAACCTTGTGATGTCTTTGAAGTTCATTATAACGCGACAGTTGAACGTCATCCGGTGATCAATGCAGATGCGCAGCATAATCTGAATGAAGTGCTGATTCCGGATTTGCCTGATGCGGTGCTGCCTTATTTGCTGGCCAGCCGTTACTGTAATTCGGATTTATTTGCAGAAATGGCCAATCGGTCCTTTGGCTGGATGACGCCGGGTTATGCGCGGGTCAAAGCGATTGAACAATGGATTTATAACAATATATTTTATGTTTCTGGCAGCACGGATCAGTTTAGTACTGCAACAGATGTGCTCATCCATCGGGCGGGCGTCTGTCGTGACTTTGCTCATTTAGGTATTGCGCTGTGTCGTGCTTTAGGCATTCCAGCACGCATGGTGGTCGGTTATGTCGAAATCGAAAAGTTTTTACCCGATTTTCACGCCATTTTTGAAGCTTATTTAGAGGGTGGGTGGGTACTGTTTGATCCGACCCGTTTGGCGCCTGTAGAAAATTTAATTCGGATTGGCACTGGCGTCGATGCCGGAGATGTGGCATTTTCGACCTTCTATGGTGAGGTCGAGCTGATTAAAATCGAGCCGATTATTCGCTCTGAATCAGATGAAAATCCGCTATCAAAGCCTACTGAAATTACTGCAAAATAACATGATTTTAAACAGTTTTATCAGCTTCATTGTAAGTCATGATGTTGTTGGAATATGCAGAAGCATAAAGCCTTAGCTATTCAAAACCATTTTGATAATAAGCAATCATGCCGACATTTTTTTTCTAAAAAGTAGGCATACATGCAACATTAAAAGATATAAAACAAATATACCTTTAAGGCTGCTTGGTTCTATAATGCGGAAAATCGATAAAAAGTAAATCAGGTAGACTGTGTTTCACTCAAATCTAGACTGGCTCAATACCTTAAAACCAAACTTCAAAGTCCTTCCGCTCAAAGACCGTCTGTTATGCGGCATCGGTGCCCTGATCGGCTTGGCCGTATCTTCATTGCTGAGTTTGTGGATTCTGGGTGATTTTAAGGCCTGGTATATTGCACCGATGGGGGCGTCTTCGGTGTTGCTGTTTGCAGTGCCGGCCAGTCCTCTGGCACAGCCCTGGAATATTATGGTGGGGAATACCATTGCGGCTGTGGTCGGCGTAACCTGTGCATTATTCATGGCCAATCCGACTGAAGCTTTTAGTGTCGCCGTCGCTCTGTCGATTATGCTGATGATGACCACAGATTCCTTGCATCCCCCGAGTGGTGCGGTCGCGATTACTGCGGTCTTGGGCGGAAATGCGGTACATGATCTGGGCTATGCCTTTGTGTTTTATCCGGTGCTCTTAAATTCACTGCTGCTGATGATCATCGCCATTGTATTTAACCGCATGATTGGCAAGAGCTATCCGCAGCAGGCGCAACTGAATACCCGTTCTAAAGATCCAACCCCGACCCAGAAAGTTACCATTCAGCCGCAGGATATTCAGGACGTGCTAGACCAGCAAACAGAATTGCTGGATATCAGTGAATATGACCTGCAAAAGATTATTCTGGAAGCACAGGATATTGCCAATGCGCGCGCGGTGCATGAATTTACTTGTCAGGATATTATGACCAAAGATGTGGTCACGCTGCATGAAAATGACAATATTCATCATGCGCTGGACAAGTTTAAACAGATGAACCTGATGAGCCTGCCCGTGGTCAATGCAGAAGAAAAACTGGTCGGTACTTTGGCCATGTATGACGTGGTGGAATGGTTTAAGCGTGCTTCAGATATTCGCAGCAGTTGGGAAGATCAGGTCAGGCATATTATGAGCTTAAAAGTCGTCACGGTGCAGCCGACCCAGCCGATTCAGGATCTGGTGCCTTATTTTGTTGAACGTTCTTTTAATTATATTCCGGTGGTCAGTCAACAACGGCTGGTGGGAATTATCAGTCGTGCCGATATCATTGCTGCACTGAATCAGGAACTCAATCAACTTAAGATCAAAAGCAGAACTGAATAAGATGATTTTAGAGAAATTATCTGAGTTTAATGCATCTGCTTTGAGCAAGGATTTTGCTTAAAAAGCAGCGATACTTGCCAATAAAAAAGCACGCCAAAACGTGCTTTTTTATTGGACTTGGTTTAGAGGAAGAACCAGTAAATAAACAGTGAAATAATAAAGATACACATAATATTCAGTACAAAACCGACTTTCATCATTTCGCTTTGCTGGATATGACCGGTTCCAAAAACAATCGCATTGGGCGGGGTAGCTACCGGCAGCATAAAGGCACATGAGGCACCAATACCAATGACAATCACCAGAATTTCTTTGGGCATGCCCATCTGATCCGCAATTGCGGCAAATACTGGTACCAGCAGGGCAGCCGAAGCGGTATTACTGGTAAATTCAGTCAGGAAGATAATAAAAGTGGCGACTACAAAAATAATCATCAGCGGGGAGGCATCACCAAAGGCATTGGCCAGAGTTTGCCCCAGTACCAGCGAACTGCCTGAATCCTTCAGAATGGCACTCAAGGTCAGACCACCACCAAATAGGTACAAGACCCCCCAGTCGGTATTTTCTGCAATCTGTTTCCAGCTTGCGGTACCTAGAATTACCACCATACAGGCAGCCGAAATTGCAATCCAGGTATCCGGCTGAGAAATACCAAAAATTTCGGTGAATTTTTTACTGAAAATCCAGGCAATTGCAGTACAGAGAAAGAGGATCATGGTGGCTATACGGGTGCCGGTCCAGGGAATATCTTCGGTCACAAATTGTACTTTGTGATTTAGTTTTGGACGTAGTACCAGATATAAACTGACTAGCATGGCGGGGAGAATAATGAACATCATCGGCAAGCCGATTTTCATCCAGTCGGCAAAATCATAGCCGAGTGCCTTGGCGGCAATGGCATTCGGAGGGGAACCGACCATGGTGCCCAGCCCGCCAATACTGGCCGAATAGGCAATGCCGAGCAGGATAAAGACAAAAGTTTTACGATCCTTGCTGACATCCAGATGTGAAAGCAAGCCTAAGGCCAAAGGCAGCATCATGGCAGCAGTGGCCGTATTGGAAATCCACATGGACAGCAGCGCCGTCACCACAAAAATCGCCAGTACAGAAATACCCAAATGCCCACCAGACATGGAGATAATCCACATGGCAATTTTCCGGTCCAGCTTCTGGATATGCAATGCCGTTGCCAGCGCAAAACCACCAAAAAACAGGAAAATGACAGGATCGGCAAAAGTGGCCAAAGCGGCTTGTGTGGTGATGGGAACCAGTCCCCCGTCAGAGGCCATTGGCATGGCGAGTAACACCGCCATCACTGGAACTAAAAGTGCGGTAATGGTGATATGAATCGCTTCAGTCAGCCAGAGAATACCGATAAAAGCCAGCAGAGCCAGACCCTTATTGGCATTCTGGTCATAGGGCAGATAAAGATAGAGGCTATAGGCCACAATAGCTGCAACAACAATAAGGATCCAGCCTTTGAGCAGCCCTTTAGGCATCGCATTGGTTGGGGTGGCTAGATTGGTCTGAGTCATATGCTCTCCTTGCAAGGTTTTTATTTACGTCATTTTTTTATATCAGCTTTGAATTTGTAATTTTGCTTTGTTTAAAAAATACCCTATTTAAAGATACTATAACCAGATTGTTGCAATAATCCAGCACTTTGCCAGAGGGCATACAGGCCCAAGCCAAAAAGTAAAGCCAGGACAATCCATTTGAAGTGCTGCTGAGATAAACGATGGCGTATTTTGCCTCCGATCCAGACACCAGCAAGGGCGAATAAGCTGATCCCGATCAGAATATGCTGTTGATGGGTTTCCAGTGTGATCAGAATTGGAAATAGTAAAATCAGCTGGATCAGTTTACCGGCAATAAAATTGAGATTACTGATAATAACAATATCTATCTTTGAGAGCTGGCAACTCATCAGATACATCATCAGAAAAGGTGCCATAGCATTGGTCGCACCTCCAATAATGCCGGCCAGTAAACCAAAACAGAGCATGCTGGAAATATGCGGACTAACTTGTAAGGGTCGTGCCCGTAACTGGTCCAAGACATAAAATACAATTACCAGACCCAATAACAGTTTTAAATAAGCCTCATTTAGCCAAAGTAACAGCTTGACCCCGAGTACACTGCCGATCAGGCTACTAAGCATTAATGGCCAATAGCGTTTTATATAATAGCCAATACTATTCAACAGACTATGTGCAGGATCGGCATTCAGCATGATCAGATTCAGCAGCAAACAGGGCAGAATGACAAGGGTAACCGCGATGCTAAGCGGATATGCGCTGGACAGAACAGCCGTACTCATCATGGGAAAGCCAAAGCCGCTTAAACCATGCAGCAGGGCTGCTACGGCACAGAGCCACAGCATCATCCATTCTGCCTGAGTCATCTGACATCCATTTCAAACATTGGAATATTGAATTTATCGCTAATTGAGCTAAAAGATAAAGTAAAAAGCTGTCATACAGCATAGAAATAACAAAAATATAGGCAAAAAAAAGCCACGATAATCTAGGGGAATTATCGTGGCATCAAAATCTCACCCCATTAGACTGGGTGAAGGAGGAAGCACTTCAATACATCTTGCTATAAATTAGAATGCAGATTAATAGCGTTTATCCTGATTGACGGTGCGCACAGGATTTTGATAGTCCTGAACTTGCTGAACCTTGTCCTGTTCAATGCTGTACTGCTTTTTTGGCATGATTAACCACAGAACCAGATAGACCAGAATACCCGGAAATGCAGCACTCATGACCGAAATCACCACAAAGATAAGGCGTAATAAATTTGCGTTCCAACCAAAACGTTCAGCAATACCACCCATCACACCTGCAATCATGTTTGAGCGGTTAGAGCGATATAAACCAACATTGGCCATTAAAATCTCCTGATTAAAAATAGGGTTGAATCCTAAAACAGATCCATACTTCAAAAATGGAGTTGGATCAAAATTTTTAAAGTGCTGATTGCAAATAAATTCGTTAAGTAATGTTAATAAAGATTAAATCCAGCTCTAAGAGCCACTAACATAGTGAAAATTCTATTGAACTCTTGTGTAAAGTTCATTGGCTTGCAATGTGCTCTGTACGTGCTGTGTTTCCTAATTTAGGTATGCTTTAAAATGAAATTGGATGTATCAAGTTGTACATTAAGCAGTTTTTTTAAATTCGGCCTAATGTTGGGGGGAATGGGCATGCTACAGGCTTGTGATCGCCATCAAGTCAAGCCTGAGCAGGAGCTTCAGGCAGAATCAGGGCAGGAGGGGGTGAAAATTTCCGCTGCGAATGCACAGCCAGATGTCGTTCCGGTGAGTGCAAAATCTTTAACTCAGGTAGCAGGGCAAGCTACCCTTCGGGCAGAAACCGAGTCAAATCTGGCCGTCGTACCAGATTATGCCAAAGATTTTATCGGCCGCTATTATACCGAGATCGACTGTGATGGTAACTTTGCGCCCTGCAATGAGGGTAAGGCAGAATTTATTTTGACCTTAATGCCGGATGGTACGGTGCATCGCAGCATTTTGCAGTATGGCAAAGTGTTTATTGATAATGCCAAAAGTAGCACTGCCAGCAATATCACCTATCGCAAAGACCGTTGGTTTATCAATCCGGAGCGTACCGAGGTGGTGGTGAGTCGTAAAGAAGGGGCGAGCTTTTATTATACGATTAAGGATTCGAACCATCTGGTGATGAATCTGGACAAAATCTATAGTGAAAAGGAAAGAATCAATCGTGAATTATTTGATCGCGGCTATCCTGCACCCTCTAAAGCTTATGAGCTGGTAAAAGACACCACATTTGATATTAGAAAATAATGCGATAAGAAACGGCGCTGCTCTTTTTTTAGAATTGGATTAAAGAAAACTATTTAAAAATCAAAACAAGTTTTGAAGACAAATCAGCCTAAAATCCAAGCGTGAACATATAATAGCAGCTGATAGAAAGCAAATGAAAATAGTGTAGGGGATGTTTCAGAAGACATTCTAAGTAAAGAATGGTGGGCCGTCCGCGACTCGAACGCGGGACCAATGGATTAAAAGTCCACTGCTCTACCAACTGAGCTAACGGCCCATTCTGGGTAATCAAAATGACTTTGATTGAGATTTCTAAAACTGATGTTTTAGAATGATGGTGGGCCGTCCGCGACTCGAACGCGGGACCAATGGATTAAAAGTCCACTGCTCTACCAACTGAGCTAACGGCCCATCAAGGGATATCAAAGAAATGGTGGGCCGTCCGCGACTCGAACGCGGGACCAATGGATTAAAAGTCCACTGCTCTACCAACTGAGCTAACGGCCCTGAACCGGCATTCAAACTAGGTTTGAATGTATAGTGCAAGTCAAGCTAAATAGCTTAAAGCACCACTTTGTTTGATGGAGCGTATTGTAGCAAGATCTCATTTCAGCGCAAGCAAAAAATAACAAAGTTGCCCATGTTTGATTATAAATAGAACAATTGTGCTTTATCTAAACAAAAAATAGGCAACTTCAGTACTTAGAAGCGATATTGGTAGGCCTGAATGTTGGCAAAAATCTCTGCTGTGAGCTCAGAATAGGCCGTTGCACCTGGTAATAGAACCAACAGGCGTTCATCGGTTTTATTCGGATCGAATGCTTGCTCTTTCAACCTGTTTTTCTGGTATTTAAAGGTGCCTGTCGTTTCGACTTGCTGCTGGATACGTAAAAACACCGGAACGGCATAAGCAGGCAAGCATTTTTTAAAGCAAGCGGCCATGGCTGCTAAATCTGCATCATCCAATTTTACATCGGGTTGCAGGGTAATCGCGGCCATACCGGCACGACCATTGGTATTGGGAATTTCTACGCCATAGACCACGGCTTCAACAATTTTGTCATACTCGGTGAGCATATTTTCGACTTCGGTGGTCGAGACATTTTCACCTTTCCAGCGGAAAGTATCACCTAAGCGGTCGACAAACTGGGCATGACGAAAGCCGATATTACGTACCAGATCGCCCGTATTGAAATAAGCATCACCTTTGCCAAATACATCCTGCATGATCACGGACTTGTTTTTTTCCGAGTCGGTATAACCATCAAAGGGTGAGCGGCGGGTAATTTTACCAATCAGTAAACCTGTTTCACCTTTTTTCACCCGTTTGCAGTGACCCTTGTTATCCCGAACCGGTTCATTTTTATCTTTATCAAAGGCAATAATGGCATAGGGTGTCGGGGAGAAACCGACGGTATTGTCAAAATTGAAAATATTGCTAAAACCGACATTGCCTTCACTGGACGCATACAATTCCAGCACTTCCTGAATCCCAAAACGGGATTTGAACTTGTCCCAGATATTCGGGCGCATGCCATTTCCAATCATTCGGGTGACCCGATGGTCTTTTTCCAGTTCAGAGGGAGGGGCATCCATCAGATAGCGGCACAACTCACCGACATAGCCAATTGCAGAAGCATCAAATTTCTTTACATCTTTCCAGAAGGAGGAGGTCGAGAATTTACGTCGAATCGCAAGCGTTCCTGCACCTGCAATCACACCACACCAGCACACCACCATGCCTGTGGCATGATAAAGCGGCAGGGTGCAGTACATCACATCATTTTTTTTGAGGTTTAGCACATGGCCATAGGTGCCATAAGCCAGCGTCCAGCGCCCGTTGGTAAAGATGACTGCCTTAGGCAGGCCGGTGGTGCCCGACGTATAAATGTAGAACAGCCCATCTTTGCCTTGCACCGAATGGGTGGTCGGTGGATTGAATTTCGGGGAGAGATCGATTTTTTCAGCCAGATTGATAAAGCCCGCAGGCGCCTGACCCGGATCGGCTTGAGTATTTTGATCGGCAAACCAATGCAGGCGATCACTGCTAATATTGAGGTCATCACGAATCTCGTTGACCGCGTTCCGGCACTCTTCACCGACAATCACCGCAATTGGTTTGACCAGGTTGATACTGTGGGTCAGCACCTTACCCACTTGCGAGGTATTGACCAGTGCCGTGGTGACACCGAGTTTGGCCAGACCGAGCACGCTGGCAATCAGTTCAGGGCGGTTCTCGACCATCAGCGCCACGACATCACCTTTTTTGGCACCCAAGGAAAGATAAAAATGTGCAATCTGGTTGGCCCAGGCATTAAGAGCGGTATAACTATAGCTTTGATCTTCGAAACGCAAAGCGATACCTTCCGGATTACGCTGTGAAGCTTTTTCAAAAGCCAGACCCAGACCGGCCGGTGTATTCGGAGTACGTAAATAAGCCTGTCTTAGCCCAGTCAGCAAATTAGGCACTTTGATTAAGAAGGCCGGGATTTTGGCAGCGACATCTGCAATACCAATAAGATCGTGCGGTTTCATTTGGGTCATGAGAATCCTATTTGTTTTTCGTATCCGATAGGTTTAATTTATATACAGTAGACAAGCTATCCATCTTTTAACGTTAAAAAGCTAGTGCAATCTACCTATTTTGACCAAATCTAGCAAAAAAAACCTAGTCATCGAAATGACTAGGTTTTTTTATGTGACTGCAATTGGGCAAATTATGACTCAGTTGCAGTATTGGCTTTTTTCGGTGGACGGCCACGTGGACGACGCGGGCGAGCAGCTTGCTTCTCGGCTTTTTCCGCTTCGCTGGCTTCAGCTTCCTCTAGGGTCGCTTCTGCCACATCTTTGCTTTTTGCCACAGGCGCTTCTGTTTCAGCACTTGCTTCAGCTGGAGCAGCTTCTTCGACCTGAACTTCAGCTGGTGCAACTTCAGTGGTCACTTCTACTGGTGCTGCGGTTTCAGTTGCTGGTTCCGTCGGCTGAGTATTTTCTGTCGTTTCAATCACTGCTTCCGATGCTATAGGTGCTTCAGTTACAGCTGCTTCAACAGGTTCAGCTGGTGCTTCTACTGCTACAGGTTCTGGCGCAGCTTCAACTGCCGGCGCGGCTTCCACTTTTGCCTGCTGTTTGGCTTGTTGCAAAGCCTGCTCCGCAGCCTGTTTAGCCAAACGGCGACGCTCACGTGGATCGTTGGCAACACGCTTGTCTGAGACCGGTTTTGGTGGGTTCAGGTCCAGGACTGGAGCAGGCTCTGCTTCAACCTTGGCTACCGTTACTTCAACATCACGGGTGACCGGTTTTTTCTCTGCAGCAGCAGCAGGCGCTGCGGCAGCCACCAGACTCGCGTTGTACTCTTTCGTGAACTTTTCTAAAGCACGGTTGAAGGTTGGTAATAAACCAAACTGTTCAATCAGCACTGAGCAGTCTTCACCATAGACATGACGAATCAGGCTACCAATGGTGAACTGGCCCAAAGTTGGCACTTGTGACGGTGTTAACTGCTGAGCTGCAGGTTGTTGCGACTGTGCTGCACGCTGCTGGCGACGACGCTGACGCGGATCGTTGCTGGCCCGTGTTTTTTCAGACGTTGCTTCAGTCGCTACAATTTCTTCCACAGGAGCTGTCAAGGTGGCTTCAACCACATTTTCAGCTGCAGCCGCTTCAACTGGCGCATCTACCGGTGCAGTGGCTTCAACTGCTGGCGTTGCAACTGTAGCATTGTCATTCAATGCCACGATTTCGCTTTTTGCCTGGTCAATATTTACGACCATTGCTGTTGGCATCACATCCGTACGGGGTGCATCGACCAATTCAACACGAAGCTGCTTGTCATTGACGGCCGGCGCTTCAACAACTGCAGGAGCTGCCTGAGGCGCTTGTTCGTTCAGAACACTTGGATCGCGGTGGCGATTTGGGCGTTCCGGACGTTGCTGGTTGCGGCGGTCACGGCGCGGCATTGCCTGTTGTGGCTGTTGTTCATTGTTCTGAACATCATTTTGCTGCGCTGGCTCGTTGTGATGCTGACGGCGAGAATGACGCTTGTTTTCACGTGCTTCATGGCGTTGTTCTTGACGAGACACCTGAACCACTTCTTCATGCACTTGATGTTGCTGAGGTGCAGGAGCTTCAGACTGAACCTGCTCGCGCGGTTCTTTGTGCTTCGGGTTCGGGTTGCGCGGTTTCTTGTTGTGACGTGGTGCCCTTTCTTCACGCTCTGCCGGTTTTTCTGCCGCATCACGTTCCTGTTTTTGTGCAACAGTCGATGGTGCCAGGTAAGCATTATTGTTGCTTGATACAGCAGCAGGTTGTGCTACGTGCTGTGGTGCTGGCTGTGCAACCGGTGCAGCCACCTGACCGAACTGGCCACGACTTACCGCACCGCCATTGATCATTTGTTCAATCGCTGCTGCAGCATTATTGGCAGTACGTGATGGATCAACAGTCGCTGCCTGTTTTTGTACAAACAGGTTTTCTAACCATGCACATGGGCTGCTTGAAGCTACTGGAGCTACTGCCTGTACAGGTGTTTGCTGTGCCACTTGCGGTTGAGCCGGCTGGTTTTGTGGATTGCGGCGTTTATTGTTATTACGGCCGTTGTTTTGTTGCGGCTGTGAAGGCGCTGGTGCTGCGTGTTGCGCATGCTGCTCTTCTTCTAGATGCCATTCAGAAGACTCATAGCCCAATTCTTTTTCACTTGAACGGGTCGCTTCGGTACGTTCATAGCTGGTTGGGGCAAAGCCTTCGGCATTATAGGTAATTTCATAATGCGGTGTTTCTAGATGCGGATGCGGCAATACTGTCACACGTACATTCGAGGTCTGTTCCAGATATACCAAGGTATGACGCTTTTCATTCAACATGAATGCAGCAATTTCGACCGGAACTTCGACCTGAACTTCACCTTGACGTTCACGCAGCGCAATCTCTTCCACTTTACGCATGATTGAAAGTGAAAGTGAACGCAAGTCACGCACCATGCCGGTACCATGACAGCGTGGGCAGACATAGCCAGTCGCTTCTTCAAGAGAAGGACGTAGACGCTGACGGCTCATTTCCATCAGGCCAAAACGTGACAATTGACCGAATTGAATACGGGCACGGTCACTCTGGGTCGCTTCACGAAGTTTCGCTTCCACCATACGCTGGTTGCGATCTTTGGTCATGTCGATAAAGTCGATCACCACCAGGCCGCCGATATCGCGTAAACGCAATTGACGCGCAATTTCTTCTGCAGCTTCAATATTGGTGTTCAGCGCAGTATCTTCAACATCACTACCGCGGGTCGATTTTGCTGAGTTGATATCGATCGACACCAAAGCTTCAGTTTGATCGATGACGATCGAACCGCCAGAAGGCAGTTTTACTTCACGTTCATAGGCAGTCTGAATCTGGCTTTCAATCGCGAAATGAGCAAATAAAGGCTCATTTAAGGTATAGGTTTTTAGTTTGTCGAGTTGACGTGGCATCACTGCTTTTACGAAGTTATAAGCTTCGTTATAGGCTTGCTCAGAGTCAATCAGAATTTCCGCAACATCATCACGCAGGTAGTCACGAATGGCACGTGTCACCACACCCGCTTCCTGATGCACCAACATTGGAGATGGGCCAGAACTTGCTGTTTTCTGGATTTGTGCCCAAAGGTCAAGCAGATGTTGCAGATCAAGTTGCAGCTCTTCTTGTGAACGGCCGATGCCGGCAGTACGCACAATCACGCTCATGCCACGTGGTACGTTAAGCGTCGCCAGCATTTCTTTCAGTTCTTCACGCACAGCACCAGAAATTTGACGGCTGATACCACCACCTTTCGGGTTGTTTGGCATTAAAACCAGGTAACGGCCAGCAAGTGAAATAAACGTAGACAGGGCAGCACCTTTATTGCCACGCTCTTCTTTTTCCACCTGAACCAAAAGCTCGGTGCCTTCCGTGATCAGTTCACGGATATTTGAGGTCTGGCGTGGATCGGCTTTGTAATATGAGTTTGCGATTTCACGCATCGACAGGAAGCCTTGACGACCTGCACCATATTCGACGAATACAGCTTCTAAAGAAGGCTCAACGCGAGTCACGTGACCTTTATAGATATTGGATTTTTTTTGTTCACGGGTACGATTCTCTAAATCAAAATCGTAAAGACGCTGACCAGTGACAAGTGCAACGCGAATTTCTTCGGCATGTGTTGCATTAATCAACATACGTTTCATGGGTGTAACACCTTATAGTGATACACAGCAAAAAATCGCTATACACGTAGCGAACATCACACATCACGGATCAATGGCTCAAATCTGCAATGAATTTCATTGTGGTCTGAGTCTTTTCTTACCGGCTTCTACTTGTATAGATAGGCTTCGGTTTTGATTCACGTATTGATGATGGCAATACGGCTTCAATCTTTAAACGGATTAAAGTCACCTGAACGCTTCACTGGCGGACGAGCGGTGCATTGGATGTATGTAACTTTCACTGTCACATTGCTCGAAGATCATCCCTTCTTTATAGAAAGTGTCTTGATACGGAATTGTCGTCGTATCTTTACAAACTGTGCAGATCCAATGCATCGACGCTGTAGCCTGAAGTCGTCTTCAGGGTGCGACTAATCTGATGTGTATCAGTTTACGTTTAAAAACCAACGAAAGTTGGCGACATATTTTTTAAGACAAACTGATTTATGTACCTGAGGTACAATTAAACGCAACAGTTTGCTTTGTTTGCCGATATAATAAGCCTTCGGCGTCGGCATAATTCTTTGGGGACCTTCCCGTATCATGTGAGTCTTTAATTGAACAATCAAGTTCAGAAAAATCTGAAATGATTCAACTTTTACCCACAAACGATGGTTTCCGTGCGCTGACTATATCAAACCTTGCATCATCTGCCTATGGGCTAAGCTTATGTTTCTTGTGTAAAGCATAACCTAAGTGATCAGTTTTTAATCAATTTTAGTATTTTTTGGGTCATAGTAACTGTATGAATTCTACGCAACAATGGCAAAACGTCACTTGGTTTGAAGTGGATGAACATCAAGATGGACAACGCATCGATAATTTCCTGTTTAGTCGTTTGAAAGGTGTGCCAAAAAGCCGTATCTATCGCCTGATTCGTGAAGGCCAGGTGCGCGTCAATAAAAAACGCATCAAGGCAGAAACCAAACTGGCGATTGCTGATCAGATTCGTGTTGCACCGATCCGTTATGAGCAAAAAGATGAATCTGCTGCGCCCATCTCTGACAAGGTTGCCAATGGTTTGTTGGCCCGCGTGATCTATGAAGATGAAGGTCTGATGGTGGTGAATAAACCTTCGGGCATCGCGGTACATGGCGGTAGTGGTGTCGCATATGGTCTGATCGAAGGCTTACGTGCAGCGACTGGGAAAAAATATCTGGAACTGATTCATCGTATTGACCGTGACACGTCTGGTCTGGTGATGATCTCGAAAAAACGTAGCGTACTGAAAAGCTTACAGGACATGCTGCGTGAACATAAAATTAAAAAAACCTATGCTGCTGTGGTCAAAGGTAACGTAGCACTTGACCGTCAGTTGATTGATGCGCCTTTACATCGCTATGAGCTGGCCAATGGCGAGCGTCGTGTCTGTGTATCGCCGAAAGAAGGTAAAGAGTCGAAGACGCAGTGGAATGTGCAGGAACGCTTTATGCATGCCACACTGGTCTATGCCTCTCCACTTTCGGGTCGTACCCATCAGATTCGTGTACATGGTTTGAGTATTGGGCATCCGCTAGTAGGCGATGAAAAATATGGTCATGAAACTGGTTATAACGGGCCGAAACCGCGCCGCTTGTGTCTGCATGCCATGCGTCTGGAGATTCCGGGTTATGCCATGATTGAAGCACCTTTGCCGGAAGATATGCAGAGTCTGGTGGCGCAGTTAAGAGCACAGAAAGCGGATAAGCCGACGGCTCAGTAAAGACTTATTTTTTTTCTTTTAATAAATTCAATCCACCCTAACCCTCCTTTGAAAAAGGAGGGAATTCCCCTCTTTCTTAAAGAGGGGCTAGGGGAGATTTTAGGCATTAAACCTCTCTCTAGCCCTCTTCTACAAGGAGAGGGCTAGAGAGAGGTGGTAAAGCTACCTAACCTTGAATCAAATTTAGGAAACCTTATGAACACACCTGTAAAACTGGTCATTTTTGATTGGGATGGCACGTTATTTGATTCGATCAGTCAAATCGTGGCGAGTTTGCAGTTTGCAGCACAGCAGTTTCAGCAGCCCTTAAGCGATGAAGACGCGAAAAGCATTATTGGCTTAGGTTTGCCTGAAGTGGCACAGCGTTTATTTCCGAATGTGCCTGAATTGCATGCCAATATTTTACAAAGTTATTCCGAACACTATGTGGCAAACTCTTCCGGAGATTCCTGGTTTGAAGGGGTGGCACATATGCTTGCAGATTTGCAGCAACACGGTGTGAAGCTGGCAGTGGCGACGGGTAAAAGCCGTAAAGGTCTGGATCGTGTCTTGAAGCAGACCAACAGTGAGCAGCTGTTTGTGACCACGCGTGCTGCCAGTGAAACCCGTTCCAAACCGGATCCACTCATGTTAGAAGAAATACTGGCAGAAACAGGTGTGCAGGCCAAACATGCGCTTATGGTCGGTGACACTTCTTATGATCTGGAAATGGCACAAAATATGGCCATGCCAAGTGTCGGTGTCAGCTATGGCGTGCATGAACCTGAGCTTTTGGCGCAATTCAATCCGGTCTGTATCGTGGATGATGTGACCGCTTTACATGCGGCATTGTTGGCTAAAGTCCAATGGAAACAAGTGATTTAATCTATTATCTTGGTTACAGTAAAAAATGGTATTTCCCCGGTTTAAAACTGCCGGGGAGCGCTACAGATTTAAGCATTTGCTCTTATCTTTTAGTCTAAAGTCACAATTATGTTGATTTTATTCGGTCGGATTAGCAGAGTTTTTCTGCTAAATAATGATGTATTTTAAATACTAACATTTTGTTTTGTCTTGGTTTTTATGGATTTTCTTTATAGATAATAGCTATAGCAAAAAATAAAATAACTATTGGCATAAAAGCCGTATTTTTCCCATTCTAAAACTGTTTATTCCTATGCTCGCTCTGAGAAAGGTAATCCTGACGGATTATCGGCCTGATCATGTCCATATTTTCTGTCCATCTTAGATCTCAGCATAAGCCTAATTTTTGCAGTTTAAGGAAACATTGATGTCGAATTCTGCTGTTGTTGAATCAGTTGCACAAGCCCTTCGTAGCGCTGAATTATCACAAACTGCGATCGCGCCGATTCGCCCAGAACTGGGTGGTGAAAGTGCTGACGTAGATATTGCCTATGCCGTTCAAGAAGTGAATACCGAGCGCGCTTTGTCTGAAGGTCGCCGTCTGGTCGGCCGTAAAATTGGTTTAACCTCTAAAGTGGTTCAAGCGCAACTCGGCGTAGATCAGCCTGACTTCGGTATGTTGTTTGCTGACATGGCCTATGGCGATGGTGAAGTAATTCCTGCAGGTCTGCTGATTCAACCTAAGGTTGAAGCGGAAATCGCATTGGTGATTAACCAGGATTTGACCAAAGAAAAACATACCTATGCTGACATCATCAGCGCGACTGAGTATGCCCTGCCTGCAGTTGAAGTGGTCGATAGCCGGATCGAAAACTGGAAAATCAGTTTAATTGATACAGTTGCAGATAATGCATCTTCCGCAGCATTCGTTTTAGGTTCTCAACCTGTAAAACTTGAAAACCTTGATCTGGTGAACTGCAAAATGGTCATGACCCGTGGTGACGAAGTTGTGTCTCAAGGTGTGGGTAAAGCATGTCTGGCCAATCCACTCAATGCTGCAGTTTGGCTGGCAGATGAAATGGTACGCCGTGGTCGTCCATTACTTGCAGGCGACATTATCTTAACAGGTGCCTTAGGGCCTATGGTTGTGGCTCAACCAGGCGATGAATTCAAAGTTGAAATTGAAGGCTTCGGTTCTGTTACAGCTGCATTTGCTGCTGAATAATCGAGATTCCAAGAGAGTACATTCATGAAAAAGATTAAATGTGCAATGATCGGTCCAGGTAATATTGGTACGGATTTGCTTTACAAGTTACAACGCAGCGAATGGTTAGAGCCAGTGTGGATGGTGGGGATTGACCCGACCTCTGAAGGTCTGGCACGTGCTGCAAAAATGGGTTTAAAAACCACCGCTGAAGGTGTGGATGGTCTTCTGCCTCACGTGATTGCAGATGATATTAAAATTGCATTCGATGCAACGTCTGCTTATGTACATGCTGAAAACAGCCGCAAGCTCAATGAACTTGGCGTACTGATGATTGACTTAACGCCTGCTGCGATCGGTCCATTCTGTGTACCACCGGTCAACCTTGAAGCATTGCTTGCGGGTGGCGAAGTACCAAACGTAAACATGGTCACCTGTGGTGGTCAGGCAACGATTCCGATGGTTGCTGCAGTTTCTCGCGTTCAACCGGTTGAATATGGTGAGATCATTGCAACGGTATCGACTAAATCAGTAGGTCCAGGTACACGTAAAAACATTGATGAATTTACCCGTACCACTGCCGGTGCCATTGAGAAAGTGGGCGGCGCGAAACAGGGTAAAGCGATTATCATCATCAACCCGGCTGAGCCACCACTGATGATGCGTGACACGGTTCACTGTCTGGTAGAAGGTGAACCGGATCAAGCGGCGATCACTGAATCTGTACACGCAATGATTAAAGAAGTTCAAAAATATGTACCGGGTTACAAGCTTGTCAATGGTCCAGTTTTTGATGGCAACCGCGTGTCAATTTACTTAGAAGTTGAAGGGCTTGGTGATTTCCTGCCGAAATATGCGGGTAACCTTGACATCATGACTGCTGCTGCAGCACGTACTGCAGAGATGTTTGCAGAACACGTATTCAATAAAGACGCTTAAGGAGCAACCACATGTCTAAGATTATTGTTCATGATATGACTTTGCGTGATGGTATGCACCCACAGCGCCATCAAACCACTGTTGAGCAAATGATTGCGATTTCAACAGCACTTGATGATGCAGGCGTACCTTTAATTGAAGTCACGCACGGTGACGGCCTTGGCGGTTCATCCGTCAACTACGGTTTTGCTGCTGCGACTGACGAAGAATATTTAACAGCTGTTGTACCACGTATGAAGAATGCAAAAATTTCTGCATTACTTCTACCTGGTATCGGTACGGTTGACCATTTAAAAATGGCGCATGAAATTGGTGTTTCTACTATTCGTGTTGCAACGCACTGTACAGAAGCGGATTGCTCAGAACAGCACATCACTGCTGCGCGTAAGTTAGACATGGACACAGTGGGCTTCCTAATGCTTGCTCACATGGCGACTCCTGAAAAACTGCTTGAAGAAGCAAACAAGATGGTGTCTTACGGTGCAAACTGTATCTATGTCACTGACTCAGCAGGCTATATGCTTCCTCAAGATGTCATCGATCGTGTTGGTCATTTACGTCAACACTTGGACCCAAGCATTGAGCTCGGTTTCCACGGTCACCATAACTTGGGTATGGGTGTATCGAATACGGTTGCTGCGGTACAAGCCGGTGCAGTACGTGTTGACTTGGCATCTGCAGGTTTGGGTGCGGGTGCGGGTAATACACCACTTGAGTTGTTCATTGCGGTTGCAAACCGTATGGGCATGGACACTGGCGTTGACTTGTTCAAAGTACAAGACGTTGCTGAAGATCTGGTCATTCCAATGATGCACAACCCGATCCGTGCCGATCGTGATGCAGCAACTTTGGGTTATGCGGGTGTGTATTCTTCATTCCTGCTGTTTGCTAAACGCGCTGAAGCAAAATATGGCGTTTCTGCACGTGAAATCCTGATGGAGCTTGGTCGTCGTGGTACGGTCGGTGGTCAGGAAGACATGATTGAAGATTTAGCATTAACCATGTCTAAAGCGCGTGAGTTACAAGCTTAACTTTTAATCGCTCAGTATTAAAATAAGTTTGATAAAAAAGCATCCAAATTGGGTGCTTTTTTATTTTAAATGAGACTGATTAATATATTAAAACTCTGGGGTGAGATGTTTTAGTGATAATATTGTAGGGCGATTATTTTGGCTTTATATTTTCCTTAAACATAAAAACGATAAATAAAAAATGGCTGCTGAAAGATTTTAAAAAATTTACTCTTATTAATAGAAGAAACAAAAGTTTGAATTAAATATCTGGTCAATTTTTTATTTTAATTAATCGTTTTAAAATCTAAGCGATTGGTTGCTTGAGGAGAGGTCTGAAATATCGGCCGATGAAAGCAGAAAATCTTAATACTGTGGTCGGATTTTTTATTTAAATCGACTTGCGCATGATGGCGACATAGATTTTATCTGTTAAATGGGGAACTCATGATGCGTCGTCAAAACTTATGGATAGCAATGTTTGCTGCGATAGCAACTTTAGGAACAACTGCAGCGAATGCAGATTTTATTGACGACAGTAATGTGCAATTAAAATTTAAAAATTTCTATTTAGATCGCCAGTATCAAGATGATGCTTCATCACGTAACTGGGGTTCTTGGTCACAAGGGGTGACTCTGGATGCCAAGTCGGGTTATCACGATATTGGCGGTGGGATAAAGGTCGGTGCTGATGTGCTAGTTCAACATGCAGTTAAATTCAAAGGTCGTGATAAGAATCCGGATTGGGTTTTACCGCATGATGGCAAGCAATCAAAAGACCATTTCGGTAAAGTCGGTGCAACCTTAAAAGCCAAGGTTTCAGAAACCGAATTAAAAGTTGGTGAATTACGCCCAGTGTCGCCAGTTTTAGTGTTTGATCCATCGCGTCAGTTGTTAACAACTTATAGCGGTGCATGGTTAGAGTCGAAAGAGCTTAAAGATACTAAGCTTACACTGGCTTATATTGACGGGATTAACAACCGTTATGACAACCAGTTCCGTGATTTAACCAAATTTAATCCACCACAATTTGATAATGGTGCAGAAGCGGATGGGATGTGGATTGCCGGTATAGATCACCAGCTGACAAAAGAGTTGGGTGCAAGTTATTGGTATGCCGATGTTCAAGACATTTACCAGCAGCATTATCTGGGTGTGAGTTACAAAATCGGGTTAGGTGAAAAAACCAAATTAGATAGTCATGTGCGTTATTTCAATAACTCCGAATCTGGCGATAAATTATATGGTGAGATCGACAACCAGGCATTATCGGTAGCTGCAAAAATCAATCATGGTACGCATACGGTCGGTGTGGGTTATCAGCAAATGTTTGGTGACAGTGCATTCCCGACATTGGGAGGCTGGGTGCCACAGCCTTATTTGGCAAACTGGGGAGTCGCAACTTTCACAGCGCCGGAAGAAAAGTCATGGCATGTGTCTTATGGTTATGACTTTTCTGAAGTCGGCTTGAAGGGACTAAATGCAACAGCGATTTATTTCAAAGGCTATGATCAGCAAGGTACCGGAGCATATCAAGGTCAGAACTTCAATACGGATGAAGTGAATGCAATCGTCAATTACACTGTGCCAGAAGGTAAATTAAAAGGTTTAGGCGTACAGGGCATGTATATTGATGTGAATTTTGCAAATCCAGCAAAACCAGACCTTCAGGAATACCGTGTAGCAACCACTTATACCTATAAGTTCTAATTCTGCTGCCTTGATCAAGAGCGCTATCCGGTGTAGCGCTGTTTTTCTATCTGCACATAAACTAAATCCTGAAAATAAATAAGGATTTTGATATTAAAATAACCATATAAAACATAAACTTAAATTATATTTATTTTGTAGTGTGCAATCGTAATTTTGTATCAGTTGACCCGTCTTGAGCGGTTAAGATAAGGATGTAAAAAAGTCATTTTAATGAGTCAACTTGACGTCGAATTCTTGAAAAGAGAGGGACACGCAAGCGAAAGACTGTAAGAGGAAGTAATATGAGCACTGTTCAAATCCCTGACTATCAAACAGATCCGTTCTTTGGCTTGGAAGACAAATGGATTGAAACTGCTGAAGGTGAGCTGACCCATTACCACGAAATTGGTGAAGGTACGCCTATTCTATTTTTACACGGTTCAGGCACAGGTGTATCTGCTGCGGCAAACTGGTGGTTAAACCTGCCACAAATTGGTGAGCAAGCACGTTGCATCGCGATTGATACCATTGGTTATGGCCAAACTGTGGTTGCGCCAAACACTGAATATGGTATTCGTGCCTGGGTAGACCATGCGATCCGTACGCTAGATGCTTTGGGTATCGAAAAAACCTGGTTAGTGGGTAACTCTTTAGGTGGCTGGTTGGCATTCCAGTTGGCACTGGATTATCCAGAGCGCGTTTTGGGTATCGTGTCTATGGGTACGGGCGGTGCGAAACAGACTGCTGCACTTAAAGCGCATGCAAACCCGGTGTTGACTGAAGAAGGCATCAAGAAAACCTTGTCAATGTTTGTGGTAAATAAAGACTTGATCACGGATGAACTGGTTAAAGTTCGCTTTGCTTCTGCTGCAAATGACTATGCATCAAATCGTTTGATGGATGTAGTTGGCGCACGTGACCGTGACCGTTTCGAATTCCCGCTTGATTTCGAAAAAATGAAAGATATTACTGTGCCAGTGTTATTGATTCATGGTACGCAAGACGTGGTCATTCCAGTATCACGTACTTGGGACATCCTGAATGTGGTTCCAAATGCTGATGCGCACATCTTCAGCCAATGTGGTCACTGGTCTCAAGTTGAGAAAGCAGACGAATTCAATACTGTGATCAAAAACTATCTTGCTGTTCACGGCGTAAAATAATTTTACCGTGTTTTAAAAAGGGATGGCTTCGGTCATCCTTTTTTTGTGGGCAAAATATTGAACAGAATGTATTTAAGTGCATATGATTCTCATTTGTATAGGTTGATGTAAAAATCTAATTATTTTTAGCAAGTTATTAAATTTAAGCCGAGAAAAAACTGACTTAACTTTTATTAGACTTAAGTTGTAAATGAAGGGAGTTTAGGGTGAAAAACAGGCAGTATTAGCCTAGATCAGGCGACCAATTAAGGAGCTACAGATTGATCCTTTATCAAAAAATAGAATTTAAAATAAATTTTTTAGCAAAAAATGATAAAACAAAAAAGCACATGCTACTCAAAAGTTGAATGGCATATGCTTGATCGGGGATGGAGCGGGATTAGTCCTGTTCGTCGCGGTTAATGTCCAGATAAAACACCCGAGTTAATAGCTCAAGGAATTTGGTTACCGCATAGGATTTGTTGTTTTTGTGGTAACTGACATACAGATCCAGATATGGCAGTTCCACGTCCAGAGGGCGAATTACGGTATTGTCCATGGTCAGCGGTACAATATAGCCCGGTAATATGGTGCAGCCCAAGCCAATACCAATCGAGTTGATATTGAACAGGATGTTATCCGCTTTCTGTACGATGTTGAGCTCAACATTATTGGCTTTGGCAAAGTCCAGAATGGCATGATGCAAAGTATGTGACTGCTCTGCTGATGGAATAATAAAATCAATACCATTCAATGCTTTAACTGGAATTCTCTCGTATTTTGCCAATGGGTGATCTTTAGGTAATATAAAAATCAAAGGCTCACGAATCACAAACTGGCTTTCAATTTCATCACTATTGAAGTTATGACGGGTAAAAGTCAGATCCAGATCGCCTTTTTTCAACAGACGCATTTGTTCATTATTGTTCAGGCTGAGCAATTCAATTTTTAAATCCGGATTTTGCACACGCAGATTTGGCAAGATATACGGGAAGATTTTCATCTCGGCCACCGGAACAAAACCAATCCGTAGCATTTGCTGCTTGGCTTGTGACACCTGACGTGC
This sequence comes from Acinetobacter sp. YH12200, assembly GCF_013418175.1. NCBI lineage: Bacteria > Pseudomonadati > Pseudomonadota > Gammaproteobacteria > Moraxellales > Moraxellaceae > Acinetobacter > Acinetobacter sp. YH12200. Next base: position 191,227 of record NZ_VPCO01000002.1, read on the forward strand.
CATGGCAACGGCCTTGTCTGCTTGTGCCAGGGTCAGGCGCGCCTGTTCCAGAAATACGGCACCTTCTTCGGTCAGCTCCACTTTACGTTTGGTTCGGTTGAGTAGCTTGACGCCGACATCTTCTTCCAGGTCTTTGATTTGCTGGCTAAGTGAGGGTTGAGCCGTATAAAGTTTAAGTGCTGCCTTACTAAAGTTCAGTTCTTCAGCAACGGTGATAAAGTAGCGAAGGTGTCGTAATTCCATGTCATCAGCCCGAAGAGTAATCCAAAAAATGTCTTACTATAATTTCATAGAAGTATAATCTATAAACAACTATGTCGTGAAGGTTATTTTGATATTTAGAAAGTAAATACTCTTGAGATATTTATTAATGTTTTAATATCAGAACAAGCACGTGGAATAATTGCTTAAAGCTATTAATTGAAACAAAAAAAATATTTCCCCAAAATCAATCCAAAATCCATTATCCATTCGAATTGAGTCTATTTACTTTGTGCCTTGATGGGTCACAGGAGAGCTTTTCATGAGTGGAAAAATTGATGTGCGTGAAATCGACGCTTTAGTCGATGCACAAAATGGGCGTATCACTCCATCTATCTATACAGATCCAGATATTTACGAATTAGAACTTGAACGCGTTTTTGGCCGTACTTGGTTGTTCCTTTGTCATGAAAGCCAGATTCCAAAGGCGGGTGACTTCTTCAATACCTATATGGGTGAAGATCCGATCATCGTGGCACGTCAAAAAGATGGCTCAATCAAAGCATTCTTAAACCAGTGCCGTCACCGCTCTATGCGTGTGAGTTTCGCAGACTGTGGTAATACCCGTGCATTCACTTGCCCATACCACGGCTGGTCTTATGGCATTGACGGTTCTTTAAAAGACATTCCGCTTGAAGAACGTGCTTACCCACAAGGTGCATGTAAAGAGCAATGGGGCTTGGTCGAAGTGAATCGTGTCAAGTCTTACAAAGGTCTGGTATTCGCTTGTTGGGATGAAACCACACCTGATCTTGAAGAATACATGGGCGATATCGCCTGGTATCTAGATGGTGTACTTGACCGTCGTCCAGGTGGTACAGAAATTATCGGTGGTGTACACAAATGGGAAATCGAGTGTAACTGGAAATTTGCAGCGGAACAGTTTGCATCTGACCAATATCATGCCTTGTTCTCTCATGCATCTGCGATCCAAGTCCTTGGCGCAAAACCAGATGATGAAGCATCGAAAAAACTTGGTGCTGCACAAACGGCTCGTCCAGTCTGGGAAACGGCTAAAGATGCACTTCAGTACGGTTCACGTGGTCACGGTTCAGGCTTCTTCTTTACAGAAAAACCAGATGCAAACGTATGGGTCGACGGTGAAGTAGCCAACTACTTCCGCGAAACTTATGAAGAAGTAAAAGAGCGTTTAGGTGAAGTCCGTGCCCTGCGTCTTGCAGGTCATAACACCATGTTCCCGACCTTGTCTTGGTTGAACGGTACGGCAACGCTTCGTGTATGGCACCCACGTGGTCCAAACAAAACTGAAGTATGGGCATTCTGTATTGCGGATGCTGAAGCATCGCAAGAAGTCAAAGAAGCATTTGAACGTTCTGCAACGCGTGCTTTCGGTCCTGCTGGTTTCCTAGAGCAAGATGACTCTGAAAACTGGATCGAAATCCAAAAAGTTTTACGTGGTTATAAAGCCCGTCAAAACAAACTCATTATGGAAATGGGTAAAGGCAACGAGAAAATCCGTGAAGACGGTATTCCGGGGATCACCAACTATATTTTCTCTGAAACTGCAGCACGTGGCATGTACCGCCGCTGGGCAGATTTATTGATCCATGAAAAATGGGAAGACGTTGAAGCAGCAGCTGACGCATACGAGAAGGAGCTTATGAAATGAGTCAAGTGAGTTTAGAACTTCATCATCAAATCAGTCAGTTCCTGTATCGCGAAGCAAAATTGCTGGACGACTGGAAATTCCGCGATTGGTTGGATACCTTGGCTGAAGATATTTCTTATACGCTACGTACCACACCAAACGCGCAAACCCGTGACCGTCGCCGTTCAGTTGAGCCACCGACGACTTGGGTATTCAACGATACCAAAGACCTTTTAGAGCGTCGTGTCGCACGTCTTGAAACCGGTATGGCCTGGGCTGAAGAGCCTCCATCACGTACCACTCACATGGTGAGCAACGTGATCGTAGAGCCAGCTGAAGTTGAAGGCGAATACGACGTATATGTAACCTATTTGCTATATCGTACGCAAAAAGAGAAAGACATTGTCATTTACTGCGGTAAACGCCATGACAAGATCCGTAAAGTTGAAGGCGGCCTCGGCTTCCAGATCTTCAACCGTAGGATCATGCTGGATCAAGCGACCTATAGCTCACATAACCTGAGTGTATTCTTCTAATGAATAAGATTTTTGTTTGCCAAGTTGACGAATTAGACGAAGGCGAAGCGCTAAAAGTAGATTGCGGCGTGAATGGTATTGATGCATTGGCAGTATTCAATAACGGTGGTGAGTTCTTCGCAATGAACGACCGCTGTTCACACGGCAATGCGTCTATGTCTGAAGGTTATCTGGAAGACGACGGTACAGTGGAATGTCCACTTCATGCTGCACGTTTCTGTTTGAAAACAGGTGAGGCACTTTGCTTGCCAGCAACTGATCCAATTCAAACATTCCCGGTAGTGGTTGAAGACGGCGCATTATATGTAGAGATGGCAGGAGAGTAATCATGGGTTGGCTACAAGGCGAAGTTGCACTTATTACCGGTGGTGGTTCAGGCTTAGGCTGGGCGCTAGTGGAACGTTTCCTGGAAGAAGGTGCACAAGTTGCCGTTCTTCAACGTTCAAAAGCAAAAGTGGAGGCATTAAACGAACACTTTGGCGGTAAAGTTCTTGCGATTGAAGGCGATGTAGCCAGCTATGCAGACAACGTTCGTGCAGTGAATGCCACTGTAGAGCGTTTCGGCAAACTCGACTGTTTCGTCGGCAATGCCGGGATCTGGGATCATTATGCCGATATCGTCAATACCTCTGGTGAGCAGCTGGAAAAAGCCTTTGACGAGATTATGGGGATTAATACCAAGTCGCTCATTCTCGGCGCGAAGGCTGCACTGGATGCATTGATCGCTTCTGAAGGTTCTATCATATTTACTTTGTCTAATTCGGCACTGTACTCCGCTGGCGGAGGCCCTGTATATACTGCATCTAAGCATGCAGGGGTGGGTATTATGAAAGAATTGGCCTATGAGCTTGCGCCTAAAGTACGAGTGAATGCGGTTGCACCGTCAGGTATGAATGTGAATATCAAAGGCGCAGCGTCGCTCGGTCAGGAAAATGTTGGCCTGCTCGATGCACGTGATCCTGAGAAAATTGCACGTGGTATGCCACTGAATTTCTTGCCTGAACCGGAAGATATGACAGGTTCATACGTACTCTTGGCATCTCGTCAAAATAACCGTCCTTTGACTGGCGTTCTGATCAATGCAGAATGCGGTCTGGGGATTCGTGGCTTACGTCAGCCCCGTGCCGGTTTCTTTGACGAATAAAAATCTGCTTTTAAAAATCTCCCCTTCCCCCTCTTTATAAAAGAGGGAGAAAATCTCCCTCCTTTTTAAAGGAAGGATGGGGAGGATTTAAGTCTTCCTTTTTGGAGTCTCTCATGGCCGTTAAACTTATTTGTGCATCGCACAGTCCGTTAATGGAATTTGCTTCACCACAGGAAAAGCGTAAAGAACAAGCCGTTCGTGATGCTTTTGAAAAACTCTCTGCTGAAGTAAAAGCTTACGACCCAACCCTGATCATCACCTTTGGTCCTGACCATTTTAATGGTTTCTTCTATGACCTGATGCCAAGTTTCTGTGTCGGTATTCGTGCCAAAGCTGCGGGTGACTGGGATTATGGTAAAGACAATGATCACATTGATGTACCTGAAGACAAAGCATTAGGTTTGGTTCGACGTGTACTCGATGAAGGTGTCGACGTTGCATATTCTTACCGTATGCAGGCGGATCATGGGGTGACTCAGCCATTGCACTTCCTGTGTGACGGCAAACTCGATCGTTATCCAACGATTCCAATTTTTATTAATGGCGCTGCAGCACCGATGCCAACCCCCAAGCGTACCATTGCTTTGGGCCGTGCTGTAGGTCAGTTTATTAAATCTTTAAACCTTGAAAATGAGCGTGTCCTTGTTTTAGGTACAGGTGGTCTGTCGCATGATCCACCCACACCGCAAATGGGTTCGGTTCCACCACAAGTAGAAGAATTCCTGATTGCAGGTCGTAATCCAACGCCTGAAGCACGTGAAGCACGTCAGGGCAAAGTCATTGCAGTCGGTCAGAAACTGGCAGCAGGCGATACTTCGGTTGCAGTTCCTTTAAATGCTGAATGGGATCGTGCACTGCTTGAAACCTTCAAGAACGCTGATTTTGCGACCTTAGAAGCCATGACAGAAGATGAAATTCGTCGTGACGGCGGTCGTGGTGGTCAGGAAGTCCGTTCCTGGATGGCCGCATTTGCAGCCTTAAGCGAAATGGGCGAATACGACATGACAACACACTGCTATGAAGATATCAGTGAATGGATTGCGGGCTTCGGCATCGTATCTGCAGAGTTAAAAGGTTAATTGACATGAGCAACATCGAAACCATCGTAATTGTAGGGGCTGGCCAGGCAGGTGCAAGCGCGATTTTAGAACTTCGTGGCAACAAGTACGCAGGTAAAATCATTCTGATTGGTGATGAAACGCATCTTCCTTATGAGCGTCCGCCACTGTCGAAAGATGTGATTCTAAAACCTGAGGACACCAAGATTGAAATTCTGTCAGCAGAAAAACTGGCTGATCTTGGCGTGACCACCATTCGTGGCAATGGCGTGACTCAAATCAACGCGACCGCGAAAACGGTTGAACTTCAAAATGGTGATGTTGTTGCTTATGACAAATTGCTTCTCGCAACAGGCGGTGCCGCGCGCCGTCTGCCAAACTTCGATGCGTTAGGCAAACATGTTTATACCTTGCGTAACCTTGAAGACTCACAGGCATTGGTTCCTGTATTGCAAGCAGGTCAACGTATTCTGCTGATCGGTGGCGGTGTGATCGGTCTTGAACTGGCATCCTCTGCGCGTTACAAAGACTGTCAGGTGACTGTGCTTGAGCAGGGACCAATGGTGATGGGTCGTTGTTCACCGCGTATTTTAAGTGAGTTTCTGCTTGAACAACATCGTCTGGCAGGCGTAGATGTTCGCTTAAATACTCAAGTTGCAGCTTGCCGTTTAGATGGTGAAGAAATTGTGGTGACTTTAGCTGATGGCGAAGAGTTACGTGCTGATGCTGTAGTTTATGGAATCGGAATTGTGCCAAACGCACAGCTTGCCATTGCAGCCGGTTTAGATGCTGATCTAGCGATCAAGGTCAATGAAAATTGCCAGACTTCAAATGCCGATATTTATGCAGCAGGCGATGTCGCGACACAACTTCGTGAAGACGGCGAATTCCGCCGTGTCGAGACTTGGGAAAATGCCAATCTTCAGGCAGGCATTTTTGCGCGTCATGTCATGGGTGTCGAACATCCAAAAGCCAATCCGGCCTGGTTCTGGACCGATCAGCTCAATATCAACTTCCAGTTTGTCGGTGATATGGCAGCGACCCAATGGCTGGTTCGTGGCGACATGGATGCAGCCAAAGGCGCAGACAATTCATTTGTGATGTATGGTGTGACAGATGGTCAAATCGTTGCCGGTATTACCGTCAATGCGGCCAAAGAAATGCGTCATCTGAAAAAAATGATCAGCAAGAATACGGCTTTTGAAGCTGAAAAACATTTGGATCTGGCACAAGACTTACGCAAAATTGCTTAAGTTGTATTGAGATATCTTGGAACAGACCTATGTTTTGCATAGGTCTGTTTTTTTATGTTTATCGAATACTCTCTATATGATCACTACCTCAAGTTTCAGTTTTGGTTTGTATTACTTTGCGTAGGTAATGCCTCACTTTTGAGAGATGAGCCATACATGGCGCAAGGTGACAAAAATCTTTTTCTAAACTGAGGATATGTCCATATATCCCAGTTTAGCGGCGGCATCCATGCCGCAATCAGTATTGTCGATTGTGGATTTGAACGAGAAGTTAGTTCAACTCTTTCTGATTAACTTTAATTGAGTCTTTTATGAATTCAAATTCATCTCCCATGCTGGTGACGGCAAGTATTTATGCTTTACTGGTGCTGATTTGGGCCGCAACGCCTTTGGCGATTGTCTGGAGCGTGGCCGAGATTCACCCGATGTGGGTACTGATCATTCGCTATTTTGGCGCATCGATTATTGCGCTATTCCTGCTAAAAATCATGCGTGATCCTTTGCCTTTTGACAGCACCTCAATGAAAAGCTATCTGGCCGGCAGTCTGAATTTAATCGGTGCACAGCTGTTTATTTATCTGGCAGCCAATTATCTGACCTCAGGTCTGATGGCCCTGATTTTTGGTTTTTCGCCGCTGATTGCCGGTCTGATCGGGCATGTGATCTTAAAAACTCATCAGTTAGTGTGGCTGCAATGGTCGGGTATGGCTGTTGCCATTGCCGGACTGAGTTTTGTATTTTTAGATTCGGCAGACAGCAAGGTGAATCCTTGGGGTGTGGTGCTGATGCTGATCAGTATGGTGTCCTATATCAGTTCAATCTTCTGGGTCAAACAGATCAACGCACCTTTAAGCCCAATGTCACAAGCGACAGGTTCATTGCTGCTATCAGCAGCCGGTTCACTGCTCTTGATTCCATTTATCTGGCAGCATATGCCGACCCAGTTGCCTGGCACACAGGCGCTGATCGGGTTTGTATTTACCATGATCATGTCCTCGATTGTGGCGATGCTGTGTTATTTCTGGCTGATTCGGCGTTTAAATGCTTCAACAGTATCTTTGAGTAATGTCATGACGCCAGTCATCGCACTGGTACTTGGTGCGACTCTGAATCATGAAATCATCAGCAGTCATGCCTTTGCAGGAATTGCCGTGGTGATGTTCGGCATCATTATGTACTTTTGGAAAGAGTGGCGTGAGCAATACTTTTCCAAGCGCTAAATCTGTAGCAAATCAAAAGGGCGAAAGCCCTTTTTTATGCTTTAAATTTTTTAGATGAAAGAAGTCTATGGCTACATCCGTTCACAAGAGTTTAAGCAAGTTTATTTAGCAGATTGGCCAAATGTTAAAAATAGTAGATGTCATCGTCCGCACTCTCAATCGTTGCATAACTCAGGCATGCACGATCAAATCAGCACATTATGAGGATAAAATTTTGGCTGAAATCAGCAGAGTAGGGCTTGGTATGATTTTGTATTTTTTAAAAAACTGCATGCATCATGTCTTTCTCGATAGTACCCCTAGTCCGGCCAGCCAGCAGGCTATCAGAGCGCTATTTTTTTGCTAAAATAACAAAAACATACATGATTGTCTGTGATGGATTTCATACTATACTCAAGTGCGCCTGTTTTTAGTTTGTATGCTCATTAAAAGATGCGTCGCCTGACCATTTCAAGCGGTTGCTGTCTTGCATATAGCGAATAATAAATAGTGGATGTTTATGCAAGATCTTCTCAAAACTAAAAAATTTCAGTTAACCACGGAGTCCAGCTGGAAACATCTCTGGTCTAAGCCGGTATTTGAGTATCTGCATTCAGATCATTTCAATGGACAACAGTTTCGTAATCTCGAGCATCCTGCTCGGGCGCACAGTCGTTTTGACTTATATAAATGGCTCATTACCCGAAAATCCAAAAACTGGAATATCAATCTCGATGCAGAACGTGCCGAGTTTTTTGCGCGACCGCGTGCATTGCCACAGCAGCGTCCCGATGCGCCTTTAGATGACTGGCAAATCTGGTTTATTGGTCACGCCACTGTGCTCATTCAAATCGGGCCTTATAATTTCCTGACCGATCCGGTCTGGGCTGAATATGCCAGTCCTTCTGCATCCACTGGCCCGCAGCGGGTCATTCCTGCCGGTATTGCGCTAGATGAACTGCCACATATTGATGCTGTGTTGCTCAGCCATAACCACTATGATCATATGGATCTGGCCACACTGGAATGGTTGCATAGCACATTTGAAATGCCAATTTATACCGGACTGGGCAATGCCTGGTATTTGCCAAAGCACTATACCGTGCATGAGATGGACTGGTGGGAAAATGCATTTTTTGAAGAAATCCGCATTGTCTATACGCCGGCACAGCATGCCTCGGGGCGCGGTATGCGTGATCAGAATTGTGCTTTGTGGGGTGGCTTTTCCTTATTGCATGGTCAGGAACATTGTTTCTTTGCCGGAGATAGTGGTTATGCCTCGCATTTTAAAGAGGTTCGCAAGCGTCTGGGTGCGCCCCGAATTGCCTTGCTGCCCATCGGTGCCTATGAGCCGCGTGCACTGATGCGTGCGATTCATATGAATCCGGAAGATGCATTTCATGCACATCAGGACTTGCAGGCCAAATGCTCACTGGCGATTCATTACCGTACTTTCCAGCTCACTGATGAAGATCGGGATGCGCCAGAGCATGAATTGCATGAAATTATCAAACATTCTTCCAAGCTGATTAATCCGTTTTACTGCGTACATGAAGGCAAACGGATTATTGTCTAATGGCTTCACGCTGTTCTTGCTTGATGAGTTGAATGGCAAGCACAGAAAGCATCAGCCAAACAGCATTTCACCTATGCCAGAAAATCCAACCAAGACTTTGGCCAGTACCCGCTCAAAGCCCAGATTTTGCCAGATTGTGATTTCAGCAGGGGACTGAAACAGTATTTTTGGAATCAGTCCTTGATAGAATCAGCGTATTGCCAAGCTTAGCTGAATGGTGCGAAGCGCTTGGGTGAAAACGGGCTCAGAATTCACGAATAGCATTTTCCAGAAAATGGTGTTTATTTTCGCTAGATGGAATCAGGCAATAATCAGTTTTACCAAATAGCTGATAGCGCTTTAAAGCAATCCCACGATACAGAAAGTCGCGGATAAAACGCGGCATTAAATAGCCTGTACTCATTAAATTCAACGGAAAACCGAGATGCTGCATGACTTTTAACAGGGCAGTGGATTCGGTATAAAGTGTGCCAGCTTGGATGACGAGCATCGTGCTGTAATGTGCAGTGGACATCTGGTAATGCTCGAGCAGGGCAACACCTAAAGGGGATTGGGCAGAGACCAGTTTAAACTGTATCTTGTTATCGTATTGAATCAAAAATCGTGCCCAGCCATTACAGATCACACAAACAGCATCAAATAAAATGATGTCGTGTTGTTGAATGATGTCTTCAATATCTTTGCTCATCGTTATATTTTTTCTAGTGACGTATTATTTGTATACTGCTTGATATCACACTAAAAAACCACCCGAGGGTGGTTTTTTATATATCGCTAAGGCAGCTTAAAGCAAGCTGGCTAAGCCTTTGGCTGGATCGGTTTCACGAGCAGCCTGTGCATCTGCCACTGTCATGCCGAGTGCTTGTGCTACGCCTTCGCCATAGGCCGGATCGCAACTATAACAATTGCGGATGTGACGGTATTTAATGAAATCTAGTGCATCACCCATCGCGCCAGCCGTGTTATTAAACAAGGCCTGCTTTTGTTCATCATTCATCAGGTTGAACAGGGCACGTGGCTGGCTGAAGTAATCGTTATCATCTTCACGGAAATCCCAGAAATCGGCAGCACCGGTGATTTTTAGTGGTGGCTCTCTGAATTCCGGTTGCTCCTGCCATTGGCTGAAACTGTTCGGCTCATAATGTGGCAAGGAACCGTAGTTGCCATCCATACGACCCTGACCATCACGACGGTTAGAATTGACCGGACAGCGTGCAGCATTGACCGGAACCTGTGAGTGATTCACGCCGACACGGTAACGCGCGGCATCGGCATAGTTAAATAAACGTGCTTGTAACATCCGGTCCGGCGAGTAGCTGATGCCCGGTACCAGATTGCTGGGTGCAAAAGCCGCCTGTTCCACATCCTGGAAATAGTTTTCCGGATTGCGGTTCAGTTCGAACTCACCGACTTCAATCAGTGGATAATCACCTTTCGGCCAGACTTTGGTCAGGTCAAATGGATGATAAGGAACGGTTTCAGCTTCCAGTTCCGGCATCACCTGGACATACATTTTCCATTTTGGATAATCACCACGTTCGATGGCATCAAACAGGTCAGTCTGGCTGCTTTCACGGTCTTTAGCGATTAATGCTTCAGCTTCAGCATCGGTGAGGTTCTGGATGCCTTGCTGGGTGCGCATATGGAATTTCACCCAGAAGCGTTCATTATTGGCATTGATAAAGCTAAAGGTATGGCTGCCAAAACCATGCATGTGACGATAACCGTCTGGAATACCACGATCCGACATGACAATCGTAACCTGATGCAAGGCTTCAGGCAATAATGTCCAGAAATCCCAGTTATTGGTGGCACTGCGCTTGTTGGTTTTCGGGTCGCGCTTAACGGCTTTGTTCAGATCTGGAAACTTGCGCGCATCCCGCAGGAAAAATACCGGGGTGTTATTGCCGACCAGATCCCAGTTGCCTTCTTCAGTATAGAATTTTAGGGCAAAACCACGGATATCACGTTCTGCATCGGCAGCACCACGTTCACCGGCAACGGTAGAGAAACGCGCAAACATTTCAGTTTTTTTGCCCACTTCAGAGAAGATTTTAGCGCGGGTATATTGGCTAATGTCATGGGTCACGGTAAATGTACCAAAAGCACCTGAACCTTTGGCATGCATACGGCGCTCAGGAATCACTTCGCGAACAAAGTTAGCCAGTTTTTCATTCAGCCATAAATCCTGAGCAAGTAATGGACCACGTGCACCTGCGGTCATACTGTTCTGGTTGTCGACCACAGGCGCACCCGCTTCAGTGGTCAGGTGGGTAACAGGGCATTTTTTAAAATCTTGGCTCATTTTTCCTCTCCAAGTTTTGAATATCTTGTAGCGTTTATCCAGTATTTATAAAATATTGAGTTATCTGCGAAGGGCATCAGGTTTTACTCTATTTTCAATATCTTGATATAAATACTGTTAGCGCACAAAGTGGAATTCACAGGATATAATTGAGTGATATCACTCAAAAAATATTTTTAAAGTTAATAAAGTCTAAAATATTGAAAATTAAATGGTTACTTTTTAAAAGTAGCCGGTTTTCTACTCTTTGACAATATCAAATTCTCTATATTTTAGATAACTCAAATAATGAATCGGATTAAACGAAAATAACAATCTTCAAGTCCCTCATATGTTTTTATCCAAGGATCAAACTAATAGATGAATCGTGCTGTTTAAAATAAATATTATAACTGATTTATTTTAAATGCTTTTTTGATCAGGTTTTGTCTGTGTGAAAAACATCATGAAATGCTGAATGTAATCAGCATGTTTTCCGGCCATAGCGCTCATTTTTGTAATACAGAATATCCTGCTTAAATAGTCTTTATTTTTAAAAAAAGCATTGGCAAATATGCTTGAAAATTGTCCAAAATGGCGTATCATTATTTTCCCACTCGCGTGGAAACTCACTAAAATCTAGTTAAAAGGCGAAAGTACAACATGGCCAAGAAGAAAACAGTCGAGCATGTGGTGATCCATAATTTTGTGGCAAAACACATGCATGAAGTCAACAAAAGTCAGGTTTTTGTAGACCGAAAGAAAAATGCAAAACGTGGCTACAACAAGCACAGACAAGGGCGATATTCTATGGAAGATCGCCCTTTTTTAATGGCAGCTTAAGATCTGTAAGGTGGTTGAGGATGACGCGTTGGCTGTTTGGGGTTGGTTCCAAGTGGAGAGAGCGGGGCAACGGGGCGGTTGCTACGATTTTGTGTATTTTGAGTGGAGCGCCGCGATGAATTTGTTGGCTCATCTCGTATAAAATCATTAAATAATTTATTCAGTCTTCCCTGATTTGGCTGTCCATAATGTGCAGGGTGAGGTTCAGTTCTGGCCTGCTGAAAACTGGCAAATTGATCTTTTTGCTGACGATAGAGTTTGGCCGCTATCACAGAGGGATCATTTCGGCCTAAACGCCGTCGCTGGGATGCTGAAATTTCGATGCCCAATAGAGGGGACATTTTAGGCCGATCGGCATAGCCGCTGGCAGGACGTGTATAAGATGAACCGGAATAATCCGCATTTTTCCGGGCCCGCAAGGCAGGTGCAATAATAACAATATAGAACACCGCAATGAGCATGAACAGGATAACCAGAAATTCCATAACCACCTCTACACTCGTCGAGGGACTGGAAAAGTCCCGGATTAGGCACTCACCATACGCGTGGCTGATTTCACCATATCACCCAAACCATGGGTTCTGAAATAATATTCCAGCCAGCTTTTTACCATCAGTGGATTGTCCATTTTTAACACATGCTGTAGCAATTCCTGTGCATCACTCATCGGCACGTGACAAATGGTTTTACGTACCTTCAGGATATTACTCGAACTCATCGACAGGGTATTAAAGCCCATGGCCATGAGCAAAACCGCAGACAGCGGATCACCTGCCATTTCACCGCAGATACTGACCGGTTTTTCATTACGATGACAGTCCTGCACCAGACGGGTCAGGGCACGCAGTACGGCAGGATGTAAATGTGAATAGACATTGGCAACCCGCGGATTATTGCGATCGACCGCCAAAAGATATTGAGTCAAATCGTTAGAGCCAACCGAGAAGAAATCGACCAGTTCGGAAAACTCATCAATCTGATGCAGCACACTAGGCACTTCTACCATGATGCCAAGTTTTGGCTTGTTCACTTTGACCTGCTCTTCTTCCTGAATCGCCGCATGATCACGTTCCAGTAAATAGAGTGCTTCTTCAACCTCACTGACACTGGTCACCATCGGCAACAGAATATGCAGGTTATTCAGTCCGATACTGGCTTTAAGCATGGCGCGAATTTGTGAAGAAAAAATTTCCGGATGATCCAGGGTAAAACGAATGCCACGCCAGCCCAGTGCCGAATTTTCTTCTTCAATCGAAAAATACGGCAGGTCTTTGTCTGCCCCAATGTCCAGGGTACGCATCACTACCGGTTTATTGGCAAAATGAGTGAGTTGCTGGCGATAAATCGCGCGCTGTTCTTCTTCGCCCGGGAAGCGGTCGCGTAGCATAAATGGAATTTCAGAACGGTATAAACCAACGCCTTTGGCACCACGTTGCACGCCACGGACCACATCGATCATCAGGCCGGTGTTGACGTACAGTTTTACCGCTACCCCATCCGGGGTAATCGCATCTTTGGTTTCGTACTGACGCAGATCTTTGGCGATCTGTTCTTCTTCTTTTTGAATTTCTTTATAGCGACTGCGCAAACGCCGTGGCGGATTGATGAAGACCCGGCCTTGATGCGCATCAACGATCATTTCTACATCATCCAGGGTATTAATTGGCAGTTCAGTCACACCGACCACAGTCGGAATGCCGAGGGCACGTGCCACAATTACCATATGCGAGTTCATGGCACCTTCAGTGGTGACAATCGCAGCAATTTTATCCACTGGCAGTTCAACCAGAGCTGCAGTGGAAATCTCTTCCCCTATCAGAATACTCTCATCGGTCAGCTCACGATGACTGGCATCAGCTTCCTGTAAACGCGCCAGAATACGGCGGCCCAAGTCTTTTAAGTCTGCCACCCGTTCACGTAAATAATCATCCTGCATCTGGGCAAACTGTGCCACATGACTATCAATCACGATGCGCACTGCACCCTGTGCCCAATGGCCTTCGCGAATGAGCGCCTTGATTTCTGCCGGCAGGGCATTTTCATCCAGCATCCGCAAGAATACGCTAAAGAGGGCGCGTTCTTCGGCCATCAGCGCATCCTGCATCTTGTCATCGAGCGACTGGATTTCTTCACGGACGGAGTTGAGGGCGCTGTCTAATAATTGTAGTTCTTCGCTGATGTCATCGGCTTCACGATCGGGAACGGCGGCCAGATCTGCTGGCGGGTAGAGAATCACGGCACGACCCAGGGCAATCCCGCCTGAACCGGACACACCCTGAAAGGTTTTATAGGCAGGCAGGTTATTTGGCTTGCGGAAGACATCAATATTGCCCACCGCATGGGCATGGGCAATCACGCCAGAGAGCTGCGCGCACAGTGTGACCAGAAATGATTCGGCGGCTTCAGAGAAATCCTGAGATTCTTTATTCTGAACCACCAGCACACCCATGACCTTACGGCGGTACATCACCGGGACGCCCAGAAAAGAGTTATACAGCTCTTCACCGGTTTCAGGCAGGAACAGGAAGCGTTCATGTTTGGGTGCATTGTCCAGATTGACAATTTCTTCACGCTGGCCGACCAGACCCACCAAACCTTCGCCAGTCTGTAACGATACGTGACCTACGGACTCAGCCTTCAGGCCCTTGGAAGCCATCAGCAGATAACGCTGGTTACGTTCATCCAGAAGGTAAATAGAGCAGACATCGACATGCATGGCGTCTGCGACATGCTTGACCATGATATCGAGGGATTCATGCAAACTGGCAGATGCATTGATCTCTTGAACAATACGTCTCAACGTGTCCAGTTGCATATTCGACATAAGGTCTGCTCCGTCTATTCAGAATTTCAGTGATACGTTTATTTATAACAATAGCCGACCAAAAAATCTGCATGATTTATGCGATTTTTTAAGGTTTTTGCTGGGGCAGCTGCTGACACAACTCCACCAGGGCTTTGCGATAAACATCACGTTTGAAATTCACGACTTGACCTAATGGATACCAGTAACTGACCCATTGCCATTGATCAAATTCCGGCGGATCAGACAGATTCAACTGAATATGCTGAACGGGGGCCGTAAGTTTGAGTAAAAACCACTTTTGTTTTTGACCGATGCACACCGGATCGGAGTCCGGTCGTATGTATCGATGCGGCAAACGATAGCGCAACCAGCCTTTGGTTTGCGCGATGATCTGGACGTGTTCGGGCAATAAGCCAACTTCTTCTCTCAGCTCACGATAGAGTGCCTGCTCAGGGGTTTCTCCATATTGGATACCTCCTTGTGGAAATTGCCATGCATTATGACCAATGCGTTTTGCCCATAAAACTTGTCCAGCATCGTTTGCCAAAATGATCCCGACATTTGGTCGGAAACCCTCAGAGTCGATCATTTGGCTACCTAAAAATTGTTTAATTTATACCTTTGCCATCGGGGAGCGTTATTTCTTTATCCAACTCGAAAAAAGCAAAGTTTAAAAATGTTAAAATTGCTATGATCTTAACGAATTTCTATCGACTAGCGGAGATAGATTTACAATTTTTTTCTTAAATTTCAGTTTTTACGAGTATTTTCATGAAATTGGCGCTATTTGATCTCGATCACACCTTGTTAAACACGGATTCGGATCATTCTTGGGGAGAGTTTCTGGTCAGCGAGGGCCTGGTCGATCCGGTGCAGCATCGTGCCATGAATGACAAGTTCTATGACGACTATAAAAAAGGTCAGTTAGACCCCTATGCCTATAATGAATTTGTGTTCCAGTTTCTGACCCAACATGAGCATGCTTATTTAACCGAGTTGCACCAGCTGTTTATGCAAAAGGTGATTCGCCCGCAAATGCGTCCAGAAGGTTTTAAGGCCATTCAACGGCATAAAGACGCCGGTCATGCTCTGGTCGGAATTACCGCGACTTCGGATTTTATTACTGCACCAATTTTTCGTGAATTCGGCATTACTGAAATTATTGCCACCAATGCTGAAGTACTCGATGGCAAATATACCGGAAAAGTGATCAATACCGCGTGTTATCAACAAGGCAAGCTGGTGCGTCTGGAACAGTGGCTGCAAGGTCGCGATGTGACCGAGTCTTGGGCCTATTCAGATTCGATTAATGACCGTTTCTTGCTGGAATATGCCGATCATGCCATTGCGGTGAATCCGGATGACCGCCTTGAAGTTTTAGCCAAAGCGCAGGGCTGGAACATACAGGACTGGTCGATTTAACTGATTGCCTTTTATCCATCTGATTGATCCAGCACAACTTCGGTTGTGCTTTTTTATCTGCCCGAATTCAATGTAAGTGTTAATGTTTTTTCACAGTCCGCTTGCCTCGGACATGTTATGCTCAAAAAACAGGACATGAAAATAATGGAAAAGTTTGAGGTGTAATGCTATGACTCACGTTCGACCGCGTATGACACATCTGTTTCAGCAGCTTGGCTTGGATGCCACTCAGGAAGGCATTGAAAAGTTTATTCACGAACATCAACTGCATAAAGATCTGACTTTACTCGATGCACCGTACTGGTCAGAAGCACAACGTCAGTTTCTAACCGAAAAAATTGCATCTGATGGTTCATGGGCCATTGTGGTGGATCAACTCAATGAATCCCTGCATGAAAACTCAACCAGTGAAGGATGAAATAAAAGCCAATCGAATGATTGGCTTTTTTAGCTTGAAGGCTTTAGTGAGTGCGTCGCCAGATGCTGACTTGCGACAAGCTATGTTGATATTTTCTGGCGGTTTCACGAATAACAAAAGGCACATCCTGAGGCTGGGTCACCAGCTCAAAATGAGCCTTTAATATTTCCGAGATACCCTCCAGTGTAGTGACCTCTCTGTCTGCCTGCTTGAAGCCGCCCAGCCATTCATCACGTGCAGTATGTTCTTCCAGCCAGGTATAAGGCGAACTAAGCAGTAAAATTCCACCCATATTTATCCGTTGATGGATCTGCGTCAAAAAGTCTTTGGGATGATGCAGCCGGTCAATCAGATTGGCCGCCAGAATAAAATCATAGCCACTAAAATGTGCTTTCAGATTACAGGCATCGGCCTGAAAAAATTCCACTTTAGAGGCAAGCCGATCCAAAGCGAAATCCTCAAGCGAGCAGATTTTCTCTTCGCTTAATTCACCTTCTACGGGGAGCTGATAACGGATTCGGTGACCTTGGGCCAGAAAGACGGCTTGCTGAATAAAGCGTGCAGAAAAATCCAGACCGGTGACCTGATCAAAATAGTGTGTCAGTTCAAAGCTGGCGCGGCCAGTAGCACAGCCAATATCCAGAGCACTTTTACATGCAGTTTCCCGGAAATACGGCTGTGCCAGCTGCACCAATGTTTTGGCAAAATTGGCGATGCCAAAGTATTCGGCGCCGTACTGAAACTCCAGATATTGAGACACCAACTGGTCACTTTCATACTGTGAAGGAAACTGTTGCAAGGCTTGATCAGAGGCGACATAGCGGAAGCCAGCGTGTTGAAAGAAATGCCGTCTAAAAGCATAACGTGCGCTGTGCAGGGCTTCATTGCCTGCTGAAATCCAGGAGCCACCTTTAATAATATTATGCCGTCCATCAAAGGTCGGGGTGCTAAAATCATCATAAAGAGGATGCACCTGAAAGCCCTGAAACGGATAGATTGGCGTTTCAGTCCATTGCCAGACATTGCCCTGAATATCATAGAAATCGCCCTGCCGAAAATGATCGACCGGGCAGGAACTGGTGCCATATTTCAATTCGATATTGGCCTGTTCAGGACTGGGTAAATCTGGATCCAGGTCTGAAACCGCATACAGGCGATACCATTCATCCTCAGTCGGTAAACGAATGGTTTTTTCAAGCTGTTGCGATTTCCACTGACAAAAGGCTTTGGCTTCATGATAATTTACGTCTACCGGCCAATCCCAGGGCATGGGGACTTCTTCCAGCATCAGGCGCAATGACCAGCCGAGTTCAGTCTTGCGCCAAAAACACGGATGAGTCGCTTGTGAAAATTGTAGCCAGCCTAAGCCTTCTTCACTCCAGTAGTGTCCGGTCTGGTAGCCATCTGCTTCGACAAAGGCCAGAAACTCCTGATTCGACACCAGATATTTTGCAGCTTCAAAGGCTGCAACTTCGGCTTCATGCTGGCCGTATTCATTGTCCCAGCCATAAAAAGGATGGTTAAAATCTTTCTGTAGATGTACCTGGCCTTCAGGCACAGCAATCAAACTATTTTCCGGGGCAATGCCGGTAATGATATTGGCACGCCACTGCGGATGCTGGTGTACATGTTCTAAAGCATGCTGACGAATCAGCACCGATGACGTTTCCAGATGAATCCGTTCATGTTCGATGCCCATAATCAGCGTCCACCACGGATTGTGCCAGTTTAAGGGCAGATTCAGCGGGGCATGCTCAACAATGTTCAGAATCAGCGCGCGTACCTGATGTCGATAATCCCGGACTGCCTGCACAGTCGGCCAGTCATAATGCACTTCATCCAGATCATCCCAACTCATTTCATCAACCCCGATCGCAAAAATACTTTCAAAATGCGGATTCAGACGTTCAGTAATGAGTTTGCTCAGCAGCAGTTTATTGACAAAAAAAGTCGCGGTATGACCAAAATAAAAAATCAGCGGATGACGCAAATTAATTGGCTTGATAAAAAAAGCATCTTCATGCTTGAGGCATTCAAATAACTGCTCATAGGTATCAAAGGTATTCAGGAAGTAATCACGTAGGCTGTGTCGCGCTGTCTGTTCGTCGGCAAAATCAAGCGCAGGTGTAGGCAACAGCATCGGTTTGGCCGAAAGCCATAGGCTGCTGGCATTTGTTTTATCTTGAGAGAGGGGTTTTAGGGGAGAATCGAGCTGCATCCGTCAGGCTCCATCGAATAATTTTAAGTATTCCTCTGCATCGCAAAAGAATAGATTTATCTTAAAAATACGCGAAAGAAATCCCCAGATGGGTGTATTTAGGTAACAAAATGCTGCACTGTTTTGAATGCAGCATTTTTAGAAATGAATTAAAGAGGCAGGGAACTACTTTGCATAAGTTGAACCAGAGCTTGCGCCGCTTTGGACTGAGTACGACCCGGATGCCAGACCATGCCTAGCCGGCGGTTCATTTCCAGATTGATATCCAGCTGATGCAGATCGTGATTGACCAGAGTTTTTGGCAGCACAGACCAGCCGAGACCAATGGATACCAGCATGCGGATTGATTCCAGCGGATTATTGCTCATGCTGACTTTTGGTTTAATGCCCTGTTTTTCAAACTCGGCCAAAGTAATCTGTGAGGTATAGGTTTGTGAAGACGGTAGCAGGCTCGGGTAATTCAGCAAATCTTCCAGGCACAGATTTTTTTGCTGGGCCAGTGGATGAAAGGGTGCAACTACAAAGACCAGAGGATCATTCCAGATGGTGACATAATTCAGACGTGCATCGCCCCGTGGCGGCAAGGTTAAAAATGCCAGTTCCAGATCGCCGGCAATGACTTGTTCGTGCGCCTGCTCGGAATCGACAAAATGTACATCCAGCCTTACATCCGGATATTCCTGTACATAACGGCGCAAATGACTCGGAAGATGATGCAGGCCAATATGATGACTGGTGCCGATTTTCAATTTTCCCTGTACCTGACCCTGTTCATGGCTCAAGGTATAATGAATATCACCGAGTTCATTCAGCCAGTTTTTCACTTTAGGCAATAGCGAATGCGCGGCATGGGTGGCTTGTACACCACGTCCGGCGGATTCAAACAGTTTGACCCCAAAATATTCTTCCAGACTGTGAATACGTTTGGTGACGGCAGGCTGGGTAATAAAAAGCTGATCTGCGGCCAGAGAAATCGAACCAGTTTCCATGACTTTTACGAAGGCTTCAAAAGCTGCGAGATTCATCTTAATCACCTATAAAGAATTTTTATGTGTAATTATATTATTGTTATTTTTTAAGAATAAATCAAAGCATAATTCGCTTGTTTCTATTGCATTGCTGCATTACTAAACATTTTCAAAGCCTTGGGATTTAAATAGCGTAAAAAAAGACCCTATTGGGTGAGATGGTCTTTGGTCAGGAACATCGACAGAAAAGATCAGGCGGTGATGTCCTCATTCTGCTGTTCGATATTGCGCTCCCAAATTTTTTCGTGGAAGAAGAACGCAACTGCCTGTACTGTGGGTTCCAATAAACTTAAGGCAATTGCCATGGCCAAACTGCCAGTCACCAAATAACCGACAATCATCGCCACCGTGATGTGCATAATGTAATAGCTGAAGGTCTTTTTAAACATACGCTGATTATTGTCTACAAAACGTTGGATATGTGCCATGTCGAAGTTCCTCAAAATATAAATCTCTGTCTATGCAGGAATAATAATAATTCTCATTTGATTTGTAAAAACGAATATTTTTAATAAATTGATCGGAAAAGTAGATTTATAGGAATGCAGCGAAAGCATGATTTTATTCAGCTTTTGAAAGATTCCAAAAAGTTTTTTAACTAATAAAAATGATAAATTAGATTTATGTGACAGCAGCGATATAATCAAAATCAGAGCAAGAATTTACCCAGTCCAGTGGAGTACATCGACATGGCAGGCGCAACCCAAACAGCAAAAACATTATATGATAAATTGTGGGATGACCATTTAGTAACACAACGTGATGATGGTTCTGCCTTACTGTACATCGACCGTCACTTATTACATGAAGTAACGTCGCCACAGGCATTTGAAGGTTTACAACTCGCCGGGCGCAAGCCATGGCGTTTAAGCGCAAACATTGCTACACCGGATCATAACGTACCCACCTCGAAAAAAGAGCGTGAACAGGGTGTTGCCGGCATTGAAGATGAAACTTCGCGCATTCAGGTACAAACCTTGGACGACAACTGCAAGACCTTTAATATTGTTGAATTTGACATTAATGATATCCGTCAGGGGATTGCGCATGTGGTTGGGCCTGAGCAAGGTTTAACCTTGCCGGGCATGACCGTGGTCTGTGGTGATTCACATACTGCGACCCATGGTGCTTTCGGTTGTTTGGCGCATGGTATCGGTACTTCAGAAGTTGAACATGTATTGGCGACCCAATGCCTGGTTCAAAAGAAGATGAAAAACATGTTGGTACGCGTTGACGGTCAGTTGGGTCAGGGCGTGACACCGAAAGATGTGGTCTTGGCGATTATCGGCAAGATTGGTACAGCAGGGGGTACTGGTCATGCGATTGAATTTGGCGGTCAGGTGTTCCGTGACATGTCGATTGAAGGTCGTATGACCGTGTGTAATATGGCAATCGAAGCCGGTGCACGCGTAGGTATGGTCGCTGTCGATGACAAAACCATCGAATATGTTAAAGGCCGTCCTTATGCACCGACTGCAGAACAGTGGGATCAGGCCGTAGTGTATTGGAATACCTTACATTCGGATGAAGATGCACACTTTGATACAGTTGTGGTCTTGCAAGGCGAAGAGATCGAGCCGCAAGTGTCTTGGGGAACCTCTCCTGAAATGGTGATTCCAGTGTCTCAGGCAGTACCAACTTTGCAACAAGCCAAAGACGAAGTACAACGCAATGACTGGAACCGTGCTTATCAATATATGGGTTTAAATGCCGGTCAGGCCTTGGCTGAAATTCAATTAGACCGTGTCTTTATTGGCTCATGCACCAACTCGCGTATTGAAGATATCCGTGCTGCGGCTGAAGTGATCAAAGGTCGTAAAGTCGCGGCAAGCATCAAGCAGGCGATGGTGGTTCCGGGTTCGGGTCTGGTCAAGGCCCAGGCAGAAGCTGAAGGCCTGGATAAAGTGTTTGTAGAAGCCGGCTTTGAATGGCGTGAACCAGGTTGTTCAATGTGTCTGGCAATGAATGCTGACAAGTTACAACCGGGCGAGCATTGTGCATCGACGTCTAACCGTAACTTTGAGGGTCGTCAGGGCAATGGCGGTCGTACGCATCTGGTCAGCCCTGCAATGGCAGCCGCCGCGGCAATTGCCGGTCACTTTGTTGACGTGCGTAGTTTCTAAAAATCCCCCTCAGTCCCCCTTTTAGAAAAGGGGAAAGTTCCCCTCTTTAATAAAGAGGGAGTTAGGGGAGATTTAAAGTGATGACATTCTTTAGGAATAAAGACAATGAAAAAATATACCGTTGAACAAGGTATCGTTGCACCATTAGACCGGGCCAATGTCGATACCGATTTAATTATTCCAAAACAGTTTTTGAAATCGATCAAACGTAGTGGTTTCGGTGCGAATTTATTTGATGAATTGCGTTATCTGGATGAAGGCTATTTGGGTCAAGACAACTCAAAACGTCCTTTAAACAAGGATTTTGCATTAAACCAACCTCGTTATCAAGGCGCGAGCATTTTGATTTCACGCGCGAACTTTGGTTGTGGTTCTAGTCGTGAACATGCGCCATGGGCATTGGAAGAATACGGTTTCCGTACCGTGATTGCACCAAGCTATGCCGACATTTTCTATAACAACAGCTTTAAGAATGGCATGTTGCCTGTGATTTTGTCTGAAGAGATTGTTGATCAGTTATTCAAAGAATGCTTTGCAACTGAAGGTTATCAACTCACCATCGATTTGGACGCACAAGAAGTACGCACACCAAATGGTGAAAGCTTTCAATTTGAAGTCGATCCATTTCGTAAGCATTGCCTGTTAAATGGTCTGGATGATATTGGTTTAACTTTACAAGCTGCGGATGACATTCGTGCTTATGAGGAAAAAACCAAACAATCACGTCCATGGGTATTTGCCGAAATTCAGGGCTAAATCAGCGAAAATTGTCATAGCATGACTGCGATGCCCTTGCTAATATCGGAAGATTATTGGGTTTTTTGATTGGGTAAGACAGACATTATGGCGAATTATTGGAAACAGTGGCTTGCTTTAAGTACGGTGTCGGTGCTGATGACTGCATGTCAAAGCACCGATACCATGAAGCTCAAACATGCCAAAGAAAATGCCGAAAGCAAAAACAATGCGTTGATTTACTGTAAAGGAACATCGGATTGCCAGTTCGAGCGCTTAAACCAGACCATCATTGTCAATAACGACAATGGCCGCCTCAGTAATGAGGCGCGAAAGCAAAAACTGGTACGTTTGCAGGCTAAGAATTTGAATCAGGCCAATCCGATTTACTTGTCAGTACCCGCAGGACAGCATGAATTAGTCGTCCGTTTTTATCCAATCAGTAAGGATAAAGCGGAAATTTTACATGTGTTTCATCGCTTTCAGGCCAACAAAACTTATACCTTGAAAATGTTCCGCGACCGTAGTGCGCGTAGCAGCAGTTTATTAAATGCCTCTGCACCTGATCCGCTTTGCGTGGATTTATTGCAAGAGCAAAAAACCATTCGTCGTTTTTGCAAACCTTATAATGTGGTCAACGGCATTGCAGAGTTTGTAGAAAAGAAAATTTAACCTTTGTCAGGTCTGAATCTGACGCTTTAAACGGAAAATCTCATGTCTAAACAAATTTTGATTTTAGCTGGTGATGGCATCGGTCCTGAAATTGTCAAAGCGGCAGAGCAGGTACTGGATCGTGTAAATGAAAAATTTAATCTCGATTTGACATGGGAACAGGGTTTACTCGGTGGTGCGGCAATTGATGCCCACGGTTCACCATATCCTGAAGTGACCTCAGAACAGGCCAAAAAAGCCGATGCAATTTTATTGGGCGCCGTCGGCGGGCCAAAATGGGATACGATCGAGCGCTCAATCCGTCCGGAACGCGGTTTATTAAAATTACGTAGCGAACTGAACCTGTTTGCCAACTTGCGCCCAGCGATTCTCTATCCACAATTGGCTGATGCTTCAAGCCTGAAACCTGAAATCGTGGCAGGTCTGGATATCCTGATCGTGCGTGAATTGACGGGCGGTATTTATTTCGGTCAGCCACGTGGGATCCGTGAACTGGAAAACGGCGAGAAGCAAGGTTATAACACGGATGTGTATTCAGAATCTGAAATCAAACGCATTGCCAAAGTTGCCTTTGAAATGGCGAAGCTGCGCGGTGCCAAGGTCTGTTCAGTGGATAAAGCCAACGTACTTGAAGTCACTGAGTTGTGGAAACAAACCGTTACTGCGTTGAAAGAAGAACAGTATCCAGAAATTAACTTGTCACATATGTATGTCGACAATGCTGCGATGCAACTGGTGCGCGCGCCAAAACAGTTTGACGTGATTGTCACCTCTAACCTGTTCGGTGATATCTTGTCTGACGAAGCAGCGATGCTTACCGGTTCAATCGGCATGTTGCCATCAGCCTCGCTAGATGAAAATGCTAAAGGCATGTATGAGCCTTGTCATGGTTCAGCCCCTGATATTGCGGGTCAAAACCTGGCGAACCCATTGGCCACAATTTTGTCTGTTGCGATGATGCTACGCTACACTTTCCGTGAAGAAGCTGCAGCCAAAGCGATTGAAGATGCCGTAGGCAATGTTTTGGATCAAGGCTTGCGTACAGCAGATATTATGTCTGAAGGCATGCACAAAGTCGGTACAGTTGAAATGGGTCAGGCAGTGGTTGCTGCATTGAACTAAGTCTGTTTTGATTAAAAAAATGATTAAAAAACGCAGCCTTGGGCTGCGTTTTTTTATGTCAGATTTCTCGTATCTAGCTCAGGTTAGCAGGTTCGACCTGTAGTACGAACTGCGGTTGCAATATTATCTTTGAGTAAGAAGGTGATCTTACATTGCAGATTGACGTCATAGCCACCTGAAGGACTCACAGGAACCGGAATAGGTACAGCACCGCCTGCTGCCGGAAACTGTGCTACAGGCAAAGGAATTGCAACAGGGCGCTGTACCACATAGCTTAATTGCTGGGCACTGAGTTCAGGCCCACTGACCTGCTGATAACCTAAACGTTTCAGATCCAGAGTTTGATCGATCAGCTGGCTGCTTTGTCCAATGAACTGTTGTAAATAGGTATCACGCTGTGCAGCAGTCGTTGAGGAGGTGGTGCTGCATGCACTAAGCAAACTCAATGCTGTACAGTATACTAAAATCAGTGTGAACTTCATGAGCTGTCCTCACACCAAATAAAATGAGTGTAAGCGCATTCCATGCAAAAATACTGTTGTGATTTGATACACGGTAGAAGTTTAGCGTATTGAGATTGATCCCTGATTTAATCCGATCCAGGCTTTGAACTCGATGAGTACAGCTTAACAAGCTCTACCGATAAAGCGAATCGCCTGAACAATTTCAGCTTTCAAGTCAAACCAGATTTGGCATTTCATCTCAATGTTATAATCACCATTTGGGGGCATCGGCATTGGTGCACCGATCGAGATGCTCTGACTAATATTCGGTGTGCCCATCGGAATATTCATGTCCCGAAAAATAGTGTAGCTGAGAAATTCTGTGGTTTGAATCGGTTGCTGGGAGGTCTTGAATCCCATGGCACGAAGATCCAGCTGGCTACGAACCTGTGCGGCAGTTTGACCCACATAAGGTTGTAGAGACTGATGCAGATACTGATTGCCGCCGGTAGCGTATGCAACGAGAAACCAGCTGGAAAGTAGGTACAAGCATTTCATATTCATTGTTTTTATACATATTGTTTTTAATTCAATGAATAGTCGTGAATTTATAGACCTGTGTCAAATTATTTTACTGATTGATAAATAATTCAAGTAATAAAAAAGCCACTAAAAGTGGCTCTTGCTTGCGCTAAAACTTAGCGTGCACGATATGTGATACGACCTTTAGTCAAATCATAAGGTGTCATTTCAACCTTCACACTGTCGCCCGTTAAAATACGGATATAGTGTTTACGCATTTTACCAGAGATGTGGGCAATCACTTCGTGACCGTTCTCTAAACGTACACGGAACATAGTATTAGGAAGCGTCTCGGTGACAACGCCTTCGAACTCGATGAGTTCCTCTTTATTGGCCATAGCCTACCTGAATGAATAAATTGGAAAGGCGCAAATTATAGTCAATTTTTTTGCAAAATACAAGACGAAACGGGCGTTAGACTGATCATCTGCCAGTAAAATAGGCGAACTGTCACGATAATTTTTTTAACTAAAAAGACACCTGTTTCTGTTGTCAGTTTGGTCAATCACAGTTAATCTAAAATTAATCTTTTTAAGTATAAATGAAGTACATACAAGGAAGGCTTTTGAGTGAGTCAGCTAACGGATGCATCAGTCGTATTGCGTTTGGGCTATCAGGCGATTCGTCGTGCGGGTTTGCCGACAGAAGAACTTTTGACCAAAGCAGGAGTTGCTTTAAATCAGGTCGAGGCCAATGACCGTACGCCGCTGAGTGCCCAGTATGCCTTTTGGGTGGCAGCTGAAGAAGTCAGTAAGGACCCGGATATTGGTTTGCATCTGGGCGAACATTTACCACTGTATCGTGGTCAGGTGATTGAACACCTGTTTGTTTCATCTGAAAATTTTGGTGAGGGACTGAAACGTGCCTTGGCCTATCAACGACTGATCAGCGATGCCTTTGCTGCCAAGTTGGTGATTGAAGATGATCGCTGCTATTTAACCAATGGCGAGCAGCCTTTTGCTGAAAGTCTGGTCAATCGTCATTTTACCGAGTGTGCCATGTCGGGTGTACTGCGTTTCTTTAAATTTATTACCGAAGGACGTTTTGAACCGATTTATATCGATTTTAATTTTTCCAAAGGTGCTCCTGACGAGGAATATTTCCGGGTTTATGAGTGTCCGGTCAGCTTAGGTCAAAAAGAAACCCGACTTTATTTCGACCCAAGTATTCTAGAGTTTCCACTGTGGCAGGCTGAACCAGAGCTTTTACAATTACATGAGCAGCTGGCAATTGAAAAACTGCAGGAACTGGCGCGTTATGATCTGGTCGGTGAAGTTCGTCGAGCGATTGGCTCTACTTTGGAAAGTGGCGAAACCACACTGGAAACTGTAGCTGCACAGCTAAACATCACGCCACGTCGCTTAAGAACACAACTGAGTGAAGCACATACCAGCTTTCAACAGATTCTGTCGGATTATCGTTGTCGTCTGGCCAAGCGTTTGCTGGCGAGTACCACTGAAAGTGTTGAAAGAATTGTCTATCTGACCGGATTCTCGGAACCAAGTACGTTTTATCGTGCCTTTAAACGCTGGACCAATGAAACGCCAGTGGAATATCGGAAACGCAAGCAGCGTTAAAAATCCCTCCTAACCTCCCTTTAAAAAGGGAGGAATTCCCCTCCTTTCAGAAGGAGTTAGGGGAGGTAAATATTCTAAAAAATTTAAAAATTATTCCGGCAGATTCAGCCAATGCGGCCCCAACGGTAATTTAGGCAATTCAAACTGCTCCGGATAGTCGGCATGAATAAAATATAAACCATCGGCAGGCGCAGTCACGCCAGCAGCTTTGCGGTCTTCAGCCGCGAAAATACTATCAATATGATCGGCAGCATACATGCCCTGACCAATTTCCAGTAGGCAGCCCATGATATTACGCACCATATGATGCAGAAAGCCATCGGCTTGAATATCCAGTACCAGATATTGACCATGCTGAATCAGACGGCAATGGCTGACATGGCGTACCGGTTGATTGGATTGGCAGGCTGCAGCACGGAAGCTTTCAAAATTATGTGTACCTTCAAACTTTTTCGCAGCCCGCATCATCTGTTCAACATCAAGTGGGGCATAGACATGGGTGACCTGTTTATGCAGCAATGCCGGGCGCACAGGATGATTATAGACCACATAGCGGTAACGGCGTGCCTGAGCCTTAAAGCGGGCATGGAAGCTGTGATCCATCTCTTTGATCCACTGAATCGAGATATCTTTGGGCAACTGGCTATTGCAACCCATCAGCCAGCCACGTTCAGAACGAATGGCATTGCTATCAAAATGTGCCACCATATTGGTCGCATGTACCCCCGCATCGGTACGTCCGGCACCATGTAGGCTAATCGGTTGATCGGCAACCCGGCTCAGTACCTTTTCAATGGTTTCCTGCACACTTGCAACACCCGGCTGTTGAGTCTGCCATCCCCGATAATGCATCCCACAAAACTCAATCCCCACCGCAAAACGCTGCATAATGACCTCAAAACCTTATTGATCGTACCAATGACGATGCCATTGCTCTACAGTGTCGTATTGTAAATACATTTTCAGTGCTTTTGCATACAGATCCGCATGGCCATAACTTTCATTCAGCAGAATTTTGCAGTGATTGACCCATTCTGCAATGGCATAGCGCTGATCTGTCGCGCCAAAAGGCACTTGGGTGGTCAGTACAGAGAGACAGCCTTGGTCATACAGTTGATCAATGAGTGCGATCAGAGCCTCATTGACAGCGAGATTACCCGTGCCAAAACCTTGCAGAAATAAAAAATGCGGTGGTCTGGCTAATAAGCTGTGCAGGTTGTTCAGTTGCTGGGCCAGATCAATCGGTTGCATCATGATACTCATGCAGTTAAATCCAGCGGCTTTCCTAATATCTTCAGCTTTGACTTGATAACACTGCTGACTGGCCTGGATTGTAATATTGGCCTCAAGACCTGAGAAGGCATTTAACTCGGTGGTATGCTGTTTGAGTGCCGTCTGGGCATGCATTAGTTGATGATGAAAAGCCAGATAGACCCCTGCGGTACACATGCTGACAGAATCCAGGGCGAACCTCAGATTATCCAGCGCATCACTAAATTCGCGCTGCTCATTGCCCTGAGCATTCAGCAGCGGATATTGACTACCAGTCAGTACCACATGTGCCGAGTTGCCGAGAAAATGTGCCAGGACTGCACTGGCATAACTCAGCGTATCTGTACCGTGAATAATCACAAAATATTGGATCTTTCGAGATTGCAGTTTTTGAATAAACTGCACCAATTGCAGCCAGTCCGCGGCTGTGCAGGCACTACTGTCTTTAATGGCTGGTGCGCGGTGGCATTCAACGAAATATTGGTCTGCGAGTATCTGTTCGAGCTTGGGAATAAATAAATCCGCAGACATCGGGGCAAGTGGATCGCCGACACAGCCGAATGTGCCACCCATATAAATTAATGCAATATTTTTCATCATAAAAAAAGCAGCCAACCCTTGACTGCTTTAGTGTAAATCGAAATGCATCAAGATGCGATTTGATTCAGTAATTGCTCTGCGCGTTGCTGTTGCTCGGCCGTATATTCAGCTTCTCGCTCTGCAATGATCTCACGTGCGGCAACATAGGCACCGAGCTGAATATATTGCTGCGCAAGATCCAGATTCAGACTGGCCTCATTGACGTCCAGTAATTCCGGGAAAGATTGTACCAGTGGATCATGCTGGTCTGTTGCTGTTTGAACTGGTGTAGCAGGAATGTCGAAAGTAACACCTGTTGCAGCAGGTTTAGTTTCTGTATGATCTAATTTAAAGTCTAAGCCTGATGAAAGGTCTGTCTGTGTCGCAGATTCACTCACAGGTGCAGCAGCAGAAAGACTAGACAGATCAAACTCAATTGCTGGTTCTGAGGTTTTTTCGGCGACAGGCGCTGGAGTTTCTATAGAAAATGAGAAATCCAGAGGTGTAATTTCTTCAGTGGTGGTTGGTAACTGTTCATTATTGACCTCTAATTTGAGATCGAAATTAGGAATTTGGCTCTTGCCAATCTGGGTATTAAAATCTGTTTCTGGACTATTCGGTGTGATAGAAGAAACAACCTCTGGTGTTGCTGTCTCAACTTTAAGAGATTCAAAGTCAAACTGAACTTCATTGCTAGCTTTTGATGCTGGCTCAGTAGGGGTGTCTTTAGTAAAGCTACTCGTAGAATTGAAATCAAAGCTATTGCTCTCTTCGAGACTCGTCTTTTTCTCTATTGGAGATGCAGATCGAGTGCCAGGTGTAAAATTGAACTCAAGAGGCGCCTGTTCTTCTTTTACCGGTGTAATTTCTTGCTGTAACTGCTCAAAGATCAAATCAGATTTTGTATCTTCAGAGCGTACAGACTGTGTCAGAGCATCAAAATCAGTTGTATCAGATGTAGGGGTTGCAGGTAGAGAGGCTTGCTTGGTCTCAGTCTCTTTTATCTTTTCGTAAACAGTTCTCTTCTCTTCAGCCTGAGCGAGTATATCGTCAATACTCAGCGCCCGAATATGATTGATCAGCTGTGTAATGGCAAAATCATCTTTTTGTAAGATATGAATATCTAATAGCAAAAGATAGAGCTCATGCTGGGAATTGTCGCGATTCAGTGCCTGGTTAATCTGGGCCTCAGCCGCGAAGAAATTGCTTTCCTGAATCAGGCCTTCAATTTTTTTGCGAGTTTCAGGAGACAGTGGAACTACAGCTTTGTTTTCAACACCGCTTGATTGAACCACTTTGGTCTTTTGCGGGGTAACTTTGGTAGCCGTGCTTGGTTTTTGGGACTTCAGCGTTTTAGTTTTTGCTTTATCTGATTCTTGAGCATCCTGTCGTTTTTTGACGACAATTAATACGATGATCAATATCACTAATGGAATCACATAAATCAGCATGTTTTACCCCTTGAGGATAGAGTGTATTCAATGTTCACTCATCCCAATAAATCGTCATGTGTAACTTTTAATTAACTGGCTTCTTATCTGCTTGTTGGGCTTTAAGCTGTTGTTGCAGCTGGGCCAGACGCGCATTTAATAATTGAATTCTGTGATCCTTCTGAT
Organism: Acinetobacter sp. YH12200; assembly: GCF_013418175.1. Lineage (NCBI taxonomy): Bacteria > Pseudomonadati > Pseudomonadota > Gammaproteobacteria > Moraxellales > Moraxellaceae > Acinetobacter > Acinetobacter sp. YH12200. The sequence continues at coordinate 221,603 of NZ_VPCO01000002.1, forward strand.
TGAGTGCCAATTCTAATTCAGTTACGTTTCTCTGTAATTTAACGGTTTTTTCTCGGGCTGTCATAACTTTTAATGACAATTCCTTTGATGTTTGATTGCGTTCTGTGTTCTGGTTTGCAGAAACTTGCCCGGAATCGCGCTGGTTCTCAGCCACTAGGCTCATTTCTGCCTGATTCAGGCGGTATTTAGTCTTGCCAGTAGGCTTAGACGGTAGCTCGGTTTGCTTTGCCGCAGTGACTTTAATAGGCGCAGGTGTAGGATGAGTCGTATTTAAGTTCAATGCAGCACCTTTACGTAGACGATTGGCATTTCCTCCAATAAAAGCATGCTCATTGTCTTTTTTAATTTGTTGCATGACTTCATTGACCGGGCGCTGCTGCTGTTGAGCAATTCGTGAGGCAATTCCCCACAGTGACTCATTGGATTGAACTACATAAGTAGGTTGAGTCTGATTCGGAGTTGCTTTGACTGGTGAAGCTTTTGTATTAACTGGAGCTGGAGTTTTCACCGGATTAGTTGATCCAGTTGATTTTCTGGCTTGTTCCTCAGCAAATTTTTTCACCAATGGATCACTGGAAGCAGTTTGATGATCAGAATGGGACTCTACAGCTTTCTGCATATTTGCTTTATTTGGTGCTGATGCACTTTGATTTGCTGGTATCGTACTGGTTGGTTTGTTTGTAGTCGAGGCTGCTGCAGGAGCTGGCGATGCAAGAGTTGCTTGTGAGGTCTTTACTGAATCTGAAAGCACCGCTGCAGTTTTAACTGGGGCTTGAGTATCGGGCGCAGTTACAGATTCACTTTTCAGTACAGGAGCGATCGCTTGCGTCTGAATCGCTGGACTTGATGTCATTACAGCTGGCGCAAATGCAGTTTTAGGAATGGAAGTGTTCGATAATGTAGGTGGTGCTGTGTGTTGCAATGCCAACGGCTTTTCTAAAACCGCTGGCTTGTTTAAGGCTGCGGAAGCTGCTGTACTGTAATGGCTACTTACGGGTAAGTTAAGTGCAATATCTTTTTCACTGACGACGACAACTGGTGCAAGCGGGCGTTCATTCTGTTTGAGACTGGCTTTTAATAAATCGGTTTTAGCTTGTAAGGGCGTACGGATATGTTGCAGACGTGCAGCACTGCCTTCCTTGATTTTGACAATAATATTCAGCTCGCGTTCTGTCATGGGGCGAGAAGAAGTAATAGTAATGACCCCGGTGCCGTTATTGCTGCGCCGGGTAAAAAAGTTCAGATGACCAGGTGGCTGATGCGATGCACCAATTGACATTAAATCTTCAGGTGAAGCCAGACTGACTTCAATCGGCAAATTGATATCAGACTGCCGAAAAGTCATTTCTGCATAGAGTAATTCCCCAGGGGCAGACTGAATCTGAACCGGATCTACATTAATCGCATAAATATTTTGTGAAGCGACAATGGCTAAAATGGCAAGCTTTAATTTGTTATATACAGTCATCTTAATCGTGAGCTCAGTCATTATCGCATAGCGAAAATTATAGATTAACGGGATGTTTGTTTTTTGTAAAATACTTACGCAATAGTTACATAAAAAAGCCGATCAATAAAGATCGGCTTTTGGCTTTATATCCACAGGATATTAGGCATTTTTATAATCAATCAGAATACGTAGCATACGGCGTAACGGCTCGGCAGCACCCCAAAGCAACTGGTCACCTACAGTGAATGCACCCAGATATTCTTTACCCATGTTCAGCTTGCGCAGGCGGCCGACTGGAACGCTTAAAGTACCTGTTACAGCAACAGGCGTCAGATCAGTCATTGATGCTTCACGAGTATTTGGAATCACTTTAGACCAGTCATTGGCACGTGCAATGATGTCTTCAATTTCATCCAAAGGTACATCTTTTTTCAATTTCAGGGTTAATGCCTGAGAGTGACAACGCATGGCACCAATACGCACACAGTGACCATCAATTGGCACGATCTGCTGGTTGCCCAGAATCTTGTTGGTTTCAACCTGACCTTTCCATTCTTCTTTCGACTGGCCGCTTTCCAGTTGCTTGTCGATATAAGGAATGAGTGAACCAGCCAAAGGCACACCGAAGTTACTGGATGGGAAGCCTTCACCGCGTTGTAATTCAGCAATTCTCGAATCGATATCCAGAATTGGAGAGCGTGGATCATCGAGTAATTCTTTGGTGTTATTGTATAAATAACCCATACCGCTGATCAGTTCACGCATGTTTTGCGCACCCGCACCAGACGCTGCCTGATAGGTCATAGACGTTGCCCATTCCACCAGATTGTTCTGGAACAGACCACCTAGACCCATCAACATCAAGGAAACCGTACAGTTACCGCCAACAAAAGTTTTGGTGCCTTTTACCAAACCGTCTTTGATCACATGCATATTGACCGGATCAAGTACGATGATGGCTTCATCATCCATACGTAAGGTCGATGCTGCATCAATCCAGTAACCATTCCAGCCTTCAGCTTTCAGTTTCGGGAAAACCTCAGAGGTATAGTCGCCACCTTGACAGGTAATAATGACATCCATCTGCTTCAGACTGTTAATATCTGATGCATCCATAAGTGCTGGGGCAGTCTTACCGCCAAATGCCGGCGCTTCACCGCCTGCATTACTGGTAGAGAAATAAAATGGCTCAAAATGAGCAAAATCATTCTCTTCAACCATACGTTGCATTAGGACGGAACCGACCATCCCGCGCCAACCGACCAGACCTACTCTCATGTCACTTTGCCTCGGTGCGTTAAAAATTCTAAAGGGATTCGAGTGTATCAAAAAGGGACTCAACTGCAAGTGCTACACAATCAAAACATCAATATTCTTGAGCGAAATATCTGCTTTATGATACATACAAAATTGATAACGTCATTTTTCTTTCAGAAAAAATAATAACTTAATTAAGAGCACGCTTTATGATATGGGTTATCCAAATTGTGGCAATCATTGTCATTTGGTTAAGTTTCTGGTCACTGATCCCACGCGATGAATGGTGGATTCGAGGTGCGGATTTTCCACGCTTACAAATTCTGGTCTTGGGCTTTATTGCCTTTGTGCTGTTTTTGGTGGTGGAGCATCCCTGGACTGTCTTGAATCAGCTGATTTTTGTGGCCCTGATTGCGGCTTTGGCTTATCAGCTAAAAATGGTATTGCCCTATACCTTTATCTGGAAAAAACAGGTCAAGCAGGTCAAACAGGATCAACTGGATCCGCAGCGGCAAATTTCCCTGATTGTTTCGAACGTACTGACCACCAATACTCAATATCATCGACTGATTGAACAGATCCAGACCCATCAGCCAGACTTGGTGTTAACGCTGGAAACGGATCAAACCTGGCAAAATGAACTGTCGGTGATTGAAGCAGATTATCCTTATCGTGTGCCTGTGCCTTTGGATAACCTGTATGGCATGCACCTGTATAGTAAACTGGAACTTCGCAATACCCAGGTCAAGTTTATTTTAAGCGACGAGATTCCGTCCATTCATACCACAGTGATTTTAGGCTCAGGACAGCCGGTGCAGCTGTACTGCCTGCACCCGAAACCACCGAGCCCAACTGAAGCCAAGGATTCTACTTTACGTGATGCGGAATTGTTAATTGTCGGGGATCAGATCAAAGATTTAGATGAAAGTTGCATCGTCATGGGGGATCTGAATGATGTGGCCTGGTCTCGTACTACGCGGCTGTTTCAGCGCATTAGCGGACTGCTGGATCCACGCGTCGGACGTCATTATGTAAACACCTTTCATGCAGATTATCCTTTTTTTCGCTGGTCGCTCGATCACGTATTTCACAGTACCGATTTTGCTCTGGTCCATATGGAGCGTCTGCCCCATATCGGTTCTGATCATTTTCCGGTTTTTCTGGTTTTACAAACCGGTCGGGTCTTTGAGCATATTCAGGAAGAATTGGAGCAAACCGATGAAGATGAGCAGGAAGCACAAGAGGCCATAGAAGAGGGGATTCAGAAAGCAGAGAAAGAGGAAAAAATAGTGACCGATGAAATTGCCATGGCTTATAAAGATGGCGGCAAAATCTCTTAACTTTTTAAGAGAAAAGTGTAAGAGATTGCTTACATCAGTTTGCGCTTCTTGCGGATGGGCAATCATGAGCAATCCAGGTATTCTAGGTTTATCAGCACAGGGAGTCGAGAAAGGATATTCTCATAAGGAAGACGAAGCTGAATGAAAACATCATGGATATGATGCTGAAAGGGAAATCACAAAAAATAGAACCAATTATAATAGATGAAAGCACAACCTCATTAACCCGGGTTTTACAGGATGTAGAACCCGGGTTAAATTATTTTCAGAGTGAATTTTTTTAAATATTTAATTGATTATTAAAGATAATTTTAGGTTTAAAGCTATATTTTTACAGTGCAGAATGGAAAATGTTATTGCCAGTGATGACTCAGTGAATGGATCAGAAATACTTCAGCTCTATCGTGCCAATCCATGGTCTGGTCACTGCACGTATAAATGGTCAGCTGGTCGGACTGGCGAATGCGATTTCAGATGGCTCTCTGGGGGTGTATTTCCCACACTTATTGATTGATCCGGACTGGCAACGACAAGGCATTGGTCGGCGGATCATGTAAAATATGTGGTAATGTTATTCAGGATTTCATCAGCAGATTTTAGTGGCCGATCAGCAGACAATAGGATTTTATCAGGTCTTAGGCTTCATGCGTGCGGGACTAACGAAAGCTATGTAGATCTATCAAGGTACAGATCATCAACAGGATTTTAAACTATAGGAGCTGTAGCGATTTAAAGTCCGGGATCAAACAGATTTAGTAAATTTCCTTATAACCCTCCGGGCGAGTTTTAAAACGGCGGTGGAACCACATATATTGGGTCGGTGCGATGCGTAGCTGCTGTTCAATTATCAGATTCACGCGAGTAGCATCTTCGACTTCATTCTCACTAGGAAAATTCTCCAGTGCCGGTTCAATCAGTACATGGTAGCGTGGATTTTTGATATCGCCATGACGATAGAAATATAAAGGAATCGCAGCAGCTTTGGTCATTTTTAACAAACGACGGTGCGCGGTGACGGTTGCCGCCGGTACACCAAAGAAAGGTGCCATCACCCCTTGTTTTAAACCATAATCCTGATCCGGACTGTACCAGATTGCATGGCCTTTTTTCAGATTACGTACCAGACCGCGCATATCATCATGATCAATCTGATGGGCATAAATCGTGGCGCGACAACGGTAAATCAGCATGTCCAAAAGTGGATTATTCTGTGGGCGATACACCACATCCGGTTCAAAATATTGTGCACACAGATATCCACCAGCATCCAGTAAGGTCGAATGCGTGCCTAGTAACAGCATACCCCGGCCTTCGGCTTGAGCATTCTGAATATGTTCCAGTCCTTCAATACTGACGCGATCCTGAAACCATTTCGGACTGTACCAGGCATTTAAGGTTTCAAAAACCCCCAGCATTTGATCGATAAAAACCTGACGCGCATTGTCCTGTATTTGCTCGGCAGACCATTCAGGAAAACAGACTTCCAGATTGCGCAGTGTGGTGTCGCGACGTGAGGGCAGATACTTAAAAGACAGATGGCCCAGCAGATAGGCCAGACGATACTGAATGGCCCATGGTAAAATCGCCAAAATCATCAGGAAAATAATACCCAGCCAATTGCCCCAGTATCGAGGTAACAGGAATGACCATTGAAATTCGCCGGGTTGATATGCAGGCTGGGTACTCATAGAACAATATAGGGCTAAAAGATTAAGTGCAGTCTAACAGAGAAGATTCTTGAAATAAAAAAAGCATCTGTACGAATACAGATGCTTGAGCAAATACTCGTGGAATATTTAGCCGTTGCTAAGGTTATCCAGCTCTTCCCAACGTTCTAATTTTTCCAGTAACAGTTCATCAATTTCTGATAAACGCTGAGACAGTTGCATGGCTTTATCGGAATCACTGACAAATAAAGAGCCATCAGCCAGTTGTGTATTGATCTCGGCTTGCTCTTTTTCCAGCGCTTCCATTTCAGCCGGAAGTTGCTCGAGCGCGCGTTGATCTTTGTAGCTGAGTTTGACTTTTTTGGCAGCAACGGGTGCGGCTTCAGCTTTGGCCATGGCTTTTTTCACGGCACTTTTTTGATCGACCACGGTTTGATCCGGACGCTGTTCAAGATAATCCTGATAACCACCGACATATTCGTCGATATTGCCTTTACCATCAAAGACCCAAGTTGAGGTCACCACGTTGTCCATAAAGGCACGGTCATGCGAGATCAATAACAAGGTGCCTTTGTAGCCACCGAGCATTTCTTCCAGTAACTCTAGGGTCACCATATCCAGATCGTTGGTTGGTTCATCCATCACAATCAGATTCGATGGTTTCAGCAACAGTTTCGCCAGCAAGATACGGTTGCGTTCACCACCAGACAACGCTTTGACTGGGGTACGTGCACGTTCTGGCGAGAACAGGAAGTCTTGTAAATAGCTATAGATATGACGACGGTTACCATTCACATCCACGTGGTCAGAGCCTTCAGAAACGTTATCTTTGACCGACTTTTCCAGATCCAGTGCATTACGCAGTTGGTCGAAATAGGCTACTTCCAGCTGTGTACCGGTTTTCACCGTGCCGCCATGCTCAAGCTCGCCCAGAATGGCTTTAATCAGTGTGGTTTTACCGACACCGTTATCACCGACCAGACCGATACGGTCACCGCGTAAAACCAGTGCCGAGAAGTTGTTAATGATCGGTGCATTGTCACCGAATTTCACACTCAGGTTCTCAATCTCAAAGACCAGTTTGCCGGAACGGTTGGCATCCTGAGTCGCCATCGCCACTTTACCTTGTTGCGAACGGCGCGCTTTGGATTCTTCACGCAGTGCTTTTAGAGCGCGAACACGACCTTCGTTACGGGTACGGCGTGCTTTGATGCCCTGACGGATCCAGACTTCTTCTTCCGCCAGCTTTTTATCAAACAGCGCATTCTGCTTTTCTTCAGCTTCCATTTGCATGGCTTTGAGTTCTAAGTAACGTGAATAGTTACCTTCATAACTGCGCAATTGACCACGATCCAGTTCCACAATACGGGTGGCGATGCTATCGACAAAGGCACGGTCATGCGAAATGAACAACAGAGTTAAATTGTTTTGATCGAGCAGGAATTTTTCCAGCCACTCGATACTTTCAACATCTAAATGGTTGGTCGGTTCATCCAGTAATAAGACATCTGGCTGAGTCAGCAAGGCACGTGCCAATAGGACACGACGCTTACGACCACCCGACAAATCGGCAAGATCTGCATCTGGGTCCAGACCCATTTTGCTTAAAATCGAATTGACCTTGGTTTCCAGCGCCCAGCCATCCAGCTGATCCATTTTGTGTTGCAGATTGCCCATGCGGTCACAAGCGTCCATATCGCCCAGTACACAGGCTTCACTGGCTGCATGGTAGGCACGCAAAACTTCCGACGCTTCACCGGCACCGTCAGCCACGATATCCGCCACTCGGCCTGAGTCCATCGGTACATCTTGCGCCAGCATCGAAATCGTGATGCCATTTTGTAATGAAACTTCGCCGCTATCCGGCAGTAAACTTCCTTCAATCAGCTTAAGTAAGGTAGACTTACCCTCACCATTACGGCCAATCAAACACACTCGTTCGCCGCGCTCCAAGTTAAAATTCGCGCCGTTGAGCAGGGCGGGTCCACCAAACGCAAGTTGGACATCCCTAAGGGTAATATAGGCCATAATGTTTCCTGAAATCCCCAATGAGGACTTTAAATGACTAAACAACAAAATCTAAATGATCAGGCGTCATTTTCCGCACCCATTGAAGATTTGCAAGTGCGAATTGCATTTTTAGACGATTTAGTTGAACAGTTGAATGATCAGGTGGCTAAACAGACTCTGGAAATTGCCGATCTGAAAAAGCAAATGAGCCTGTTATATCAACGTGTTGAGTCCTCAGACCGCTCTGAAGGAATTGCGGATTTTGATCCAGTTGCTGATCGTCCGCCACATTATTAATTTGCAAGCAATCATTTAATAAAACCCTTATATTTGATAAGGGTTTTTTATTGCAGCTGCTATTTCACCGATGATTCGATTCATTTAATCAGCTCTCAGCCTGGAATCTAGCGATTTCTGACCTGCTTGCAGCAAGATCAAATATGTAATCTTCCACTCGGTTGGAATCTGGTAAATCCGCTGCAACCCGAATATTCACCATGAAATTATTTGACCTTTCACTCACTTCCTACTCTAATACTGGCTTTCAGGTACATTTCAGAAGCTTGTCCCATGCATCCAAAAGTTGTTCTACTCGACCTCGAAAATAATTTTCCGACGGCCAAGTTACTGCGTGAAATTGTGACGCATTATTCCAGCCTGTATCTGTTTAATTGTGCCGGAACATTTGAATTTTCATTAGAAGATTTAACCGAGCTGGCCGGCTGGATTGCGAGTGGACAGATCATCATTCTGGATACACCTGAATCGCCCCAGAAAGAATATGAATATGCGGTCATTGTCGGTCAGCTGATGGCGCTGTTGGAGCCGGAAACCGAAGTCGAGTTGATCTCGGCGATGGACCGCAGCGAGATGTTGCAGCAGATGCTGCAAGCCTCTGATATTAAATGTAGCCTGATTCAGATTCAGCCCGATGAAGTCTCTATCCCAGCAGAGCATGTTAAAAATTACCTGCCTAGTCTGGAGGCGATCCGCAACAAACCGGCCTTGCAACTGGTGAAAAAGTACTGTGATGCTCTAGGGAAAATGAGTGGTAAGCCAAATACCTTGGAAACCTTAAAAAATTCAGTTGCCAATATTCTGCACGTCATGCCCGTGAAGGCCCAGCATGTGGTCGGCATGCTGATTAACCTGAAAATCGTCAAACGCTATGATGAGCAGATCAGCTTCCGTAAAAAAGTCCTGAAACAGTGGCTACAGCTCAATCTGGATGAACAAGATCCGCTTGAAAATCCAAAACTGGATCAGGTCCTGTCCCGGCTCAAAGTGGATGATGCTCCAGTTGAATCATTGCAAACTCCGATCCAGTCAGCCCAGCAAGACCTGTTTAAAAACTTTAACCGGATTGATCCGGTGCAACTGGAAGTCGCACGTAAACTGCGCGAACTTCAGGGCGACAAACCCAAGGATATTTATGAATTACGTGATTTGCTAGAGCAGCTCTTTCCTCAATCGGATATCCGTCTGCTGCTGAAAGAGCTAATTGAGAAGGGTTATATTTACTGGAATGGTCACGAAGTTTTATATAGTCATGAAATGTTCTTGAATTAATTTTATCGTGCAAACTTGCGTTTTATATTGTGCTTATGCAACTCTAATAATAGAACATAAAGGTTGAACTATGGAAAACACTGGAATTTGGGTAGCGGTGATCATCATCATTTTTGTCATGGGGTCAATTTTTGGCTTACGTGTCAGCCCAAGAGAAAAAGCGCTTGGCATCATGCGTGACAAAGCCCGCAAAATGGGTCTGCATCCACGTTTGGTGGTTGCACCCGACTGGACCAAAATTCCAAAGGCCACTGAAAGTCGTGCCAGTATGGTTGCGTACTACAGCGTACTCATGCCAGATGCGCGTTTACCCTTGATGCGTGCCCGTGTTGTCGATAATAAACTCGAAATTGTGCAGGGTGATGAGAAATTTAAAGATTTTCCCATTGCATTAAAAGGCATTTATGCTATTGATATGCAGGCCAACTGTGTCGGATTGTATTGGGATGAACATGCTGATTTAAGAGCAGCCCAACTCGACGATATCAAAGCACTATTACACGCTTTGGCTGAACTTTAATTTAGAAATAAACAGGATTAACGGTTAATTATGGCGAACGCTCCTCGGTCCACATCAAAAAGCAGCACAGCAAAGTCTCCCGACGCTGGAAGTAAGCGTGCCTTAGTGATTGTGGAGTCGCCTGCAAAAGCGAAAACAATCAATAAGTACCTTGGTCCAAACTACATCGTAAAATCATCAGTCGGTCATGTCCGTGACTTGCCAACAGGCGGCTCTGCCAAATCGACAGAGAAAAAGCCGGCGACACGCACCAAACTGACAGATGAACAGAAAGCTGAAAAATCACAGAATGCGTTGATTAACCGCATGGGTGTCGATCCGGAACATGACTGGAAAGCCAAATACGAAGTCCTTCCTGGCAAAGAACATGTGGTTGCCGAACTGAAAAAACTCGCATCGCAAGTCGATGAAGTCTATCTGGCAACGGATATGGACAGGGAAGGAGAAGCGATTGCCTGGCATTTAAAAGAAGTCATTGGCGGTGATGATTCGCGTTATCAGCGTGTGGTCTTTAACGAAATTACCAAAAACGCGATTCAGGATGCCTTTAAGCATCCGTCACGTCTGGACACCAATAAAGTCAATGCGCAGCAGGCACGCCGTTTCCTGGACCGCGTGGTCGGCTTCATGATTTCACCACTCTTGTGGGAAAAGATTGCCCGTGGCCTGTCAGCCGGTCGTGTACAGTCGGTTGCGGTGAAACTGGTGGTTGAACGCGAACGTGAAATTCGGGCCTTCATTCCTGAAGAATACTGGCAGGTGTTTGCCGATACCAAATCGAAAAAAGATGATATTCGTCTCGAAGCGGTCAAGCAAAATGGCAAGACGCTCAAGCTACGCAACAAAGACGAAACTGATGCACTATTAAACCTGATCAAAGATGCGGATTATACGGTTTCTGCACGTGAAGATAAGCCAACCAAGGTTAATCCAAGCGCACCCTATATCACCTCAACGCTACAACAGGCAGCCAGTACCCGTCTCGGTTTTTCTGTGAAGAAAACCATGATGCTGGCGCAGCGCCTGTATGAAGCCGGTTTCATTACCTATATGCGTACCGACTCAACATTCTTGAGTGATGATGCGGTGAATATGGTGCGTGGGCATATCGAATCTGAATTTGGCGAGAAGTATTTGCCTGCCAAACCAAACCGTTATGGCAATAAAGCCGGTGCGCAAGAAGCGCATGAAGCCATTCGTCCATCCATGGTTGGCTTAAAAGGCGACAGCCTGGTGGGTGTTGAGCGTGATGCACAGCGTCTGTATGACTTGATCTGGCGCCAGTTTGTTGCCTGTCAGATGACACCGGCTGAATACCTGTCTTCAACGATTTTAGTCAATGCCAATGGCGTAGAACTGAAAGCCAAAGGCCGGACGCTGGTCTTTGATGGTTTTACCCGGGTGCGTGGTGCCAACAAAGCGGATGACGATATTCTGTTACCGGCAGTGAAAGTCGGTGAAGTGCTGAAACTTGAGAAGCTTGATCCATCTCAACATTTCACCAAGCCACCAGCTCGTTTTACTGAAGCCTCACTGGTCAAAGAACTCGAGAAAAAAGGCATTGGCCGTCCATCGACCTATGCTGCAATTATCTCGACCATTCAGGATCGTGGTTATGTGAAGCTCGATAACCGTCGTCTCTTTGCCGAGAAGATGGGTGAGATCGTCACCGACCGTCTGGATGAAAACTTCAATAACCTGATGAACTACGCCTTTACTGCAGATCTTGAAGGTCAGCTGGATAAGGTGGCAGATGGTGAACGTAATTGGAAAGAGCTGTTAGACAGCTTCTACGGCGATTTCAAGCAGCGTTTGACTACGGCACAAGGCGAGAACGGTATGCGCCGTAATCAGCCAGTGGAAGTGGATGCGGTACATTGTAAAGAATGTGAGCGTCCAATGCAGATTCGTACCGGAACCACAGGCGTTTTCCTGGGCTGTTCTGGTTATAACCTGCCACCGAAAGAACGTTGCAAGGGAACCTTGAACCTGACCCCAGTTGAGTCTCTGGCTGCACTGTCTGATGATGATGCGGCCGAAACCGCTGACCTGATGTCGAAGAAACGTTGTCCGGTGTGTGAAACGGCAATGGATAGCTATGTGATTGATGGCGGTCGTAAACTGCATGTTTGTGGCAATAACCCGGACTGTGATGGTTATGAACTCGAAGAAGGAGAGTTCAAGATCAAAGGTTATGATGGCCCAACCATTCCATGCGACAAATGTGATGGCGAAATGCAGCTTAAAACGGGTCGTTTTGGTCCATACTTCGCCTGCAACAGTTGTGACAATACCCGTAAAGTATTAAAGAGTGGTCAGCCGGCACCTCCGCGTGTCGATCCGATCAAGATGGAACATTTGCGCTCGACCAAGCACGATGACTTCTTTGTGCTGCGTGATGGTGCGGCCGGTTTATTCTTGGCGGCCAGCAAGTTCCCGAAAGTGCGTGAAACACGGGCACCGAAAGTTGCCGAGATTCGCTCTGTGGCTGAACAGCTGGATCCGAAATATCAGTTTATCTTGCAAGCACCTGATACAGATCCGGAAGGTAACCCAACTTTGGTGAAATTCAGTCGCAAGAACCAGTCGCAATATATTGGCTCTGAAAATGCGGAAGGCAAGCAAACCAAATGGTCTCTGGTTTACCAGGATGGAAAATGGGTTGAAGCCTAAATAAAGTTTAAACTTGAAAAAAATGCTGACGAAAGTCGGCATTTTTTATTTATGATGTGTCGATATTTTAAAAAAATAAATAAGGTTGCTTGGGGATATGTGGAAAAAGATTCGGATTCTGATTTTATTAAGTATTTTATTGATCGTTGCAGTCAATGCCTATCGTGATCAAAATCAGAACTGGTCAAAGCCGGTCATGGTTCTGTTGCATCCAATTAATGCAGATGGATTACCGACCACACAGCAATACATCCAGCAACTGTCAGTTCAGGATCTAGAAACGGCAAGAGACTTTCTACAAAAATCAGCACAGCAATATCGTAATCAACCCACTTATTTTTATTTTAATTTGGGTCGTGAGCTTAAAGTTTTACCGCCTAAAGTCCCTGAGCAGGCCTCAATTTTCGATACTGTTGTATGGAGTTTAAAGTTTCGATTTTATGCCTGGAAACAGCAACAAAGTTCGGACCCTTCTGCCAGTCTGACCCTGTTTTTAAATTATTATGATCCGGCACAAACCCGGCAATTAAAGCATTCAACTGCCTTGCAAAAAGGCCGGATTGGTTCGGTCAACCTGTTTGCCTCTCAAAAGCAGTCTGAACAAAATAAAATTGTTTTGGTACATGAGTTACTGCATGCCTTTGGTGCCAGTGATAAATATGATCTGGCCACAGGTCAGCCGATTTATCCAATAGGTTATGCATTTCCAGATCAGCAACCTGTGTTCCCACAAGCCAAGGCAGAACTGATGGCAGGACATATCCCGCTGTCCGAAACCACGAGTAAAATGCCGGGATCTCTGGATCAGACCCTGATTAATGAGATCACAGCAATTGAGTTGGGCTGGAAATAAAGACTTGTGGATAGTGCTGGATTTATCCACAATTTAGACTTCGTTTGTGGATAAAAGATCACACCATGCCGTTCACCTTTGTGCTCGCTCCTGACTCGTTTAAAGAAAGCATGTCTGCTGCGCAGGCTTGTCAGGCCATGCAACGCGGTATCCAGAACGTCATTCCGGATGTCCACATCATTCATGTACCAATGGCTGATGGCGGTGAAGGCACGGTCGATGCACTGATTTCAAGTTTAAAGGGACAAAGCATTGTATGTGACGTGACCGGGCCATTACCTGAGCAACGTATTCAGACCTATTGGGGTTTGGTTGATGCAGGCCAGACTGCCGTGATTGAAATGGCCAAAGCCAATGGTATGCATTTACTTGATCCTGCTCAGCGTAATCCGATGCTCACTTCAACTTATGGCACAGGAGAAATGATCAAACAGGCATTGGACTTGAGTGTGAAAAAAATCATCATTGGACTGGGAGGTAGTATTACCAATGATGCAGGTGCAGGTATGGCGCAAGCACTGGGTGTGCGGTTTCTAAATTATAAGAGTGAGTCAATTCAGGTCTGTGGTGGAAACTTAGATCTGGTCAAATCAATGGATTTATCTGGACTGGATCCACGTTTAGCAGATACTGAAATAATCATTGCATCGGATGTCAATAATCCGCTGTGTGGACCACATGGTGCATCGATAATCTTTGGGCCACAGAAAGGTGCAACGCCGGAAATGGTCAAGCAGCTGGATCAAAATCTCGGGCATTTTGCCGATGTAGTCGCTGGGCAGATTGGTTGTGATTATCGTCATGTGGCAGGTGCGGGTGCAGCCGGTGGGCTGGGTTTTGGTTTAATGGCATTCACCGCTGCCTCTATTCGGTCCGGGGTGGAACTGATGATTGAACAGGTTCAACTGAGTGAGAAAATAGCGCAAGCAGATTATGTCCTGACCGGTGAAGGTAAAATTGATAGTCAAACATCTTTGGGCAAGACCCCTTTTGGGGTAGCACAGCTCGCCAGGAAATTTAATAAACCGGTAATCGCTTTTGCTGGTCTAATCGGTGAAGGAATTGAGGATCTGTTTGAGTCAGGATTTAGCCAGATTATTGGTATTAATCCACCAGATTGTCCTTTAGAAGAAGCCTTAAAAAATGCAGAAATGAACTTGGAGAAAGCTGTCGCTGAGATAGTTAAAAATCTTTTGACAGAGTGAAAGTATTTCTCTCTCCTGCAATCCAGCACGCCCTGTCATTAGCTAATATCAAATCAGGAAATAAAATTGGAGACAGTTTCAGGACAACTGAAAAGCCATAATTCTGGAAGCGATCTGTTAAACTACATACATCCACAAAATGATGAGTGAAAATGAGTTTAGCCACCCTGATTGATGAATTAAACCCCCAACAAAAGCAAGCAGCGACCACAGAAGCAAAACACAGTTTGGTGCTGGCCGGGGCAGGTTGTGGCAAAACCAAGACTATCGTGGCACGCGCAGCTTACTTGATTGAGCAGGGTGTGCCTGCCAACCAGATTCAAATTCTGACCTTTACCCGCCGGGCTGCCAGTGAAATTGTGGCGCGTGTCGAACTGGCACTTGGTGAAGAAGCCAAGGGACTGCGGGCCTCGACCTTTCATACCTTCTGTATGTATCTGCTGCGCCGTATTCCGAAAGTTTTTGGTCTGGAACAGTTTTCGATTATTGATCGTGATGATCAGCTGATGATGTTCCGCCTGATTCGCGGTCGTGATGACAAGAAAAATCCCAACCATCTGCCTAAGCCTCAGGAACTATGTGATCTATATTCTTTTGCACGCAATACCCGACAAAAACTCAGTCTGGCATTAGAAAAACAGATGCCGGAATATCTGGCCTTAAAGGACCAGATTGCCGAAATCATGAAAGAATATGAAGCACGTAAGCAAGCACGCAGTTTTCTGGATTATGACGATATTCTGGCGGTGGTGGCGACAGCTTTGGCACAATCAGAAGGCTTAGTCGATTATGTGGCTTCAATCTGTCGGCATATGCTGGTCGATGAAATGCAGGATACCAATCCACTGCAATGGGCCTTGCTGGAGCCGCTGAAAGACCGGATCAGCCTATTTTGTGTCGGCGATGATGCCCAGTCGATTTATGGTTTCCGTGGCGCAGACTTTGAAAATATTCATCATTTCAAAGAACGGGTACCAGATGCGCAAATTTTTAAACTGGAAAAAAACTACCGCTCGACCCAGGAAATTCTGGATCTGTCCAACTGGCTGCTGGATCAGTCTGAAATCAAATATGACAAACGTCTGGAAGCTTATCGTGGCGAGGGCCTAAAGCCGCGCATGCATATATTTCCGAATGAGTTTGATGAAGCCAAATGGATCGCAATTGATATTAAAGAGCGTCATTATTTACAGGGCAGCAAATGGGGCGAACATATGGTACTGGTGCGTTCCAGTTTTGCCGCGCGGCATATTGAAGCGGCCTGTATCGCGGCCAATGTACCGTATCGATTTATTGGCGGTATGAAGCTGCTGGAAACGGCACATGTCAAAGATTTGCTCAGCATGCTGCGTGTGGTCGCCAATCCGCTGGATGATATCGCCTGGATGCGTTTCTTGACCCTGTGGAATGGTGTCGGTGATGTCGGTGCAAGCAAGTTGGCGCAACACATTTTGCTGGAACCTGAAATCGATAAAATCTCCGATAAACTGGAGAAATTTGGCAAGATACCTCTAAATGCGATTCTGATCATGAAGCAGATGAGCGCGCTGAAAGGCGAAGTGCAGGCCTGTGTCAGTCTTGCGATTCAGGCAATTGAAACACAACTGGCAGAGAACTATAAAAAAGACTGGCCACGTCGTCAGGGTGATTTTGAACTGGTGAAACAACTGGCCTCCAAGCATTCACAACTAAGTGAATTTTTAGAGGAATATGTGCTCGATCCAGTGTCGATTTCGGAAATTGAACGCCAGTCCGATCATGATGTGGTGACCCTGATTACCATTCATTCAGCAAAAGGCACCGAACAGAATGTCTGTTATGTGGCCAATGTCACGCCGGGAAATTATCCGCATGCACGCGCCCAAGGCGACTTTGATGATGTTGAAGAAGAACGTCGTGTGCTGTATGTGGCGCTGACCCGAGCCAAAAATGAATTGATTCTAACCAAACAAAATCTGAATCACTGGGCGCGGGAAACGGTCGATGCGCAGGGACGTAAAGTCGCAAGTTATTTCTTGAATGATCTCACCCGGCATTTATGCACCACGGAAACCCATTACAAAACCCGGCAGCAGACCGTGAAAAGTGCCTTAATTGAACGTCAATCGATTAATTTAGATTTTGGCATTGATCTCGATTAAACTATAGCAAAGTTGTTGCATACAAAAAGTAGAGTAGGCGCGTGCTTTTTGATATTTTTTGCCTATCTTCTTAAGGTTATCAGATGAAAATTTTAGTTCGTAATTTAGAACGTACGGTCACAGAAGCCGAGTTGCTGAAGTTGTTCCAGGAATATGGCACAGTGAATACTTGTACTTTGGTGCTCGATGCGGCAACCGGGAAATCAAAAGGTTTTGCCTTTGTAGAAATGCCGCATGCACGTGAAGCCATCAAAGCCATTAAAGGCCTGAATACTTTGCGCTTGCACGGACATGGAATCCGGGTAAAACAAGCAGAAGATAAGCCCGAGGCTTAAACTGGAAAAGGAGCACTTGATATGCTCCTTTTTTATGGCTGAAATTTAACCTTGTTGTGCTCATGGTTGTACTCGTGCAGGCAGTTAGATTTTCTGGATTTCAGTACTGGATGGATTCAGTTTAAACATGTTTTGATTGCGAAATGAAAGCGAACCTTTTACTTTATAAAAGCCAAAATTTGTTTAAAACCTTAGGAAATATCAATGACCCGTGTTGCTCGCTATCATGCGGACCGTACCAATCAAAAACTGTATTTTGCCCGTCTTGCCTGCCAGCAGGCAGAGCAAACCGAGCATGTGCAACAGGCTCAGGCACAACGTGAGGCGACTGTATTTCATTTACATGGCGCTTTATTGGCATTTTTGCAGGAACTGGTGCGTTACTATCGCCTGAATGATGCCAATCCGACGCTGAAATCGATCGAAGAACTAATGGCAGCCAAAGGCCAGATTTCACCCGAAGTAGCCGTATTACAACACTTATCCAAGAGCGGTTTCATTGCTGAACTGAAACGTGCCTATCGTCTGTGCCAGTATGCGCCTGAACCGAGTACACCGGAACCCGAAGACGAAACCTCCTCAAATCTCATCATTAAAGTCACACAGTCTCCACAAGCATGGTTACCTGATCCTGCTATATTAAGAGAATGGCATCGTGACTTGACACAACTCATCGATGGTTTTCGCAATGAGATGATTGAATTTTAATCGGATCGACCGTACTTGAAATTAGAATTTTTAACCCTATATTAATTACTCTAATGATGCAAAGTGCACCCGGCTCTTTGCCACCATGTTGAACATGGAGGATATATGTCTATAGAACAGTTGAAAGACTTATTTGGTAATCAAGACGCGATTTTAGAACTCGTTCAACTTGAAGGTGGTGCCTTGGCTTTACGCAATGCAGGTTCGCATAAACAGCCTTTGGTCATGATTCAGTTTAATGACGAGGTGAAGGCTCTACTCGGAGAGCAGACGCCTGTGATTGCGCAACAGATGATTCAGGCGGCCCTGTATGGCTTGCTGGAACAGCAGGTCAATGAATGGCAGGCAGAAGTGGTAGATGAAGAGCCGAAGTATATGAGTTAAGATTACAATGTATTCAAAAGCACACTATCGGTGTGCTTTTTGATTTTAAAGGGTTGGGGGTGAGTTAGATTTTAGGTACGAGCTCAAGGTTAATTTCAAGAAATGAAAACCTCGTTTCTTTGATTTAAATCCTGATGATTTGAAGTCAGCTTATTACAAAAAATCTTGTGATTATGCATAAAAAGTTGCCACATTGGGCAACTTTTTTTATGCAAAGAAATTTAATGAGAAGGGGGATGCTGATGCGCAATCTCGATCTGGTTTAAAATATGATTACTCATATTTTTCGCCATTTCTTCTTTGGCATAATACACCGCGCCGATATTATCACGACGGATCGCTTCAGCTTCTTCCTTGCTTTCGGCACAGACCAATACCTGAATTTTCGGATTCAAGGTCTTGGCAATATCTACAATTCTATGAATATCGATGATATCCATAGGGGAAATGACCAGTAAGCGCGCATGTTGAATATGTGCCTGGATCAAAACACCAGCTTCAGTCGCAGCGCCTGAAACCGCGGCAATGCCTTTTTCACGCAGATTTTCGACAATATCGCGGTTTTCTTCTGCAATAACCACCTTGATATTTTCTTCCATTAATGAGCGGGTAATACGACGCCCCACTTCACCATGACCAATCAGCACCACCTGATCACGCAAGTAATCCTGTGAAACTTCATCGGGTAACATCGCCAAGGGATCACCACTGCGTTCCAGTAAACGTGCCAGGGTCGAGCGTTCCCGAATCCATTTTTGTACCGGTTCAATCGCGGAGAAGATAAAGGAGTTGAGAGTGATCGAGACCAATGCGCCCGCCAGAATCAGGTTTTGACCTTCTAGTGAAAGCAGATTCAGTGACACCCCAAGTGCTGCCAAAATAAATGAAAATTCACCAATCTGTGCCAGCGAAGCGCCAACAGTCAACGCGGTATTGATTGGATAGCGGAAGAACAATACCAGTGCCATTGCCGCCAGAGTTTTACCAATCAGAATAATGCCGACGACTGTCAGCACATGGAGTGGCTGTTCCAGTAAAATACGCGGATCAAACAGCATTCCGACAGAAACAAAGAATAAGATTGAGAAGATTTCACGCAGCGGCAAGGTTTCTTGTTCCGCGCGATGACTGAAATCTGACTCTTTCACCACCATCCCGGCAAAGAAAGCCCCCAGCGCCATAGATACCCCAAAAACCTTATAGGCCCCAAAGGCAATCGAGATGGCCGCAGCGACCACAGTCAGGGTAAACAGCTCACGAGAACCCAGACGTGCCACGACTTGGATGATCATCGGCACCAGACGTTTACCAATAATCAGCATAAAGGCAATAAAGCCTGCGACTTTCAGCAGGGTAATGCCTAAAGTGGCCCAGATATTGTCATCGCTCGCACCTTCAAGTGCTTGTCCGCCTAGAAGTAAGGCAGTGGCCGGCAATAACACCAAGGCCAAGACCATGACCAGATCTTCGACCAAAAGCCAACCGACGGCAATCCGGCCATTAATTGAATCGAGCAGACCACGATCACCGAGTGCTTTGAGTAGAACCACCGTACTGGCACAGGACAGGCTTAAACCGAATACGAGCGCAGAGCCAAAGCTCCAGCCCCATAACATCGAGACTCCCACTCCGAGCAGAGTGGCGACTGCAATTTGCAAAATCGCACCAGGCAATGCAATCCGCCGCACCTGCATCAGATCACTTAGCGAGAAATGCATCCCGACCCCGAACATCAGGAACATGACACCTAATTCTGCCAGCTGGTTGGCCAGATGAATATCGCCGACCACACCGGGTGTATTGGGGCTAATCAGAATGCCGGCCACCAGATAGCCGATAAGTGGAGGGAGGCGCAGACGTGCAGCGATATAGCCAAAAACCAGGGCTAAGCCAAAACCAACAGCCAATAATATAATGAGTTCTACGTCATGTGGCACTAAATACTCCTTTAGTTAGGTTTGCTGGGAAATAAGCACAAAAAGTGCCAAAACATGTAGAAAGTTTATCAAGTGGGGTAAAAAAAATGCAAAAAAAAACGACCTGAAAGGGTCGTTTTTTTAAAAAAGCCAAAATTATTTGATTTTAGCTTCTTTGAAGATTACGTGTTGACGGATTTTTGGATCAAATTTTTTGATTTCCATTTTTTCCGGCATAGTACGTTTGTTCTTAGTCGTGGTATAGAAATAACCTGTACCAGCTGAAGAAACTAAGCGAATCTTATCACGCATTGTCCTGACTCCTTACTTAGATCTTTTGACCTTGAGCACGTAGGTCAGCAACAACCTTTTCAATGCCCAATTTATCGATAATACGCATACCTTTAGTAGTAAGACGAAGACGTACGAAACGTTTTTCGCTTTCTAACCAGAAGCGGTGTTGGTGCAGGTTCGGCTCGAACCGGCGCTTAGTTTTGTTGTTGGCGTGTGAGACGTTGTTACCAACGACTGGACGCTTGCCGGTAACTTGGCAAACCTTAGACATGGTGTAACTCCATTGATTTAGCCAACAGCAAATCTGTATGGCCAGTCAAAAATAAACGGATTGAAATCATTCAAGGGGCGTTTTATATCAAAAATGCGCTTAAAAGACAAGCGATTTTCGTCAAAACGCAGCACGAGCTATATCGATAGCTCATGCCTTGATCATTTAACGGAGAAGTGTCTTCGAAATCAGCTTGTGAATCGGTTTATTGAACGGCGGCAGAATGTATTTCAAGCTATACAGCTTGGGATTCGACATTACCGAGCGTTCATGCGACAAACTGAAGAAGCCTTCTGGACCGTGATATTTCCCCATACCTGATGCACCGACACCCCCAAATGGTAGATCGTCTTGTGCAACATGGGTTAATACCGTATTTTGCCCGAAATGCCCTGAATGGGTACGCTGTGCGACATAATCGGCACGCGCTTGATCAAAGTCGAAGTAGTATAAAGCAAGTGGGCGTGGACGGCTATTAATAAAGTCGATAACTTCATCAATTTGATCATATTCCATGATTGGCAGCAGTGGACCAAAGATTTCATGCTGCATGATTTGCATGCTTGGTGTGACATTGGTCACAATGGTGGGGGCAATTTTACGCAGATCAGCGGAATTTTCATGGCGCGGATTGATTTCAATAACATGAGCACCCTGTTCACGTGCATCATCCAGATAGCCTTGCAGACGGTTGTACTGTTTGTCATTCACAATCGAGGTGTAATCCTGATTATGGGTGATATCCGGATACATACTTTCTACGCAGGCTTTAAAATGATCAATAAATTCTGCCGTCTTGCCACGAGGCAGGAACATATAGTCCGGTGCGACACAGGTTTGACCGGCATTCCAGAGTTTGCCCACCGCAATCCGCTGCGCGACATCACGCAGATCAATCGATGGATGCACCAGCACTGGCGATTTACCTCCCAGTTCCAGAATCACCGGAACCAGATTTTCTGCTGCGGCTGCCATCACGGTTTTACCCACAGCAGTCGAGCCGGTAAAAATCATTTTGTCGAAGGCTAGACGACAGAAAGCATCTGAGATCACACCGCCACCATTGACCACTGCGACCAGTTCTTTTGGAAAGGCTTCTGCCAAGGCTTTTTCAAGCACTTCACCAAACGCAGCCGATGCACTAGAAATCTTGATCATGGCGTGGTTGCCGGCAGCCAATGCGCAAATCAGAGGACCAATCGACAACAACAGCGGATAGTTCCACGGTGCAATAATCCCAATCACGCCCAAAGGCTGATATTGCACCCAAGCTTTGGCCGGTTGATGAATAATGCCGACATGACGCTTGGAGGGTTTCATCCATCGGGTCAAGTTTTTGCTATAATATTTGATATGTTCCAGACAGGTGAGTAGTTCACCAATTTTGGTTTCCCCAATCGAGCGGTTACCATAATCCTGATTAATTGCCTCTGCAAATTGATCTTGATACTTAACTAAGATACGCTTAAGTCGAGCTAAACGATCGATGCGTTCCTTTGCCGTCGGCAAAGGATAGTTTAAGTAAGCATGTTTTTGTTGTGCCAAAAGCTCATTTAAGTATTGGCCATCAAAAAAATGTGGTGTCATTGATATTGTTTTTGTGTGACTGTTCATGCCGCACTACCATTATTCAAAAATCGATTAATTAATTTTTAGAGCAAATACTCTAATTAGTCAAGTGACTTTGTGTGTTAGCCTGCTAATGCACGAACTGAATGGTTATTTTAGGATGTCCCAAACCAAAACCTTAAAAACTAAAGAGCGTATCTTGCAGCTCAGTTTGCAGCTGTTCAATGAGCGTGGCGAACGCTCTGTGACCACCAATCATATTGCGGCTGAACTCGGGATGAGCCCTGGTAACCTGTATTATCATTTCCGTAATAAGAATGAAATTATTAAAGAATTGATGGAGGAGTACCAGCAGCAAACTCTGGAAATGCTGGCGCTGCCGGATGATCGTGCTCTGGATGCCAATGACAAGATTCATTATTTTCAGGTACTGAGCAGTCAGCTGTGGGCTTATCGTTTCCTGCATCGCGATGTCTATCATCTGGTCGAAAATAACGAAGATTTCCGCAAGATGTATCCACGCTTTGCCGGCGAAGTGATGCAGCAAGGTCAGAAAATCTATAAGGCTTTTGTGAATGCTGGCTTGATGGACATGACCGATTCAGAAATTGAAGCACTGATCATTAACCTGTGGATTGTACTGACCAACTGGACCAACTTCCTATATATGTCAGGTCATCTGACCGATTCCAATACGCTGGAAGAAAAATGGGTCTGGCAGGCACTCCGTCAAATGGTGTTCCTGGAAGGGGCCTATTTACGCGGTGAAAGCCGTCAAACTTATGAAGGTTTGCTAAATAGTCTGGGTTCTTCGGAACTTTTTGCCAGCCTGTCATCTGCAAAAAACACAGAAGTCGAGTCGCCTATTCAGAATATCTCGGAAACGCGCTAGAATACTCGGCTTATTTTTTAATTTAACTGATTAGTGACTTAAACCAACATGAATATGACGACTGCTAACACCGCACGTTTATTGATTACTTGTGAAGACAAGCCGGGCATCGTGCAGGCTGTTTCGAGCTTCTTGTATCATCAAGGTGCCAATATTACTGCGCTTGACCAATATGCGACAGCAGCGCAGGGCGGCCGTTACTTCATGCGCGTTGAATTTGAACTGGATCATCTGCAAAGCCGTAAAGAAAGCATTACCCAGACTTTTGCGGTAAATGTCGCAGAGCGTTACGGCATGCAATGGCGTCTGGCTCTGGTCAGCGATGTGAAGAAAGTCGGTATTTTGGTGTCTAAGGTCGATCATGCCTTGCTTGAGCTGTTATGGCGTCATGCCCGTGGTGGGTTGCCATGTGAAATTACCAAGGTGGTATCGAATCACGAGACTTTACGCGAAGCGGTTGAAAACTTTGGGATTCCATTTGAAGTGGTGCCGGTGACCAAAGACAACAAGCCTGAAGCCTATGCAGAAATTGACCAGTTAATGCAGGGCAATGACCTGTTGGTATTGGCGCGCTATATGCAGATTCTAGATGAAGAATTTGTAAGCAAGTGGGAAATGAAAGTGATCAATATTCACCATTCATTCCTGCCCGCATTTGTCGGTGCAAATCCGTATAAACAGGCGCATGAAAAAGGTGTCAAGCTGATCGGTGCGACTGCACACTATGTCACTGCCGATCTGGATCAGGGCCCGATCATCGAGCAGGACGTAGAACGTGTCAATCATGACTTTACCGTTGAACAGTTGCGTGAACTCGGTCAGGACGTAGAACGTAATGTACTGGCACGTGCAGTGAAATGGCATCTGGAAGACCGTATTATTGTCGATGGCAATAAAACTGTGGTGTTCCAATAAAACTTGCATCCCTATTTAAAAAGGCATACTTTTAGTGTGCCTTTTTTGTTTTGATGCAAAAAAAGTCAGTGAAAGGCATGATTAGTAGTTGCAAATGAAAACACTTCTCATTTATTATTGGCGTACTTTAATTGTGCTAACCGATGAGCTTGATTGTTTGTTTCACATCATCTCCTCAAGGTAATAGATTTAATGAGTCAAGTTGCTGCTCCCATGCCACCTACACCGCCCAACAAGATGAAAAAGAAAGTCATCTCGATTCTGGCGGCCGTGTTCGTCGGACATGTGGGCCTATTGTGGGCAGTGAGCCAGATGGACGCACCGGAGCTCAAGCCTGTAGAGAAAGAGCCGCTTAAAGTGCGCTTTGTAAAATTGCAGGAAGCACCCAAACCTTTACCGCCAAAGCCGAAGGCCGAGCCACAAAAAGAGCCGCCTAAGCCCAAAGAAGTCAAAATTGTAGATAAACCGCTGCCACCACCGAAAAAAGTTGAAAAAATAGAACAGGTGAAGAAGGCAGAAGCACCTAAAGTCGTGAAAGCACCACCCGTTGAAGCTAAACCAACCCCAAGTCCGGTGGTACCGACAGTGGTCACCGAAACCAAAGTGCAACCGGCACCAGCTCCAGTCGCGCCACCTGCGCCTGTAGCACCGCCAGCACCTGCTGCGCCGCCATCACCAAAAAGTGTCTCGATTGGGGGGGGGGTGAGCTGGCAGCGCGCACCGAAAGTTTCCTTGTCTTCAGGTGAGTTAAGAGCGACTTGTTCGATGGTAGTCGATGTGGCGGCAAATGAGCAGGGTAAAGTGGTTTCTGCGACTGCACGTAATTCGGATTGTAGCTCGGCAGTGAACCGTAAAGTTGAAGCAGCGGTACGCCGCGCGCAACTAACCAAATATGTGGAAAATGGTGTGGCTTATCCAACCCGGGTTGAGCAGCCTTTCGATTTTCAAATTACCAAATAACGGCTAACCCATTAGGAGTTCGAAGATGAACTTTTCAGTTTATTGGCAACACGCTGATGCAGTCAGTAAAACGCTGTACTTCGTGTTATTGGCAATGTCGATTGCGACATGGACCATTTTTGTGCTGCGTTTAATGGGCACTCGCCAGCTTAAACAAGTTGCTTATACCCAGCTGTCTCAAGCATTGGAGCAACTGAAAACCAAATTGGCTCCTTTGGGCTTTGAACAGCGTAAGGCAGTGGCAGAACAGGCATTGTTACGTCAGATTTCAGCCGAAAAAGCCAATGCTGAAAAAGGGGTATCCGTCCTCGGTACGATTGCTTCGATTTCACCATTTGTCGGTTTGTTTGGTACCGTGTGGGGTATTTTCCATGCGCTGGTTGCAGTGGGTAAAAGCGGTCAGGCTGGTCTGGCACAAGTGGCAACCCCAGTCGGTGAAGCCTTGATCATGACGGGTCTAGGCTTGGCCGTCGCGATTCCTGCGGTACTGGCTTATAACATCTGTGTGCGTTTCAATCGTGGTTTGGCGCATGAGTTACAAGATCAGGCACATGGCTTGTTGATTGACACCATGTTGCAACAGGAATCTGCTGCAAAAAAGTCTGATGAAAAAGTAACACAACAGAGTTTAGTGGGAGGTCAAGCTTAATGGCTTTTCAACTGGGTGAAGACAACGATGTAGGTATGAATGAGATGAATCTCATTCCCCTCATCGACATTATGTTGGTATTGATGATCATCTTCTTGGTGACAGCGACCGTTGCGAACCCATCAATTCCATTAACCTTGCCACAAACCACTGCGGAGATTATTGATCTGCCGCCTGAAAATGTCACAATCAGCATCAATGCGGAAGGTGAGATTGCCTGGAATGGCAATGTCCTGACCTTAGACGAATTGCAGACCCGTTTTAATGAAGCAGGTCAGACTGAACGTCAGCCGACGATTGTGCTGAAAGCAGATAAAGAATCCCGTTATGACACGGTAGCTCAAGTCATGTCGCGTGCGAGTGGAGCCGGACTCAGCGATATTGCCTTTGCAACCGATAACTAAGATTCAGCTAACAAAAAAAAGCGACTGATTTCAGTCGCTTTTTTTATCCCCATTTTTTATGCAAATTAATGGGTTTTTAACAAAGTCATAAATTTACTGCGTAATTTATTCAGTTTTGGCGGAATGGCAAAATTGCAGTAACCTTGGTTTGGGTTTTTCGCAAAGAAATTTTGGTGATATTCCTCAGCAGGATAGAAGGTCGGCATCGGGCTGAGTTCAGTCACAATATTCAGGCCTTCATTTTTTAAAGCATCCATGGCTGCTTCTGCCTGAGTTTTTTGTTCAGCATTCAGATAATAAATCACGGAACGATATTGGGTGCCGACGTCATTGCCCTGACGGTTCAAAGTGGTTGGATCATGCGTCGCAAAAAACACCTCAAGGAGCTGGGCATAGCTGATCTGGTTTTCGTCGAAATCAACCAGAATAACTTCAGCATGGCCGGTTTCACCGCCGCACACGGCCTCATAATTTGGCTCAGGGGTATGACCGCCGGCATAGCCACTCAGGACTTGCTGAACGCCCTGAATTTGTAAAAATACCGCTTCGGTACACCAAAAGCATCCACCACCAAAAAGTGCTTGTTGCATGGCTGATTCCTCATTCGATTGAACTGGGCTGATGGTTGAATCCTGGCCCATCAGTATGAAAGATAAAAAAGCCCGCCAATACAGGCTTTTTGTAGGGAAGTCTTAACGTGGCTGAACTGCACTTTCCAGCTGAATTAACACATTACCATGACGATCCAATAGTTTTAGGGTTTTACCAAATACCTGATAATGCGTCACCTTGGCTAAAGCTTCATTAAATTTCTGATCAAGCTGATCATTATGCATACAGGCCATGCGTGTTGTTGCCATCTGGCTTAAATGCAGGCTGTCTTTGCCTGCGGTATAGCTGCCCATAACCCGGTTACAGCCATCTGAACCGGAAACACGCTGGGTACTGGCATCAAATTGCAGACTTGGAAGATGAGGTGCAGTAGCTGCGGTCTTGATTTCAGTATTGCCAATCTGTGTGGCAATCCAGGTACGATTTTGCAAAAGTTGTAAATGATTCGTGGTTTGTGTGGTGGCGGTATTCGGTACGGTTTCGCAGCCCATTACAGCCAATACTGAACCCAATAGGGCGATTGCAGTTAATTTTTTTAGCATGAAAGATACTCTGATTATTGACTAGCTATTTGTATATAAACAAAAAAATGATCCGGGTTCCAGTCGGTTTTGTATCTTTATTTACAGTAATAAAACGCCAGTTAATGCGTCTGAGGTGCAGGCAGGCCTTGACGAAGTCGCTGCGAATATTCCTGGCTGGACAGATCGGCGCTCTGTTTGACTCGTGGATTCACATGCGCCCGTTGGTACCAGGTGTGCATATCCCAGGATTGATCCAGCACTTTCAGATCATAGAGATAATTCGGTAAATAGCCGGACGCTAACAGTCGATAATCTGAAGGCAATTGTTGTTGCGATACTGCCTGAACCATATCAAAGACCAGAGTGGTGCAATTACTGGTCAGGGTGTTATACCACTTGGGTTCTCTGGCCAATTCATCGGCCTGGGCCAGATATTCTTTGAATAAGGCTTTGGCCTGAGCTTGTGGCATATTTACCGGAAAGAAATACACCTGCTCCCCGCGAATATTACTACGTGTATACACAATATCTTTTTCGTCCGATGCCACCAGACTCAATTCATATTTACGGAAAAACCCACCAATTGCAGAAAACTCTTCATGTTTTTCCTTGCGGATTTCAATCGAGAAAGTGAGAGGTTTTTGATTGGCAAAATCGAAGCTGACCAACGTGTGGGCAATTTTCGGACCCATCCAGTAGGAGGTAATGATATTCACCCCGCTAATCTGGTTCAGGTCAAAACTGCGGCTTTCCCAACGTTCGATATAACGACCATCAGCTTGCCAGTCAAAGTTCCGGATATTGTGCAGGGTGACCTGATCGCCTTGTTGTTCATAGTGCAACAACTGAGCCACTTCAGGATTCCACTCCCGATCCTGACGCGCTTGCAGACTAAAATAGCCCAGCAGACAAAACAGAAAGACCAGAAGATATAGAATGCTATCGACTTTACGCGAGATCAGGTGCCGGGTGAAGTAGATCCCGAGTACCAGCAGGGAAAACGTTAACCAAACACCAATCAGGATCAAGCTGCCAATCTTGCCGAGAGGTTGCTGAACCCAGAGCATCAGGCTGAGCCACAGACTCGACAGAATGACAAAGAGGGTAAACAGGCTACCCAGCAGCCACAGACTCCAGTGCTTGGAAATATATTCGCGTCCCTGCATAGTCACTTTTTCATGAGAAATAGGCTTTATTTTCTGTAGGTTGCAAACTCAAAAGCAATCCCGGTTTTGTCGTCAATATGTTGCTCGGTCGCGACTTTTTTGAATTCTGCCGGAATTTCAGGATAATAGGCATGACCTTGTACATCCAGGTCGACATGGGTCAGTTCCAGACGGTCGGCAATGTCCATGGTCTGTTTAAAGATTTCACCGCCACCAATAATGAAAATAGACGTCGGTTTTTCTGAGTTTTGCACATCAGTAACTGCCTGAATAAGCGCATCTTCAATGTTATGAGCAACTTTAGTGCCTTGAAAAGACCAGTCAGGATCACGGGTAATGACCCAGTTCACGCGTTTAGGGAGCACACGCCCCATCGACTCAAGGGTCTTGCGGCCCATGACAATTACACCGCCCTGAGTGATTTCTTTAAAATGCTTGAGATCGGCTGAGATATGCCAAGGCAGGTCATTGTCCTTACCAATACAGCGCTGCTGATCCATTGCAACGACATGAACGACTTCTAAATCCTGAAATGCCATACCTACACTCAAAAACAAATAAAAATTTGCTCCTATTAAAATGCAAAATCCCACTTTAAGCAAAGTGGGATTTTGATTTTCTTTGGTTTGGGAACATTTACACTGCAACGGGTGCCTTAATCCCCGGATGTGATTCATAACCAATAATTTCAATATCTTCAAATTTGAAGTCGAACAGGTTTTTGATTTCAGGATTCAATTTAAGTTGGCACAGGCCCAAGGGCTCACGGCTGAGTTGTAATTGCGCTTGCTCGAAGTGATTACTATACAGGTGTGTATCGCCACCGGTCCAGACAAAATCACCGACCTCCAGCTCACAGACTTGCGCGATCATATGTGTCAACAGGGCATAGCTGGCGATATTAAATGGAACACCGAGAAAAACATCGGCGCTACGCTGATACAGCTGACAAGACAATTTGCCATTGTGGACAAAGAACTGGAACAGGGTATGGCAAGGCGGTAATGCCACTTGGCCCGCTTCATTCGGATTCCAGCCAGATACAATCAGACGGCGCGAATTCGGATTGGTTTTAATTTCATTAATCAACCATTTGATCTGGTCAAAACCATCCTGATTATAGCTATTATCTGCATTTTTGCTGGCACCAAAATTACGCCACTGGTGACCGTAAACTGGCCCCAGTTCACCTTCAGGGCGGCCAAAACGTGCGGTCTGTTCGGCGGTTGCCCACTCATCCCAAATCGAAACTTTATGATCTTTTAAATATTGAACATTGGTATCGCCTTTTAAGAACCACAACAATTCAATCACGATAGAGCGGAAGTGAACTTTTTTGGTGGTCAGTAAAGGAAAACCCTGGGAAAGATCGAAGCGCATCTGATGACCAAATACCGAACGTGTACCTGTACCGGTACGGTCGCCTTTATCGCCGCCGTTGTCGAGGATATGTTGTAAAAGGTCAAGATATTGGCGCATAGTTCTCTCTATTTGAATCTGTTGAAAATTGCCGTTTTAACAGCAGAACGGATTATTTTATAATCAATTTTCTATCGAAAGGGACAATTTAAATTGCGCACATCATAGCATTTTTTGATGAGCTTTCATCGCCCAAATTGAGAATAAAAAAGACCTCCTGATGGAGGTCTTTTGATTGCAGTTTAAGCGGTTTTATGGCCAGTATGAACTGTATGAATCAGATCAGACAGATCATATCCCAAGGATTCTGCATAACTTAAATATTCACGTTGAGTCGCTGCGTCCAGACTGGTACCGCGATGCAATAGCCATAAATATTCTTTATTCGGTTCGCCTACAAGCGCCGTCTGATAATCCGGATCGATTTTTAATACCCAGTAATCGCCCTTGGTAAACGGGATCCAACGCAGGCCTTCGGGTAAAAAGCTGACTTCAAGCTTGGCATGTTCTGCATCAACGATGCTGGCTTCAGCAATGGCTTCATCGAGCTTGCCATCGCCATCCAGACAGCGGTTCTGCACCCGAACTTTACCATTTTCATTCAAGCTATATACCGCAGAAATATCAGTGCTGTCTTCGGGCTGGTGTTTCATTGGCAAACGTGCAATTTCATACTAGGTACCTAAATATTGTTCTAAATTAAAATTTGAAACAGTGGCTAAATCCTGAGTCATTTTTTCTTCTCCGTTAATCTCAATTCAATATTAAAACTACCGAATTAGTTTAATACGAGATTTGCGGCTAAAAATGATGTAGTCCTGTAGTGAAATGTTATCTTGGAATAGTGCTTTGCAATGCATTAAATATGCCTACCAGATTGCCGAAAAAATAGATGAAGAGAATGCTTATTCAGGCATGCTCAGACTTTATTGGTTGTTTGAGTCTTATTTGCTTTACAATTTTTTTATAAAGATGATTATTTTTGTAATTACAGTAGAATGAAAGGCTTAATTTAAATGCTGTAAAAATAGACAAATTTGTTTACATTTTTTATGTGAAAAATAACATTTATCCGGCTAGTATCCTTCGCTTGTTAACAATATGAAAGCCTAAGTTGCAGGCGAGGAGCGGTTGGTAAGGCATGATCTATGATCATCAGGTGAACATGAGCGAAGTTTATGCTCCTGTGCAAGCGAATATCATGGTGCGTTCCCAATCGGAGCAAAGACCTAAAAAGCCAACGCAAAAAGCCACTGTCCGTAATGCTTCAGGCGCAGGCAATGGTCAGCGTATTAATATCGAGAAATTTACCAGTTATCTGCAAGGCATTACCCGAAATACCAGTACACAGAAATGTGCGCGCAGTATTCGTGTCGGTCTGCAATCTTCGGGTGCGAAAATTGTCAATCATCCCGTGGCTGCAGCGGATTGGGGAAATACCCTGATGCAACTGGGTTATAAGAAAATTAATGCTTCTTTTGATCGGCCGAAAAAAGGCGATATCTATATTATTGACCGTACTCAGGGACATAAATATGGACATATCGCGGCTTATTCAGGTAGTGCCTGGGTATCGGATTTCAAACAGCGAGATCATGCGGTTTATCGCAATAAAAACGTGACTTATAGTTACTATCGTCTGGAAACTTACTTCTAAGAAAATACTGCGAAGTGATCAGTCCTCAAAACGCTTCGCACGGCTTTCATAGATTGAAACGATAAATAATCCAATCGCGGCAAAGCCAAGACATTGCAGACCCCAGGCAAATTTGCCCCATTGTTGGTGCTGTTCAGGCAAATAGCCAAACAGGGTAATTAAGGCAATGATGGGAATCACCCGGCTCAAGGCGCTAAAGCCATTTGCATAGGGATTGGATTTCGAAATTTTCAGGCGGAAATGGTGCAGTAAATGCACGACAATCCCAATCGCTAAACTCACCCCAACAAATACCGGATCTAACTGGGCCACAGTCGATGCTGCATAAATCAAAATACAGGTCACGATGATGACCATCAGCTTGTTTTGACGGCTACAACGTTCGGAATACCAGAACTCAAGCATGGGGTGAACCCGCATCTGATTTGTTCTGATTGAGCAGCGACAATGGTGAAAACAGGCAAATCGCCAGTGCCATAAAGGCAATACCTTGTGCACCCGGAATCAGGATTTCGCCCTGTTGCATGTTCATAAAAACTAAAGCAATCAATAAGGCAATTGGAATCCAGGTCAGTAATCTATACAGCAAACCGGTCGGGTTTTTGTTGGCAAAGTGGATTTTGCAGTAACGGCAGATCAGAAAAACAATGCCGGTACCGACAAACATCAAAATTGAATCTAAGGGCAGTGGTTCCATCCAGTACAAGCCTGCAGCTGTTGCTGCAATCACAATAAAGATCAACAGTTTTTTGAGAACAGATACCTGCGGATTAAACCAGAACTCAAGCATAATGATGAAGAAATCGAAAAGATAATCGGCACTTTAGCATATTTTGGCTATAAAAAAGCGAGGCCTGTGCCTCGCTCAATTAAGCTGGTTTTAACTGTTTTTCTGTGGCCCCCAGTCATAGATTTTCTTTTGGTAGGCATACCACATCATCCACAAGCCAATCAGGATCATTGGCAGGCTCAGGAATTGGCCCTTGCTCATCCAGCCAATAAACAGCTGACCATTGTCCGGCTCACGGAAGAACTCGACCACGAAGCGTGCCAGACCATAACCGATCAGGAACAGTGCAGAGACCGCCATACGTGGACGCGGCTTGGAACTGAACCACCACAATACAATAAACAGAATCAGGCCTTCACACAGCGCCTGATACAATTGTGATGGATGACGCACCAGCTGCAAAGGATCGGTCGGGAAAATCATGCCCCAGGCAAAGTTGGGATCGGTCACCTGACGGCCATACAATTCACCGCCAATAAAATTACCAATCCGGCCAAACATCAGCCCCGTTGGTACGCAGGGTGCGATAAAATCCAGGGTCTGGAACCAGGTCATCTTGTATTTCCGGCACCACCACAGCATGGCCAGAATGACACCGAGGAAACCACCGTGGAAGCTCATACCACCGGTCCAGATCTGGAATAACCATAAAGGATCTGCGAGGAACTGAGAAAAACCATAGAACAAGACATAACCGACACGGCCACCGATGATGACACCAAGCGCACCGAAGAAAATCAGGTCAGAGACCATATCTGGCGTCCAGCCGCGTTGTTTGGCTCGAAACGTTGCCAATCCCCAGGCAAATAAAAATGCCAGTAAGTACATCAGTCCATACCAGTGGACTTGCAGGGGCCCGAGCGAAATCGCGACGGGATCAATATTGGGATAGGTGAGCATTCCTGTTCCTTGTGATTCTGTTTTGCACAGATTTTAGCTGAAAGCAAAGAAAAATGTTGTACATTCAATGTGTAAAGATCGAGAGCGTAAATTATGTGTATCGTGGCACTGGCTTGGCGGGTTGTAGATGAGACCCCATTATGTCTGATTTCAAATCGGGATGAATTCTATCAGCGGCCTACACAGGCATTACATGAATGTGAAAATAGTCCGATTATTGCCGGGCAGGATTTGCAGTCGGGCGGCACCTGGATGGGTATCACGGCCTCAGGTCGCTGGGCAGTGATTACCAATTTTCGCAACGGGCAAGATCGGACAGATTATCCGACTTCACGTGGTCATATCATCCAGGATTTTTTAAATTCGGACTTAACGCCGATTCGTTTCGCACAAGATCTGGAACAACGGCAGTGTGACTATGCCGGTTTTAACCTGTTCGTTGGAGACCAACAGCAGGCGGTGTATATGAGCAATCGCGGCGAAGCACCGCAAGTGCTGGCACAAGGTGTCTATGTAGTCTCCAACGGCCTGATGAGCGAAGACTGGTACAAGACCCGGCATTTGCGTAAACGCTTTACCCAGGAATTTTTACCCATGCTGCAACAACCAGCCATGCCAGAAACTGATCTGTGTCATGCGGTTTGGGATATTCTGGAAGATGAACGCAAGGTGATTCCTGAACTGCTGCCGGAAACAGGGATCTCGGTTGAAATGGAACATCTGCTGTCCTCGACTTTTATTCAAAGCCCGACTTACGGCACCCGTTGCTCGAATTTTCTAAGAATGCAGCGAGGACAATGGCACTGGATCGAGAAGTCACAACAAGGTGTGACTGCAGGGCAATTGGTCGAGAAAATCATGATGCTACAACAATAATCCCAGATAAAAAATGCCGACATCTGCCGGCATTTTTGAGTCACTGATTTTTATGCTGTCGCTTGTTCCAAGGCTTCACCGGCAATCGCACCACCGTCTTTACGGGTAATGACCACAGTAGCAGAGCGAGGCACTTTGCCTAAACGGCTATAACGCTCGCTTTGATTGGCTGGCCATGCACCGCCTGGATGCTGCACATTGACGAAAATTGCTTTGTAGTCCGGCGTAATCGTCACACCGGTAATTTCACAGCCCGATGGACCTGTGAGGAAGCGGCGAACCCGATCATTATTCAGCTTGGCGCCGACAAAGGTTTCCTGTCCTTCAGCTTTGGTACTGGCTGCCAATGCTTTTCTGCCATCACCGACTGTACCTGGCAGGGCTGCCAGCATCATGCAGTTGGTTTCATCGGTGTACTGGCCATCATCCGTCTGGATCCACAAAATTCCACGTGGATCGAACCACATCCCGTCCGGGCTAGAGAAGTCATTTAAATCATCCAGACCTGACAGGTTGATGTTAGAGGCAGCTCGTGCTTCTGCACCGAACAGGAAGATATCCCAGGCAAATGTCGTTGCTTTGACATTATTCTCATTTTCACTAAAACGGATAATGTGACCATTCATATTGCCTGAATTACTGGCATTTGAATCTTTGAAGTCGATATAGCTACGTGGGTTTGCTGCATCGGTCGGGTAGGCGCGTCCGCGGTTACCGTTATTGGTGAGAGTGACATAGACTTCACCATTTTCCGGATTGACGGCAACCCATTCCGGACGGTCCATTTTGGTCGCGCCGACATGGTCGGCAGCAAGACGGAGATTAATGACGATATCATCTTGGCCTGCAAATGGATAAATTTCGTTGGCAGCAGTTAAACCATTTTTACCATAGCTAAGTTCTAACCATTCACCAGTACCATCATCATTGAATTTAGCGACATATAATGTGCCTTTATCCATGTATTTATCACCAGCGGTATAACCCCCATTGACATCTTTCGGATCCCAGACTGCATCAGAAACAAATTTATAGATATATTCGCCTGTTGCATCATCCCCCATATAGAAGGCTAATGGCTGACCCGGAATCGGATTACTACAGCGGCAGTCTTCATGGGCAAAGCGGCCCAATGCAGTACGTTTAACCGGACGTGTGTTCGCGCTAAATGGATCAATCTCGACAATGAATCCGCAGGTATTCATGACATTACGATAATCAGCTAAAGCACTGGCGCCTTTTACTGAAATATCCCAACGATCATACAGTCCTTTATCACCGGTTAATTCAGCAACCGGAGTATTCCAGCGGTATTGAGATGAACGGGCCTCACTACCGCCACGACCATAACGTGACAAGGCAATTTCTTCTTTTGCAATCGCGCGGGTGTCATTGGCTTGACGGGCAAAATAACCACTCCAGTTTTCTTCCGCGGTTAAGTAAGTGCCCCAAGGTGTATACCCATTACCACAGTTGGCAAAGGTGCCGCGCGTCAACGTTCCATCGGGTGAGAAAATCGTTTTGACCAAGTCAGAACCGCGAGCCGGTCCATGAATTTCCATCTCGGTTGCTGCCGTGATACGACGGTTAAACTTAGAATTTAAGTTAATTTTAACCTCTTGTGTATTGGCATCTTTGCTAATCTCAATTACCGAAACCCCATGCGCATTCACTTCACGAAGGACCTGATCTTCTGGACGTACACCGTCGATCGTAATCGGGCCTTCTGGCGTATGGAGTTGAGCTTGTTGCAGGTATTCGTGATTTAAAACCAGTAAACCTTGGGTGGACTCTTTGGCCGCATAGTTTTTGTTGCTTGGATGCATACCGAAAAAGCTCATGCCGTCATGGTTATCGCCTGCACGGAACTGATAAGAAGCACCTGAAGCTAATGTTACATCTGTCTTTTCTGAATATGCAGGGTTAATTGGATCACCGACCGCATATAGCACTTTCAGTTCATAGCCTTCAGGCACGCTAAAGAAGTTTTGCGTATTTTTGCGAACCGGCTCAAAGGTCAATTTATTCGGGCGCGCTTTCAGGTCACTCCATGTATGTTGATCTGGGTTCGTGGTGTCTGGTGGTGTGGTGGGGTTAGTGTCAGGCGTGCCAGAATCATTATCATCATCTGAACAACCACTTACTGTTGCTGCAAAGGCTAAGGCCATTGCCCCACTGGTGGTTTTTGCAATAAAACTACGGCGACTGGTGTATTGATCCAGAATTGTTTGAAAGTGGCTATTGTTTGAATTATTACTGTCTTCAACCAGATCCTGGCAAGGTATCATGTCTTCGTTTTTCATTTTAAAGTCTCAAGTAAAAATAAGTGCTTGGTGGTGTAGAAGTTTTCAATACCTTAAGCTTGGGATATGACACTAATCTTAAGGAAATGTTGCATTAAAGTTAAATAAATCAGTATTTTGATAATATTTTGAAAATAAAAAGACAGCCGGAGCTGCCTGAGTTAAAGCATGATTTTTGTTTTGGCTGATTGTTCTTATTGCGCTTTTAAACGCCGTTTTTCGATCAGTTTTCCGGCCAGCAAACCCAGTTCAAACAGCAACCACATCGGTACAGCCAACATGATCATCGACAGTGCATCTGGTGGTGTCACGAACATCGCGACAAAGAAACAGCCGACAATAATAAAGCGCCGTTTCTCCACCAGGGTTTGTGTTGAAACTGCCCCAATCAGGATTAAAACCAAGGTAATAATCGGGATTTCAAAGGTAAAACCAAAGACCAGAAACAGCTTTAAACAGAAGCTAAGATAACTGTTAATGTCGGTCATCGGTGCCACAGTTTCCGGCGAGACACTGATAAAAAAATGCAGGATCGAAGGTAAGGCCACAAAGTAGGCAAAGCTGATCCCGGTATAAAACAGCACAATACTGCCGATCAAAAGCGGCAGTGCCAGACTCTTTTCTTTGGCATATAACGCCGGTTTAACAAATGTCCAGAGCTGATACAGAATAAACGGCATTGTGATCATCAGCGCCACAAAGAAATTCAGCTTGAACGGAGCCATGAATGTTGCCGTCACATCCGTGGCAATCATGGTCGAGCTGGCAGGCAATTGTGCCCGTAAAGGTTCAGATAACCATTGATAGGTCTGATTGGCAAAGGGCAGCAAACAGAAAAACAGGCCAATCAGGACAGCAACCACTTTAAACAGATGTTTTCTTAACACCACCAAATGCTGGGTAATCGGCATCTCTTCAAGGTTCAGCGCTGCAGCATCATTTGAGGCAGGTGTGGTCGGTAAAGACGTCATACGGCCACCTTCATTTCTGTATAGCGTTGTTGGGAAATCACTGCTTGAGTTTGTGCAGGCTGAGGTAAATACACCGCTGATACGGGCTGTACCATAGGCTGATAGCGAAGCACGGGCTGGGCAGCCTGAGGCTTTATTTTTAATTCATCAGTTGCAATCGGCTGCTGCAAATCTGCCATTTGTGCCTGCATCTTGGCTTCCAGTTGCTGGATCCGCTGCATTTCGGCCTGCATCTGTTCTCGCAGTTCGGACAAGCGTAATTCACGATCCAGATCGTTCTGAACATTGCTGACCATGCGCTTGATCTTGCCATACCATGTTCCGACAAAACGGACTGCCTCAGGCAACTTGTCTGGCCCAAGCACCAGAAGTGCAATAATCCCGAAAATCAGCAGCTCGGTCATTCCGATATTGAGCATAGCGGACTCTTAACTCTTGATCGAGGTTTCAGGGGTTTTGACTTGTGCATCAATCGTTCGCGGTTCTTGCAGCTTGGCCATTTCTGCTTCTTCATCTTTGACTGATTTTTTAAAGTCTTTAATTGCACCGCCGACATCTTTACCCAGGTTTTTCAGCTTCGATGTACCAAACAATAAAATCACCACAATTGCAAAAATCAGCACATGCCAAATTGATAATCCTGCCATTATTTTATCCTCTATATTTCATGCCCCTATCTCAGCAGGCTTGTATGACAATGCAGTGACGCTTTAATGACAGTTTGCCGACACGGCAGCAGGGTAATGAGTAATTCATATGAAAAATCTATCATTAGATGAAAAGGATGCTGTGCTAGCATATAACCTGATATGGAAATCTCAGCAGCACTGTCATGGCCTTGATTCTTCCCCTGCTGTCTTTTTTGATTGGTTATTGGGGCGTGCAATATTTAAAACCGGTTCGACCTGTCTTGGCGGCTTTACTGGCACGTGTTCTGATTCCTGTGCTGATTATTTACAATATGGTGTTTTATAAAGCGGGCAGTCTGTGGCTGATGGGCTTTAGTATTTTTAGTTCAATTGTGCTGTTTAGCCTGTTTTATTATTTTGCCAAAGATAAATTGCGTGCGCTGTGTTTTAGCTATTTGAATGGCGTATGGCTCGGTCTGCCATTTGCCTTAGCAGTGTTTGGCACTGACGCAATGTCGACCATGATTGCACTTTATATTGGTGGCTCATTATTTGGGAATGTCAGTGCTGTCATTGCCGTGAGCCAAACTCGCCAAGATTGGACATTTATTCTGAAAAATATCCTGCAATCGCCACCGGTGATCGCACTCAGTATTGCAGGGGTTTTATCATTTTGGGACTTTAGTCATTATGAGTTTCATCCCACCCTTCAATGGGCATATGCAGCCAATAAATTTTTAGTCACTTTTGCAGGAATGTGCATTTTGGGCATGTGGCTTCGTCATGTCCGTATTCAGCTGAGGGATTTAAAGCGCAGTCTGGTGCTGATCAGCGGGCGCTTTATTTTTGCATTAGGCTTGGCTGGTATTGCCTATATATTCTTGCCGATTCCACATCAGCTCCTGACTTATAGTGTAATGATGATGTATTTCTTATTGCCACCGGCAGCGAACATCGTGGCTTTAGAAACCCATTATCAGGGCACAGGGCATTCTGCCAAATATATTGCTTCGGGGACGATTGCGAGTGCAATTTTGATTGGGGTCTATGGGCTGGTGTTGCATGCGGTGATGCCTACGCTATAAAGTTTCCTTTTTTGGAGAGAAGGCTAGAAAGAGTTATAAAGTCCCCCCCCTTTGAAAAATGGGGATTTAGGGGGATTCTTGATAAGAGGTAAATTTGAATCCCTCCCGACCTCCCTTTGGAAAAGGGAGGGGTAAAACAAATTATTTCGCCAAACTGGCTTTAAACAGCTGCATGGCCTGACCACGATGACTGATTTTATTCTTTTCTTCTTTGCTCATTTCTGCACTGGAAATACCGAGTTCCGGCAACCAGAACAGCGGGTCATAACCGAAGCCATTTTCACCGCGTGCTGCTTCTAAAATTTCACCCGTCCAGATGCCCTGGAAAATTTGTGGCAGTGGATCTTCAGCATGTTGAACCAGTGCCAGTACACAGACAAACATGCCTTCAATCGCTTCGCTATCTTTACGCAATGGTTTCAAATCTGCCAGCAGTTTCTTATTGTTGGCGGCATCATTGCCATGTTCACCGGCATAACGTGCTGAGTAGATCCCAGGAGCTCCGCCAAGAACTGGCACACAAATGCCTGAGTCATCGGCAATCGCAGGTTTACCTGAGATTTTAGAGGCATGACGTGCCTTGATAATGGCATTTTCAACAAAGCTTAAGCCATCTTCGATGGCATCTTCGATATTCAATTTACCTTGCGCCACGACTTCAACAGGTAATTGTAATTCAGCAAACATTTTCTCAAACTCGGCAATTTTACCTTTGTTATTACTTGCCAATACCAGTGTGCCTTGGGATAACCAATCTGTAGAAGCCATGTGTCACTCATTCTCTAAATATCAATCGTGCTATTTTAACTGCCATTGCGGGTTTGTAGGCAATAAAAAAGCACCCGAAGGTGCTATTTATACCATTCAGCTTTATTGTGCCTGAATCCATCTGTCGGCACGGTCACGCGCCTGACGGATCTGTTCCTGGGTCAAGTTTGCCGCCAATGCTGTTTTCTTGCCTTCAGAAAGGGTAATCACTTTATTGTCGAGCATGCCATCACGGGTAGACAGTTCATACCACTGATAAGCACCCATGTAGTTTTTCTTTTTCTCTTCCATCATGGCCAGGTTAAAGCTGGCACGGTTATCACCACGGCTGGCTGCTTTTTCAAAATACTGACGTGCCAGCGCTTCATCTTTTCGGGTGCCCATGCCATCTGCCAGCATACGGCCGACATTTAACTGCGCCACGGCTAAACCTTGATCGGCAGCAGCTTTGTACCAGGCAAAGGCCTGTCGTTCATCTTTTTGAATGTCTTTGCCATACTGGTATTTGGTGGCCAGATAAAACTGTGCACCGGCCTGACCTGCTTTAGCTGCTTTGATCAGACTGTTGATATCCATTACTGAATACTGAGCCGCTTGACTGGCAACAGAAGGACTTGGAGCAACATAGTCGGCATGGGCTTGCATGCCAAAAAGTCCAGCCAGTAGCGTCGTACCTAATAATAATTTTTTCATAGCGCGCTCACTCGATAAATTGCGACTTCACCAAATAGATTAGGGAGATGTTTGCTCAGCAAACTATCTTCTTGATTCCCGTTCACAGCGAGTCGATTAATAATTTTGATGTTATTTTCCGCACAGAGTGCTTCAAAGTCACGGAATGTACATAAGTGGATATTCGGGGTGTTATACCACATATAAGGCAAGGCTTCAGAAACCGGCATTTTTCCTTTAATTGCCAAGAAAGAACGGGTCTTCCAGTGGGCAAAGTTCGGAAAGGTAATAATGGCCTGTTTCCCTACACGCACCATATCACGCAATAATACGTCAGGTGCATCTACAGCCTGCAAAGCTTGTGCCATGACCACATTGTCAAAAGACTGATCGGCAAAGCGGCTTAAACCGAGGTTTAAGTCTTGTTGGATGATATTTAACCCGCGACTGACCGCAATTGCAATCTTTTCCTGATCAATTTCTAATCCGTATGCGCGAATATCGTGTTTTTTACTCATTTGTGCCAGCAGTTCACCATCGCCACAACCCAGGTCAAGTACGCTAGAACCGGGCTTAATCCACTTTTCAGCGAGTTGTTGATCGATACGCATTATACGGCCTCCTTCGGTGTGGCTTTCAGGTGTTCTTCACCACCCAGGAATGCACGCAAAGATTTTACATACAGGGGAATCGGGAACAGGAAGGAATCATGACCCTGTTCGGCATCAATATCTAAATAGCTCACCGGTTTATGGTTGCTAATTAATGCATCCACAATTTCCTGCGAGCGGGCAGGGGTAAAACGCCAGTCAGTCGTGAAGGACACCACCAAAAATTTGCACTGGGTATGGGCCATGGCTTTTTTCAGTGACTGCTCATATTCACGTGACGGATCAAAATAATCCAGTGCTTTGGTCATGATCAGATAGGTATTGGCATCAAAGTTACGGCTGAACTGTTCACCCTGATAACGCAAATAACTTTCGACCTGGAATTCGACATCAAAACCATACATAAATTTGCCAGATTTCAGATCACGGCCAAATTTCTGCTTCATGGCTTCTTCGGACAGGTAGGTAATATGACCGACCATACGCGCCAGGATCAGGCCACGTTTGGGATAGCTGTCATTTTCCAGATAACGGCCATTATGGAAATCCGGGTCTGACAAAATCGACTGTCGTGCCACTTCGTTAAAGGCAATATTCTGGGCCGAAAGTTTGGGAGCGCTGGCAATGATCACGCATTTTCTTAAACGGTCGGGATAATCCACTGACCATTGCAAGGCCTGCATGCCACCCAGAGAACCGCCAATGATGGCATCCCAAGTCTGAATGCCTAAACGATCGGACAATAAAGCCTGAGTTTTAACCCAGTCGCGGACCGTGACCAGCGGAAAATCCGGACCATAAGGACGGTTTTCATTTTCAGGATTGGGTGAAGTCGGGCCGGTAGAGCCGTTACAACCCCCAATATTATTTAAAGACACCACAAAGAATTTTGAGGTATCGATGGCTTTGCCGGGACCAATACAGGCGTCCCACCAGCCGGCTTTTTTGTCATCTTCATGATGATAACCTGCGGCATGGTGATGGCCAGAAAGGGCATGACAAATCAGGATGGCATTCGACTTATCGGCATTTAAACTGCCGTAAGTTTCAAGCATCAGTTCAAAACGTGGGAGGATGCGACCGCATTCAAGCTCTAACGGCTCTTCAAATTGGAACTTTTGTGGGACAACAATGCCCACTGAGTCAGCTGGAAAAGACACGGGGAGGATTCGCCTTAAAATCTTGAGTATGAATAATAAAAGGATACCACTAGCGGATATCCTTCTAAAGTCATTTTAGTGCTATGAATTATCGCTAATTCTAATACAGCCGGTTAGACCGCAGCAGCGATTACCTGATCAGTGCTTAATACACCTTGATCAATCAGACGGTTGGTCGATGCAAGAATTGCTTCGATCGAAGAGGTCACGATGTTGTCATGCACACCCGCACCAAAGGCAGACTTGCCAGTGCCTTTGACTTGCAGTTCAATCAAGGCCAAGGCTTTGGCATGCGCACCTGAACTGATGCTGCGCTCTTCATAGTTCACCACATCAATCGGTAACTGAAGTGCATCCAAGATTGCAGAAATTGGACCATTGCCTTCACCGCGAACACGGCGGGACAGACCCTCAACTTCAAGATCCAGCTCAATCACCTGATTGCCATTGTCATCCGATAACTTGTAGTTCTTGGTCGAGTAATGTACATGTTTAACATCGACATAAGTCTCTTTAAACAACTTCCAGATCTCGGTTGCAGAAATTTCAGTGCCTTGTTCATCGGTACGTTTTTGTACAATTTGCGAGAACTCGATTTGTAAACGACGTGGTAAAGTCACGTTGTAATTCGATTCTAACAAGTAGGCGATACCGCCTTTACCTGACTGTGAGTTAACGCGAATCACCGCATCATAGTCACGGCCCAAGTCTTTTGGATCGATTGGTAAATATGGCATATCCCACATTTCTTGGTCTTTCTGGAATTCGAAACCTTTTTTGATCGCATCCTGATGTGAGCCGGAGAATGCAGTAAAGACCAAATCACCTGCGTATGGATGACGTGGATGTACTGGCAAACCGGTACATTCTTCTACAGTCGCGATAATTTCATTGATATTGGAGAAATCCAGGTTTGGCGCAACACCTTGGGTATACATGTTCAATGCGATTGCTGCCACATCGACATTACCGGTACGTTCACCGTTCCCAAACACACAACCTTCAACACGATCGGCACCAGCCATAATCGCCAATTCAGATGCCGCGATGCCGCAACCACGGTCATTATGACAGTGCACTGAAATGATTACACCATCACGACGCTGAATATTGCGGTGCATCCATTCGATTTGATCGGCATAGATATGTGGACCTGAAACTTCTACCGTTGCTGGCAAGTTCAAGATCACTTTATTGGTCGGTGATGCTTCCCAGATTTCAGTCACAGCATCACAGACATCTTTTGCAACTTCTAATTCAGTCGCAGTGAAACATTCCGGGCTGTACTGGAAGACAAATTCAGTTTCAGGCTGTTTTGCGGCATATTCTTTGACTTTTTGTGCTGCATTGACGGCTAATTGTTTTGCGCCCGCTACATCTACATTTAAGACTTTCTCGCGGAAAGTCGGTGAATTGGAGTTGTAGATATGCACAATGGCACGTTTTGCACCCTGTAAAGATTCAAAGGTACGAGCAATTAAATGATCACGAGCTTGAACCAAAACTTCGATATAAACATCTTCAGGAATATGATCTTCTTCAATCAATTTACGAGTGAAATCAAAGTCAATTTGCGATGCTGAAGGGAAACCAATTTCAATAT
This sequence comes from Acinetobacter sp. YH12200, assembly GCF_013418175.1. Classification (NCBI taxonomy): domain Bacteria; kingdom Pseudomonadati; phylum Pseudomonadota; class Gammaproteobacteria; order Moraxellales; family Moraxellaceae; genus Acinetobacter; species Acinetobacter sp. YH12200. The sequence continues at coordinate 265,331 of NZ_VPCO01000002.1, forward strand.
GCTTGAAACCGATTTTCACCAACATCTGGAACATCTTGAATTTTTGCTCCATGTTCATTGGCTCGAAGATCGCCTGGTTACCATCACGCAGGTCAGTACTCATCCAGATTGGCGCTTTGTTGATTTCATTGTTCGGCCATTGACGGTCTGGTAAGTCCACACGTTGATACATGCGACGGTATTTTTTACTTGGATCAGCCAACATCATGAGAGAGCTCCTTGTGTAACCTGATAGAGTCTGCGCTTGGTTGAAGCACTGGCAAAGGTTACCGAATAGATTGTGTCTATAATCGTCTACATACAGATTGGAACCAGCATTAAAACTAAAAATCTTCTGGAATATTTGGGATTTAGTTTTAATCAAAAAACCTGCATGATCAACTTATAACTTTAAGTTTAATCCAGTTAAACCGAAAAGTTTTTGCTTTTTTAATAGATTTTAGTCGTATCTTAATAAAGATTTTCTTATAAGCTTTAAGTTTTGAAAAATATTCCCATATATTTTAAGTATAGTGTTTTATATTTTCTTGATTTTGAAATAAGCCGTTATTTTTTACACCCAATCATGCCATATCAGCCTATATTTTTAGAAAAGATAGCCCTAGATGGCTAAAGGCATTTAATCCGGGCAAAATTTTAAAGCTCGGCCCATTTGCGCATGAGGTTGTGATACAAATTGGTCAGTTTCATAACTTCTGCATGCTGATCGCCCAATTGCATTCTCAAGTTTTGAATGCTTTGATCCAGATTAAACAGCATATGCCGTTCAGCATCATCACGAATCATGCTTTGTACCCAGAAAAATGAGGCAATTCGGCAACCTGAGGTGATTGGGGTGACTTCATGCAAACTGGTGGATGGATACAGAATCATATCCCCGGCAGGCAGTTTTACTTCGTGATAGCCATAGGTGTCTTCAACCACCAGTTCACCACCGGCATATTCTTCAGGTTCACTCAAAAAAACCGTACAGGATAAGTCGGTTCTGAGACGTTCATTCGTGCCACGAATACGGCGAATGGAGTTGTCGACATGAAAGCCAAAAGCTTCGTTATTTTCATAACGGTTGAACAGTGGGGGAATGATATCGAGTGGAATCGCAGCCGATAGAAATAGCGGATGTTGACCCAATGATTCAAGAATAATATGACTTAAATGATGGGTCAGGGGATGATCTTCAGGCAATTGCTGATTCTGTTTCACCGTTGCAGAGAGCGTACCAGCCGTAACCTTGCCATTCACCCACTCGATTTTATTCATCTCCTCACGGAAATATTGCACTTGTTCTTTGCTCAGTACGTTTGGAATATGATGCAGCACGAAGACTTTTCCTGAATATTTTATATTGAAAATAGCATAGCCCCCATAAGGAGGCTATGCGCTTACATTGAATTAATATTTAAAGTTGATTGCCAATACTGCGCTACGGCCTTCTGCTTCAGTGGCATAGTGAGATGCATAAGCTTTGGTAAAGTAACGTTCATCAGACAGGTTGTTGACGTTCAATTGTAAATCAACATTTTTATTTACGTTATAACGTGCCATCGCGTCGTAACGTACATAGCCCGGAACATATTTTGTATTCGCAGCATCGCCATAGACTTTATCCATTGCCACAGCACCCGCACCTAAAGTTAAAGCTGGAGTTATTGCATAAGTTGTCCACAGGGTTGCAGAGTTTTTAGGCACATTCTGCATTTGTTTACCTTTGGCAGGGTTATCCGGTGTACACACGCCTTGACGGTTACAAGATGGGCCTGGATTCACAGTTTCGCTGTCTAGATAAGTATAGCCAGCTGAAACTGCCCATTTATCGGTAATGTTACCGTTTAAGCCCAATTCGATACCATCAACTTGGGTTTCACCGCCATTAGTATATGTACTAGCATCCAGTTGAATCCGCGTATTTTGTTTTTCTGTTCGGAAAATGGCAGCAGTTAAATTCAGTTTTTCATTTAATAAGTCCCATTTTGTTCCGATTTCAAAAGTACGAGCTTCTTCAGGGTCAAGGTCTTTATTGTTGGCATTGACTGTTCCTTCAGAGCCATCACCTGCATCAATCCCTACTGGGTTTGCAGAAGTCGAATAACTCGCATAGATCGAACCATTTTCTACAGGTTTAAATGTTAAGCCTGCTTGATATGAGAAAAAGTCCGTATTGTTTTCAATTTTTACACCGGTTGCATTGGTTTTAAGTTCCGTATCGAATTTATCCCAACGTGCACCTAGATCGACTATCCATTGAGGATTGATTTCGATGCTGTCTAATAAATAGATAGATGTTGTTTCTGCAGTTGTTGTGGTGACGGCTTTATTTACAGTAATACTGCCTAACCATGGATCTCGTGAATTAGGGTTGAGAGCAGAAGTACACCAGTATTCAGATGCAGCACCTTGTCCATAACCGTAATTTGTAGAACATGCACCAGATGCAGGGTTACCTCCAATTGGGTTGGTCATTACAGGTTTACCATCTTTATCAAAGACTGGGTTGCCAGCAGCATCAACTGTTTGAACAGGTTCAACATTGCCAGAATTGTTAACTGTATAATTGCCTTTATCTGATTCTAGATAACTATATTCAGCACCGATGTTAAAGCTATGTTGTAAAGCACCTGTATTAAACTTGCCGCGTAAGCTTAGCTGATCGCTATAGCCTTCTGTGTCGGTAATACGCGTATTGGCACGGCGCCAAACTTCATCATTGGCAATATTTTTTTGACTATCGTCAGGTTGAGTCCATACATAATCATTTTTTGATCGGGTATAACTTGCAATGTTAGAAAGTGTTAAATTTTCATTTAAATCATGTTCTAACTTAAATGTACCAATTTGATTTTCTTGTTTTTGGAAGTCACGATTAAGCCATCCGTAGTAAATGCCTTGTTTTACATCAATGGGTTTACCAATAGTATCAGCAGTTCCAAGTGTCCCGTAAGGTACACCAGCATCAGGCGTATCATCAGACTTTAAGTAGTAATAGCCCAAAGTCGCGCGAGTAGGGGTGTCCAGACCAAAGCTAATACTTGGCGCAATACCGGCACGTTTATATTCCGCACCATCTTTCTGGCCAGCTTTTTCATTATGATGGCCCATTACCGCAACACGTGCTGCGATACCATTTCCGAAATCTTTATTGCCATCTAAAGTAATACGTTGATAGTTATCTGTGCCGCCAGCGACCGAGCCTTCTAAAAAGTCACCTTTCTTCGCAACTTTAGAAATCATGTTGATGCTACCACCGGTCGCTCCTGCGCCGCCCATGGCAGACGCAGAACCTTTAGTCACTTCGACCTGTTCGACAGCAAACATTTCACGGTTTTGTGAAGTGGCATTACGAACGCCGTCTACATACATGGAGCTTTCAGAGTTATAACCACGAATAAACGGACGATCGCCGTTTGGATTGCCCCCTTCACCTGCACCTAGGGTAATACCCGGCACAGTACGTAAAGCATCACTTAAAGTCGTCACTTGCGTATCTGCAATCAGCTGTTTTGAAATAACGGATACTGATTTTGGTGTGTCGAGTAAAGGAGCAACAAATTTGCTGTTTGCAGATTGATCTACTTTTAAGCTGGGTGCTTGTTCAGCTTTGACTTCTTGATGAATGGTGTCAAGTCGAACTACATTTTCTTCAGCAATTGCATGTGTTCCGACAATTGATAAAGACGAAACAATTGCAGAGGAAACGATTTTTTTACGTGTTTTAATAAAGGTCATGTTAAACCTAAGAAATGAATTTGAAAATGTATGCGAATAATAATGATTCTTGTTTTTACTTTGATCTTTTTATCATGGGAATTCATGATCTTTAAGAAAATGTTAAATGAGTTCTTAAATGTAATGATGTAACAATAGTTATTTAAGTATTTGTTTTTAATTAATATTGAAAAATAAATTGGATTGTTAAATTTTTATTGATAATAGTGATGTATATGGAAGGGCATGAATTAAAAAGGTTTCGGAAGGTGCTGGTCTAGCGACAATAAAAAACCCTGCTAGGGCAGGGTTTTTTATTGCAATTACTTTAAGTTTTAGAAGTCATAAGACAGAGATAACCAGTAGTTGCGATCAGGAATATATGTTCCTGCTAAACCACTTGTAGTTTTAGTATAAAGAAAGGCATTTTCTACATCATTATCACTGTTGATGAACGTTTTGTAGTCGCCAAAGTCTTTGTTCAATAAGTTATTCACTCGACCTGAAACCGTCACTTGGTTACTTACTTTATAAGAAGCACCTAAATTGAATAACTCATATGCTTTTAATTTATTACCAACGGCATCAATCTCGCGACTTATATTTACATCATTAAGATTAGGATTCGTGAAGCGAACACGATCAGATTTATATTCAGCTTCTAACCATGTGGTGAACTTATCATTAACATACCAAGTTCCTGTGAAGTTCAAAGCATGACGAGGTGTATTTTCAATAGGATTACCTTTGTTTTCACCTTCGGTAATTTCAGATTCTAACCACGTATAGTTTGCTTTTACATCAAAGCTTGGAGAGATATCGTATTTTGCACTTAGCTCAACACCATAGCTTTCAGCTTTATCAGCATTACCTTTAAAGCCGAAGTTTTGTTGATTATCGAAACTACCTACAGTCATACAGTCACTCGCAGGCGCTTGTCCTGCTGGGCGACCTGCCCATAAACAGTTTTCAAACACACGTGCATCGCTGACAATAATGTCTTTAAATTGAGTAAAGAATGCCGTAGCCGTTAAAGAGAAATTAGATAAGTTATCGTAAACGAAACCAAGCTCATAGTTTGTGGTTTCTTCAGGCTTAAGATCTGGATTACCCAAGGTCACGTTTCGACCTTGAGAGCTAAATCCGTTAATGCCGCTATGGAGATCATTGGCTGTTGGAACTTTATAGCCTGTGCTCACGCCACCTTTTAATGTCCATTGATCATTCGTATTCCAAACTAAGTAAGCACGAGGTGTGAAGTGGCCACCAAAAGCGCTATGGTCTTCGTAGCGACCACCGAAAGTGAGCGCAAGTGAATCAGTTAGATTCCATTCATCTTCAGCAAATATAGACCAAGAGTCTTGCTCAAATGCAACACTATTACCTGCTGAATTGTCAATGGTTTCACCATCTTTATATTCAACACCAGCAGTAACTTTATGATTGCCAAGCGTTGAAATTATACGAGAATCAACAGTTAAGTCTTTATTTTCTAAGATACGATCTTGGGTACCATCAGAGAAATAGTTGTATTCAGGAACATTACCTTTAGGTAAGCGACGACCTTCTTGTTCAGAAGTTACATAGCTTGCAAACGTTTTCCATTGACCGAAATTTAACTCAGTATCGACACCAGCAGAAATACGATCTCTTAAAAATTTGATTTCATCTTTATATGAGCCTGGGCCAGATGGTAAACCTGTCGTGCGGTTGAATTCGTAAAGTTCGCCTAAGCGAGCATCGCTATTATTGAAACGTTGTTCAGAATGATCGAAATCAACCCAAGTAGACACATTATCATTCAGATTATAGGTCAATTTCGTACCAACAGCATAATTATTTGCTTCTACAGTACGAGGATCTCGTCCTTGACTACCTTCATCAATAGTTTTTGCAGGTGTCACAAGTCGATCTGATTCGTCACGATGGAAAAACTCACCGCGTACTTGAATGCCAAGCTTATCTTGAATCAATGGACCATTTACGACTGCGCTAGTTTTCCAGTTATTGCCAATCTCAGAATTTTCTTGAATATTTTGCTCAACAGAAACATTACCATTCCACTCAGAAGAGACCTTTTTGGTAATGATGTTGATAATACCGCCCATTGCATCTGAGCCATATAGTGTAGACATTGGACCACGAATCACTTCAATACGTTCAATAGAAGCTAAAGGTGGCATAAAACTGGTAGAGAATTCACCAAAACCGTTTGGGCCAATTGAGCCAGAGGTATTTTGACGTTGACCATCAATTAAAATAAGGGTGTAGCTTTGATTTAAACCACGCATTTGGATATTAAGGCCGCCTGTTTTACCTTGACCATTACGTACGTCAACACCAGGAACTTCTGTAAGTGCATCAGCAATGCTGGTAATGCCCTTTTTCTTTAGGTCTTCAGCAGTGACCACACTAATAGAGGCAGGTGCATTTTTTAATTCTTGTTCAAAGCCAGTCGCTGACACCACAATCGTGGAAAGTTGAGTTGTCGGAACAGATGTTGTGCTTGTTGTTTCAGCATGTGCAGCAGCTGTTGTAACCCCAAGAATAGCCACAGCTAAAGGTCGAAGATTAAAATCACGCATAACCAAAATTCCAATATGGAGAGAGTTCAGAGTTTTGTATCAAATTTGAAAGTGAATACTAGTGATAATATTTATCATTTGCAATAAAAATATACAATTCCTTCATTTCAATTTAATCGCCTGAATATTTGAAAAGATGCCAATTCAAGTAAAAAAAGGGTTTAAAAACTGGAACTCGCGCGTATTTTTTGTATATCCTTAAATGTTGTCATATAATGTGGCACATTTTTATAAACCTGTTATAACCTAATATATAGAGGAAGCCATGCAAGTAACTTCTGAAGCGGTTTCGGGCGTTGCCCGTCGTTTAAATGTTTCTGTACCGACGAGCCGTATTAATGAGCAATTTGAAGCTCGTTTAAAACGCACTGCTAAAACTGCGAAGATCAACGGCTTCCGTCCAGGTAAAGTGCCTGTAAACGTAGTTCGTCGTGAATACGGCGCGGGTATCTACCAAGAAGTGGTAAACGATATTATTCGTGACACAGTTTTCGAAGCAATCCAGCAAGAGAAAATTAATGCTGTGGGCATGCCAAACATCGAAAAAACTGAAATGAAAGACGACGCGCTGGTATATACAGCGACTGTTGAAGTTTATCCAGAAGTTGAAGTGAAATTCGAAGGTCTGGAAGTTGAACGTAAAGCAACTGAAGTCAACGATAAAGACGTTGAGAAGATGATCGAAAATCTTCAAAAACAACGTGCTGCTTGGGCTGAAACCAAAGGCATGGCTAAAAAAGACATGCAAGTGACTTTCGATTTTGAAGGTACGGTTGATGGCGAGAAATTTGAAGGCGGCGCTGCTGAAGACTTCAAGCTTGTACTCGGTTCTGGCCGTATGATTCCTGGCTTCGAAGACGGCATCGTTGGTATGAAGAAAGGCGAAGAGAAAGTGATTGATGTAACTTTCCCTGAAGATTACCAAGCTGAAAACCTTGCTGGTAAACAAGCTCAATTCAAAATCACTGTGAAGCTTGTTGAAAAACAAAAACTTCCAGAAATTGATGCTGAATTTCTGGAAATCTTCGGTGTGTCTGAAGAAGAAGGCGTTGAGAAGTTGAAAGCTGACGTTCGTAAAAACATGGAACGTGAAGTGAAAAACGGCCTGCGTAACCAGGTAAAAGGTGCGACTTTTGATGCGCTTGTTGCTGCAAACGAAGTTGAACTTCCAGCGGCTATGCTTGCTCAAGAAATTGACCGTCAACGTCAACAAATGATTCAGCAGTTCACTCAACAGTTTGGTGCTCAAGGTGCGCAAGCATTTGATTCAAGCATGCTTCCAGACGAATTATTCAAAGAACAAGCTGAAAAATCTGTAAAACTTGGCGTATTGGTTAGCCGTGTTTTAGCTGATGCGAAAATCGAAGTAGATGCTGCACGTGTTGAAGCGTATATCCAAGACATGGCGTCTTCTTATGAAGATCCAAACGAAGTGATCGAATACTTCAAAAACGATGCGCAACAACGTCAACAAATCGAAGCTGTTGTACTAGAAGACCAAGTTGTTGATTACATTTTGGCTTCTGCTAAAGTAACTGATGCGACTGTAAGCTATGAAGACTTATTGAAAGAGCAGCAAGCTCGTCAACAAGCTTAATTTTAGCTTTCCATAAAAAAGGCGCTTGATGCGCCTTTTTTTCATATTGATGCCTGAAAAAAGCATTTCTGATTTTCACAAAACTAATGCAAAAAATATGATGGATTTATTGGCGAATTTTTTGCAATTTCAGTGATTATCCCTCATATTGTGATTATGGGTCAGGTCACAAAAAATTTAGGAATAAATAAACGTATGTATGTTCCAACGATTGAAAACGCTTTAGTGCCAATGGTGGTAGAACAATCCTCTCGTGGTGAGCGTTCTTTTGATATTTATTCACGCCTTTTGCGTGAACGTGTAATTTTTATGACGGGCGAAGTTGAAGACAATATGGCGAACCTTATCGTTGCGCAAATGTTGTTTTTAGAGGCTGAAAATCCAGATAAAGATATTCATTTATATATCAACTCGCCAGGTGGTTCAGTGACTGCAGGTATGGCAATTTATGACACCATGCAGTTTATCAAACCTGACGTGGTGACCTATTGTATGGGGCAGGCAGCATCTATGGGTGCCTTCCTGCTCAATGCCGGAACTAAAGGTAAGCGTTACTGCTTAGAAAATGCCCGTGTTATGATTCATCAGCCACTCGGTGGTTTCCGTGGTCAGGCTTCGGATATTGAAATTCATGCCCGTGAAATTCTATTTATTAAAGAACGTTTAAATCGTTTAATGGCTGAACACAGCGGTCAGGAATACGAGAAAGTAGCACGCGATACAGACCGTGATAACTTTATGACTGCTCAGCAAGCGAAAGAATACGGTCTTGTGGACGAAGTTTTAACTAAACGTCCATAAGTTTTAAAGATTCAGATAGTGGAGTAAATATGTCCGAACATCCTCAAGGACAAAAGCATTGTTCATTTTGCGGTAAAACGCAGTCTGAAGTCGGGAAGCTGATTGCAGGCGAGGACGCATACATTTGTAACGAATGTGTGGACGTATGCTTAGATTTGGTTCAAACCAGTCAACAGGTGGAAACCAATGACTGGGCCAATCGTCCTTTGCCGAAACCACAGGAAATCCGTGCGGCCTTGGATCAATATGTCATTGGTCAGGATATCGCAAAAAAGACCTTGTCGGTTGCAGTGTATAACCATTACAAGCGCCTGAAAGTGCAGAATAATGGCAAAAAAGCTGACGATTCAGTTGAACTTTCAAAAAGTAATATCATGCTGGTCGGCCCGACGGGCTCAGGCAAAACCTTGCTTGCACAAACGCTTGCGCGCCTTCTTGATGTACCCTTTGCCATGGCAGATGCAACCACACTGACCGAAGCAGGTTATGTGGGTGAAGATGTAGAAAATATTGTACAGAAGCTTTTGCAAAAAGCCGATTATGATGTCGAGAAAGCACAGAAGGGCATTATCTATATCGACGAGATCGACAAGATTACCCGCAAGTCTGAAAATCCATCGATTACGCGTGATGTATCGGGTGAAGGCGTACAGCAGGCTTTATTGAAAATGATCGAAGGTACGGTTGCTTCGATTCCGCCCCAAGGTGGCCGTAAGCATCCGCAGCAAGAATTCATTCAGATTGATACATCCAACATTCTGTTTATCTGTGGTGGTGCATTCTCTGGACTTGAGAAAATTGTGCAGCAGCGTCAGGAAAAAGGTGGCATCGGATTTACCGCAGAAGTGCGTAAAAAAGATGAAACCAAGAAGCTGTCTGATCTGTTCCGTCAAGTTGAAGCAACTGACCTGGTAAAATTTGGTTTGATTCCAGAATTTATTGGTCGTTTGCCGGTGATTGCTACTTTGGATGAGTTAGATGAAGAAGCATTGATGCAGATTCTGACTGAACCGAAGAATGCATTAACCCGTCAGTATCAACATTTGTTTGATATGGAAGACGTGGATCTGGTCTTTGAAGAATCCGCATTACGTGCCGTGGCAAAAAAAGCGGTTGAGCGTAATACTGGTGCGCGTGGTCTACGTTCGATCCTGGAAAATTCATTACTCGAAACTATGTATGACCTGCCAAGCCGCAGCGATGTCGGTACAGTAGTCGTCAATGAAGCGGTGATTAAAGGTGAAGCAGAGCCAGAATATCGTGCCGAGCGTCAACCGCATGAGCAGCAAGAGACAGCGACAAAAATAGATTTAAAAGTGGTGAATAGCAAATCTGCTTAACTGCTATTCATCCGAAACCTGCGAAAACTCCGTGTTTTCGCAGGTTTTTTATTTCCAAAAATAAAGCTGGATGTTAATCTGATTGACTAGGCGTGGATGCCTAAAACTTATAAAAAATAAATCGCAAAGCACTTGCATATAAAAGAATAAAGACGCAGTGAGGGATAAGCATGCGTGGAGTCGCAATTGTACTCATCAGCAGTTTGGCATTGCTGGGGTGTCATGGTAAGAAAGCCGTCGTTGAGCCTACACAGTCACTCAGCACTCTAAAAAATATTGATCTTGAAAAAAAACCGGGCTTTGTGGAACAGCATCGTATTGGTATGTTTACTATTGGTGGCTGGGTCAATCAAAAGCAGGGCAATCAGTTTCAAACGGTGAAACCACAACATGATCAAGCCGCCATCGTGTATTTATACCGTCCTGATTCCAGATGGAACCGTCAGGAAATTGTCGCTGCCAGCCTGTTTATCAATCAAGAACATATTCCAAGTCTTTTGCATAATCATTATTACTGGATTGAAGTTCCTACAGGAACATATCGTTTAAGTACCAGTCGACCGTTGGGTGCTTTGCATTTTCAGAAGCCTAAATATCTGGATTTTAGTGTGGAAGCAGGACAATCCTATTTTATTAAATATGATGAAGAAAATATCAGCACGCGGCGTAGTGTCTCGGGGCCCTTCATGCTCATGCCGGAAAAGGTCGGTCTGAATGAAATTGCTTTTACTCAGCTTAAATCTCACAGTTTTAACTTTGTGGCGCAAGATCAGGAAACTGGCCAGATTCGCAAAAAAGCCCAGAAAATTGAACCAACTGCTTATGATCCATCATTAGATGTACAGTTGAAGGCACCTTTTAAACTTTGGGATCCGCGTACTTGGTAATGGAACATTTCCCAGAATAAATATAATAAAAAAGCACCGATAGAGGGTAATGTTGATCAGTTAAGGAGTTTAGAAATAGACTCTTTAATTTTTTAGTCATTCACAGCGGAGTATTAATTTTATAAATCAAATTCTTGTAAATTATTTGTTACTTTGGTTTCGCCCAAATGAGAAGCGAAGCTTCGCAAGGAAGGCATCTTGCGGAGCAACACTCCTCATCCGCAAAACTCGTCAGCCACCATCGACTAGTAAGTTTGTCGCAGAAACAATCATTTTTAAATCTTGCGGTGCAATACACCTCATGCCTCAAACAGTTGCAGATGACTTTTCTATCTATCAGATATAATCATGAATTTCAAGAAGAAAATGCCAGTCAATTCCTTAACTGACTGGCATTACCGATAGAGGGTGCTTTGTTATTGCAGTCAAAATTAGCCTGCAGCAGCGTCCACGACTGGAATCTTGCCAATTTTAGCTTGCCAGATTTTCGGTGCAGTCGCGTGAATAGAAGTACCATTCACATCAACCGCGACAGAGACCGGCATATCTTTCACCACAAACTTGTAGATCGCTTCCATACCCAGGTCAGCAAAGGCAACCACTTCAGCTTCACGGATCGCTTTAGACACGAGGTACGCAGCGCCACCTACAGCCATTAAATAAGTCGCTTTATTGTCTTTGATTGCTTCAACGGCAGCAGGACCACGATCCGCTTTACCGATCATGCCAAACATGCCGGTCGCTTCAAGAACTTGACGTGTGAATTTGTCCATACGCGTTGCAGTGGTAGGACCTGCAGGACCAACGACTTCATCACCAACTGGATCGACTGGACCTACGTAGTAGATGAACTTGCCTTTAAGATCAACAGGAAGTTCTTCACCATTGTTCAGCATGTCCACCATGCGTTTGTGCGCAGCGTCACGGCCAGTGTAAATTGTACCGTTAAGAAGCAGCGTATCGCCTGGTTTCCAAGAGTTCATTTCTTCTTGCGTGATGTTGTCCAGATCAACGCGTTTAGACGTTGAAGAATCCCAAGTCACAGATGGGTAGTCTTCAAGTTTTGGTGCCTGAATATGTGCAACACCTGAACCATCAAGTGTGAAGTGTGCATGACGAGTCGCAGCACAGTTCGGGATCATACCGACTGGTTTACCTGCAGCATGACAAGGATAATCTTTGATTTTAATATCAAGTACAGTGGTTAAACCGCCAAGACCTTGTGCACCAATACCCAAAGCATTCACTTTTTCGAAGATTTCGATACGAAGTTCTTCAAGTTTAGATTGTGGACCACGACGAAGTAATTCGTCCATGTTGATCTCTTCCATCAAAGCTTCTTTGGCAAGCATCATGGCTTTTTCAGCAGTACCACCGATCCCAATCCCTAGCATACCTGGTGGACACCAGCCTGCACCCATCGTTGGAACAGTTTTCAGTACCCAATCTACGATTGAATCAGATGGGTTCAACATTGCGAGTTTAGATTTATTTTCTGAACCGCCACCTTTGGCTGCTACAGTGATATCTACTTTATTACCAGGCACAAGCTTGTGGTAAATCACGGCAGGAGTGTTGTCTTTGGTATTCTTACGACCAAAAGCAGGATCGGCCAGAACTGATGCACGAAGCACGTTGGAGTTTTCTAAATAACCCTGACGTACGCCTTCATTGATTGCATCATCCAGGCCCATGGTTAAATCGAATTTAACATCCATGCCCACTTCAACAAATACGTTGACGATACCGGTATCTTGACAGATTGGGCGGTGGCCTTCTGCACACATGCGTGAGTTAATTAAGATTTGCGCGATCGCATCTTTAGCAGCTTTGTTCTCTTCACGATCATACGCACGGCTCATCGCTTGGATAAAGTCTTGTGGGTGATAGTAAGAAATGAACTGAAGCGCATCTTTAACCGATGTGATTAAGTCATCTTGCTTGATAATAGTTGTCATACAAATATCTCTTGAGCGGGCTGATAGCTAGCGGGCTAAATTATAAGACAAAAGAATCGGGTTGTGGGCATTTTGGGCGAGCATTGGCCGAAAGTTTATAGTTTAGGCAATTTAAAGGAGGACTTTAGCTGCTCAACGGGTCAAATATGACAGTAATTGGTCATATTTAGTGTCATATTTCAGACTAAAAATAGTCATATTTATTATTATTTTTGATTAAGTAGTTGAATTTTAATTATTATTTAAAAATTAATAAAAAACCGGATTGTCATATAACTGTCATAAAACTTTTACATAATGCAGATATTGAAACGGGAGATCTTAACAATGGTTACAGGTATTTTAATGGCAAGTGGTTTTTGTGTATATATCGCTGCAACTTGGATGTATGGTCAGAAAGAAGATCAAGCCTAAGCTTCATCTTCTTTCTTTATTTTCAGGCATTAAATAATTAACCTTTCTTCACATCTTCACATCTTCACATCTTCACATCTTCACATCCAATTCATCAAGCTATAAAAATATCTGAATACTCAACTTCAAAAAGCATTTTTGTTATGTAGTGGGTTAAACCGTGCTAAGCGTTTACATTCTTAACCCTTCAAAACCCAAAGCCTGAAAACCCTTACACATGTGGCGTTTTTTATTGCTTAGACTGTTCCTCTCAACTTCTAGAAACAGGCAAATAGAATGAACAATTTTAATGCAAGTGATATTAAAGAACATGCTTCAGTCATTGCTTCATGTGGTACTCAAGTCGGGAAGGTAGACCATTTAGAAGGTCAGGATTCAATTAAATTGACAAGAAGTGATGATGAAAATAATGAGCATCATCTGATTCCCTTGAGTTGGGTAAGCGAAATCAAAGACGATAGCGTAGTGCTCAATAAAACAGCAGAAGATGTGCGTAAAGAGTGGACCACCTTATAAAAAATTAAAGTCAATGGACTGAAAAGCAGGGCTGTCTCAGCTTAATTTTTTATGTCACAGACTTTATTAGGGCGTGTCCTCATTTGAAAAATTGGTTTTAAATACTTAAAATCCTCCTTTAAGCTCTTTTGATTTCTATATTTTTTCAATGGCACGTACTCTTCTCACCGATGATATCTGGCAGCAAATTCAAG
>NZ_VPCO01000032.1:0-18082 GCF_013418175.1 Acinetobacter sp. YH12200
TCAAACGAACAAATAGAGCAGATAGAATTTGCACTCAACCATCGTCCTAGAAAAACACTAGGTTGGTATACGCCTAGTGAAGTTATGGCTGGTTTTTATACTGTTGCACTTGCCGCTTGAATCCGCCAAATGTTATAAGTCGAAACTTTGAATATGGAGAGAAATAAAAAACCGCATTCAGAAATGCGATTTTTTTATGTTGTCTATTTCAGGAATTAACGCATCTTGGCCAGGAAACGGCCAACACGGGTAAGGGCTTCACGCAGTTCATTTTCAGCCGGCAGGAACACCACACGAAAATGATCCGGTGTCGGCCAGTTAAAGCCTGTACCTTGAACCAGAAGTACTTTCTCGGCACGTAACAAGTCCAGCATCAGCTTTTCATCGTCCTGAATTGGATAAACGTTCGGATCCAGTTTCGGGAAGCAGTACATCGCACCCTCAGGCTTGACACAGGACACCCCAGGAATCTCATTCAGCATTTCCCAGGCGATATTGCGCTGTTCATACAAACGGCCACCCGGACGAATCAGGTCATTAATGGACTGATAGCCGCCCAGCGCAGTCTGAATTGCATATTGCGCCTGATGGTTGGCACACAGGCGCATAGATGCCAGCATGTCCAGACCTTCGATATAGTCTGCTGCACGTGTTTTATTGCCGGTAATGGCCATCCAGCCAGAACGGAAGCCAGCAATACGATAAGCCTTTGATAAACCGTTAAATGATACACAAATCTGATCACCTGCCAAGGCAGCTACAGCGACATGCTCGATACCGTCATAGATGATTTTGTCATAGATTTCATCAGCAAATAAAATCAGGTCATACTTCTTGGCCAAGTCCACGATCTGTTGCAAGACATGACGCGGATAAACCGAACCGGTCGGGTTGTTTGGATTAATAATCACAATACCACGGGTATTTGGCGTGATTTTACTTTCCATATCGACAATGTCGGGATACCAGTGATTTTCTTCATCACATTTATAATGAATCGCCGTACCGCCAGACAGATTGACTGCCGCAGTCCAGAGTGGATAATCTGGCATTGGAATCAGCATTTCATCGCCATCATCCAATAGACCCTGCATGGCCATGACAATCAGTTCAGAGACACCATTACCGATATAGACGTCATTGACGTGCATATCCAGAATGCCTTTTTGCTGGTAATACTGGCAGATCGCCTTACGTGCCGGGAAAATTCCTTTAGAATCTGTATAGCCAATGGCATTTGGTAGATTTAAAGCCACATCATTGATGATTTCTTGTGGTGCTTCAAAACCGAATGGGGCGGGGTTGCCGATATTCAGTTTGATAATCTTATGACCCGCTTCTTCCATCTCGATGGCCGCTCGTAACACAGGCCCGCGAATGTCGTAGCAAACATGCTCGAGCTTAGACGATTTCTTAATTTCGCGAGGGGTTTGGAGAGTGTTCGGCATTTTGATGTTCTCGGAAAGAGTGGAGGTCACTTTTGCATAACGGTATAAATAACTTTTAAATGTCTCAGTTGTTACCAGATCGAGATGATGTTCATCTCTGAGTAAAGCAACAATTCTTTCATGGGTAAATCCTAGCTGTTGATACTGTCTGATCACAGGAAGTAAATTCTGAAAAATTACGCTCTTTTTTTGCGACATTTTTTAATCCTGAGCAAGAATATGACTAAGCTTAACACTAAATTTGCTCACAAAAAAGCATTTAGTACATAAGTTGCTTACTTTGTTTCCGCATATTTGCTTACTTTTTGCTTTTTTGGCTATTATAGGTCTTTTGTAAATTGTTAAATAAACACTAGAATTTTTAAATTGAATCACGTAAATATAGGATTATCCTATTTTAAATAGCAAGATAAAAAGGTACGCAATCATGGGAAAACTCAATAAAACAGACAGAGAATGGCAAAGAGAGTTATCACCTGAAGAGTTCCGTATTACACGCCAAAAGGGAACCGAACCCGCATTTACCGGGAAATACTGGAATACCAAACAAGATGGTGTTTACGTATGTCGCTGTTGTGGTGAACCTTTATTTACTTCAGAAACCAAATTTGACAGTGGTTGTGGCTGGCCAAGCTTTTACCGTCCCCTGAGCAGTTCAGTCATAGAAGAATTACCTGATACTTCACACGGGATGGTCAGAACTGAAATTGTTTGTCATCATTGTGACGCACATTTAGGGCATGTTTTCCCTGATGGTCCAGAACCGACGGGCTTACGTTATTGTGTAAACTCGGCTTCTTTAGAATTAGAAACACAAGAAAAAAATGATGAGGAAACCTATCCATGACCAGCATTTATCAGTTTGAAGCTGAATTGTTAGATGGTATAAGCAAACAGCTTGCAGATTATGAAGGCAAGGTACTTTTAATCGTGAATACAGCAAGTAAATGTGGCTTTACCCCACAATTCTCAGGATTAGAGAAGCTTTACGAGAAATATAAAGATCAAGGTCTGGAGGTCTTAGGATTTCCATGCAACCAGTTTGGCGGCCAAGATCCAGGTTCCAATGAACAGATTGGTGAATTTTGCCAGAAGAATTACGGGGTATCTTTCCCGATGTTTTCCAAGGTGGATGTTAAAGGCCCTGAAGCGCACGCCATTTTTCGCTATTTAACCAATAATTCCAAAGGTATTTTAGGCAATGGAATTAAATGGAATTTTACCAAATTCCTGATCGGCCGTGATGGCAAGGTATTGAACCGTTTTGCTCCGACCACCAAGCCTGAAGAGCTTGAAGATGAAATTGCAAAAGTGTTGTAAGACTCTGTGTTATTTTCTCAGTATGAGATAAAAATAGAACTCATCTGATTTCAAGTAAAAAACCCACTTTAAACCAGTGGGTTTTTTAGTTTTGATTAAAACTTAGAGGATGGCTTTCAGGCGTTGAATGACTTCTTCACATTGCGCCAGATCGGCCACAAGTGCTAGACGTACATGATTTTCACCCGGATTACCCTGTTCAGTATCGCGGGATAAATAACGACCCGGAAGTACTTTAATATGTGCTTCTTCCATCAGGCGTTTAGCAAAGGCTTCATCATTGTCAACTTTTAACCAGTAATAGAAACCTGCATCCGGTTTTTTGAGTGGCAATAAATGTCCGAGTTCCTGTTGAAATAAATCAAACTTGGCACGGTATTGCACCCGGTTTTCTTCCACATGCGCTTCATCATCCCAGGCAGCGATTGAAGCCAGTTGATGTTGTACCGGCATCGCTGCGCCGTGGTAAGTACGATATTGCAAATAAGGTTTTAACAGGCTGGCATCACCGGCAACAAAACCTGAACGCATACCCGGAAGGTTAGAGCGTTTAGACAGTGAATGGAACACCACGCAGTTTTTATAGTCATCCCGGCCGATTTCAGCACAAACTTCTAGTAAACCTACAGGTGCCTGATCAAACCACAGCTCCGAATAGCATTCGTCTGAAGCAATCACAAAGTTATATTGATCCGACAGGGCAATCAGTTTTTTAAACTGTTCTTTAGACAGCACTGCACCCGTTGGATTGCCCGGCGTGCAGACAAATAACAGTGCCGTTTTTTCCCAGACTTCTGCCGGAACGGCATCAAAGTCACCGAGGTAATTATTTTCCTCAGTACAGTTGATGAAATAAGGTTTGGCACCTGCGAGCAGCGTCGCACCTTCATAAATCTGGTAGAACGGGTTCGGCATCACCACATAAGGTGCCTCTTCTCGGTTCACCAAGGCTTGTACAAAAGAGAAAATTGCTTCACGTGTACCGGAAACGGGCAGGATATTGCTGTCTGCACTGATGCTATTCAGCTTAAAGCGGCGGCTTAACCAGTTGGCAATACTTTCACGTAGTTCGGGAAGACCTTTACTGTTGGGATAAGTCGATAAATGTTTAAAGTTATCAATAATCGCCTGTTTCACAAACTCCGGTGCAGGATGCTTTGGTTCGCCAATCGACAGGGGAATTAATGGCATATTTGCAGGCTGGATATCCGCAAAAAGCCGATTTAACTTTTCAAAGGGATAAGGGTGCAATAAAGACAAGCTAGAGTTCATGAAATGTGTTACCGAGCAGAGTGTTAGTGTTGACCGCTGACCTGATGTGAAGCCTCATCCAGGGCAGCTTTGAGTGCAGCTGCAAATTCTTGAGACTCAGTCGGGCTCATCGGGATGCCATTTTTTTTGGTGACAAAGAAAATATCTTCAGCACGTTCGCCAAGTGTGGCAATTTTGGCAGAGTGGATATCCAGCCCTTGCATCATAAATAAACCGCCAATTTTGGCAAGTAAACCAGGATGATCCAGAGTCGCAATTTCGACCATATTCTGATCCAGAGCCGCATTCATCGTAATATCGACTGTATTTTCAATATCGAAATGACGGAGTTGACGCGGAATGCGGCGTTGCATCAGACCCGGATATTCATCTGAATGGCTTAATGCGTCTTTCAGGGCTTCAATGACGGTGGCTTCCCGTTCAGGGTCGGTGAGTAAGGTACCAAAGCGATCCAGCACCACATAGGTATCCAGACTAAAAGCTTTGGTCGCGGTAATAATCCGCGCATCTTGAACATCCAGATTCATACGATCCAGAATGGCAACGGTGGTCGCAAACAGGTTCGGTTTATCCTGAGTATAAATAAAGATCTGTACCGCATCCTGAGCATATTTTCGATGTGCCCGCATCAGCACCAAAGGCGCAGGATTATCGCCATGTTGTAAAATGGCGCGGGTATGCCAGGCAATTTCATCCGCGGTTTCTTTCAGGAAATAATCATCACCCAGTTCCTGCCAGACTTTTTCAACATCATAGAGCGAGAAATGCTCGACCAGACGTTCACTGGCTTCAAACTTGGTGTCTTCAATCAGCATCTGATAATCGACCGGACGGCCGAGACCAGAACGGATCACATCACGCGCCTGCGTATAGAGCTGACGCATCAAGGATGCGCGCCAGGTATTCCAGAGCTTGGGATTGGTGGCATTGATATCCGCAACTGTCAGGGTATACAGATAGTCCAGATGCTCCATATCGCCCATTTTTTCTGCGAATTCTTTGACCACATCCGGGTCGGAAATATCTTTTTTCTGCGCAGTCACAGACATCACCAGATGATTCTGGATCAGCCAGGCCACCAGATTACTTTCGCGTTCGGTAAAGCCATGGCTACGGCAGAATTTAATGGCATCGGCTGCTCCAAGCTCACTATGATCACCGCCACGACCTTTGGCAATATCATGAAAAAGAGCTGCCAGATATACAATGTCACGACGGGTCAGGCGCTGGAACACTGAACTGACCACAGGAAATTCCTTGGCAAATTCAGGTGCTTTAAAGCGATTTAAATTGCGTAGCAACAATAAGGTATGTGCATCGACCGTATAGATATGGAACAGGTCATATTGCATCAGGCCCAGAATTTGCCCAAAGGCCGGGATGTAATTACCCAGTACGCCATAACGCTTCATCGTCACCAGGGTGTCGTAGAGTCGATGCGGTGAGCGGATAATCGCCATAAACAGCGCCTGATGCACCGGATTATCACGAAAATCCTGATCAATGCGTTTTCCTGCCAAGGTCAGCAGGCGTAAGGTACGCGCACGAATGCCCTGAATTTCAGGACGATTGGCCAACAGGTAGAAAATTTCCAGAATCGCGCTTGGATTTTCCGAGAAAATCTTGTGATGCTGAACTGCTAACTTGCCATCGACCAGTTTGAAATTTTCATTAATTTCCTCAATCTGGCGTTCATATTGCGGTAAACGTGGGGTAATCACAGATTCATTGAAGTAGGCCAACAGCATTTCATTGAGTGTGGAGACTTGCTGTGCGCTGCGATAATAGCGCTTCATAAACTGTTCGATCGGATAGTTCGGATGATGCGCCTCATCACGCACATAGCCGAATTTAGCCGCAATATCACGCTGATAATCGAACAATAAGCGGTTTTCGTCACGCTTGGTCAGGCGGTGCAGGTGATGGCGAATCTCCCAGAGAAAACTTTCAGCTTCTTCGAGCACACCCAGTTCAAATTCTGAAATAAAACCCAGATGTACCAGATCATAAATCCGGTTGACGCGGAAATGTCGTTTGGCAATCCAGCCGATTTGGTTGATGTCGCGGATACCGCCCGGTGCATTTTTAATATCCGGTTCCAGATTGCTTTCGGTATTGTTGTGCTGAGCATAGCGTTTATGCTGCTCATCCATTTTGGCATCAAAGAAGGTTTTATCGGTCCAGGTGCGTGACACGATGCGCCGTGGCCATTTGCACAGGTTCTCATTGCCAATAATCAGGCGTGCTTCGATTAGCGTAGTGGCAACGGTGAGATCACTACTGGCCTGACTGACACAATCATTGATGGTACGCACGCTGATCCCCGGTTTGAAATTACCGACATCCCAGAGTAATGAAATGAAGGTAGAAATCAGCTGTTCCTGCTCTGGACTAATCTCGTCTTCTGACAGGATCATGAGGTCGACATCAGAATAAGGCAGCATTTCACGGCGACCATAACCTCCGACAGCAAACAGGGCCAAATCGGTTTGATCCAGTTCGGCATATTTCCAGAGAAATTGCAGTGCTTCATCAATCAGATTGGAACGTGCCAGAATAATATCCCGAATCGGCTGTCCATTTTCAAAACTCTCCTGTAGCTGATTTTCGACATCACTACGCCATTGATTGATGGCTTTAATGTCATGGTTACTTTTAATGTAATTCAGCAGAGGTAAGGTATTGATCATGAACAGTGGTCCGTTGGTATTTCAGCTTAGTTTTGATTAATGCTAACTTGATTTGCGACCTGAAGTGCCAGTTCGCGTGCCTGTTCAATGCTTTCAGCACGTGCAGTCGCAACGCCCATGCGACGCCGTTCGAAGCCTTCAGGTTTGCCAAACAGGCGCAAATCAGTATTGCCGTCTGCTAAAGCAAGATTCAGGCCAGAAAATGAAAGATTACGATCATCTACCCCGGCATAAATCACCGCGCTGGCAGCCACACTATGCCGTGTGGTATTGACCGGCAGGCCTAAAATCGCACGTGCATGCAATTCAAATTCGCTTTGGAATTGAGAGGCAAGTGTTACCAGTCCGGTATCGTGTGGACGAGGAGAAACCTCACTAAACCATACTTGGTCGCCTTTGACAAAGAGTTCTACACCAAAGATTCCGCAACCCCCCAGTGCTGTGGTGACTTTGTGGGCAATGCGTTTAGATTCCTCTAGCGCTGCCGGAGTCATCGGCTGAGGTTGCCAGCTTTCGACATAATCGCCCGAGTCCTGACGATGTCCGATCGGATCGCAATAAGAGGTTTCGATCTCGCCGGTTGCCGGATTTTTTGCACGAACAGTCAATAAGGTAATTTCAAAATCAAAGTCAATTTGCGATTCGACAATCACCGTACCCTGATTGACGCGTCCACCAGTTTGCGCATATTCCCAAGCCGTGTCTACCTCTGCAAAGCTTTTTACCCGAGACTGGCCTTTGCCAGAAGAGGACATGACCGGCTTGACAAAGTTTGGATAGCCGACATCATCACAGGCAGCACGGAAGGACTCTAAAGTGTCAGCAAATCGGTACGCTGAAGTTGGCAGCCCCAGTTCTTCTGCGGCCAGACGGCGAATGCCTTCGCGGTTCATGGTCAGATTGACTGCTTTAGCCGAAGGAATGACGGTCGCAATATTTTGTTCTTCAACGTCAATCAGTACTTGTGTGGCAATGGCTTCAATTTCAGGAACGATTAAATGCGGCTGGATTTGATGGATCAATTGTTTTAATTCTTCAGCATCGGCCATATTCAAGGTATAGGAATAATGCGCGACTTGCATGGCAGGTGCATGCTCATAACGGTCAGCAGCATGAACTTCGACCCCAAGACGTTGTAGTGAAATCACCACTTCCTTGCCCAGTTCACCAGAACCCAATAATAGAACTTTATAGGCAGAAGCTTGCAGGGGAGTACCAATAGTCACGCTCATGTGTGTCATCCATGCTTGATTTTATGGACTTTTAGCATAGCAGAACTGAGCCGGCAGTTAAGCCAAGATTCATACAAAATTGTGATATTGTCCAACAGTTTTATTTATAAAGTTTTTCTGGAGGTAAGTAAGGCGTAATTGTCATGTCACTGATCTGTCAGACTGATTTGAAGACGGTATATCCTGTTTTGGCAATAGCTTTTTTCTATCTACAACTGGTCGAGTATTAAAAAAGTATAAAAGAATACGGAAATGATTTTATTTGAGCTTTTTCTTTTAGGAAAAATAATAGGGATCAGCTAATTATTTTTATATAATAAAGACCTATACTATTCCATAAGCATAAGTCTTTATCTTGATTGATCAGTCAGTTCAAGCTTAAAACGTCATCGGCACATAAGTATAAACCAGACCATAGGTCAGTGCTGCGGTCAGGGTCGCCATCACGATGCGTTTGAATTTAAAGTAAAGCGCAGTGAGTACGATAAATCCGACCAGCATCGCAATACTTTTATTCGGTGTTGCTAATAATGGCGGTAAGGTAGCAACTACCAGCATGGAGCTGATTGCCGCAATGCCGATTGAACCCAAGGCAATTTTTAGCCACAATGCTCCGCGTTTTTGTGAGCCTTGCTGAAATTTCTGAATCACAAAAAAAGGCCCGAAGCGTGAGACGAAATTGGCGATCCCGACGACAATGCCGACCAGAATAATCTCTAGATTCATGCTTGATCTCCTGCATGTTCAGGATCTGGCTGTTTTAAGATATAGTGCTTGAACAGGCCGGCAAAAATACCAGAACTGATGCCAATGAAAATCGCGGCAGACAGATCAATAAAGTAACAGGCCACAGCAGAAACCAGAATGGTGACAGCCACAACAAAAGTATGTTTCTTCTCAAAAGCAGCCAATAGGAAACTCAGGAACAGCGCAGGTAACAGGAAGTCTAGAGCCGCTTGCAAGAATTGCGGCAGATTGCTGACCTGATCGGCAAATAAACCACCGAGAAAAGATCCCAATGCCCAGGACATCCAGCTAAACAGGCTTAAACCCAGCATCCAGGATTCAGACCATTCCTGACGCCGTTGCGAGAGCTTGATCATGCCGGAAGCAAAAACCTCATCGGTCAGACCCCAAGACCAGATCGCGGTTTTCTTTAAATTCAGCCGGTCTTGAATCAGGTTTTGCAGCGCAGGGCCATAGAGCAAATGCCGAATGTCTAGGGCAATCACCGTTAATGCCGTCATCCAGATAGATGTGCCACTGCCTAAAAGTGCGACCACAAGGAACTGGCTGGCACCTGCATACATCGAGCAGGAAAGAAACAGCGCTTCCCAAGCCGTAAAGCCAAACTGAGTGGCTGAAACGCCAAAAGCAAACGACACTGGTAAATAAGTGAAGATGATCGCTTGGCTATCTTTTGCACCTTGCCAGAAGCCAGCAGGTTGCGTAGCGAGTTGATTCTGTTCAGACACGACACACCTTGAAGGAGAGTTGAACGATGGGTCAAATGAAGATTGTGTATTCTACGTGAATTTAATAGCATAGTGCCGAAATGTTTAAATTGGCGAGCCTGATATGTGGATGTTCAAGACACGTACGATGCTGACAGCTGCTTTAATGAGCACTGCATTGTTGTTACAAGCGTGTGGGAATGACAGTCAATCGACTGATAAGCCAGAAATTAAACCGGCACCTAAACTGACGAATGATGCGACCACCTATGCCAATGCGGCATGGCAACTGATCAATAAAGTCGATCCACTGGTTTATCATAAAGAAGTGGATCAGCTGGAAACCCAGGTGCGTCAACCGGCACGTAAGCTGAGCACAGACTGGCGTATTAATGTCAAAATGACCGATTCGGTGACTGAAGGTAAATATGCCTTGTGCCGTAAAGCCTTAACCAGTCTGGAAATCTGGGCGCGTACCGTGATCGACAATGGCAGCAGTCTGGAACAAAAGCAGGCGGATTATGAGCGGGATAAACTGCAATGTCAGAATGCGATTGATAATCCTGAATTGGGAAATACTGATCCCAAACAAAAAGGCACCGCGATTGCTAATATGCAATAAACCTTTAGCCATTTAGTTATAAGCATAAAAGCCAGTCATTCAGACTGGCTTTTTTAGGATGAGACAACAGCAAGACTCTAAAAAGAGGGTATCCACACATGTTCTAATAAAATCACAAATACACCACAGATCAGGAGTGTGCTGCCAATTATGCGTTTAATCAGAATAGGTGTAGACATGGTCGATCTCCTTAAATATTTAAAGCTAAAGCGTGTTCAATGCTTCCAGATAACGACGATTCACTTCTTGCCAGTTCACGACATTGAAAAAAGCCGAGATATATTCCGGACGACGGTTTTGATAGTGCAAATAATAGGCATGTTCCCAGACATCCAGACCTAAAATGGGAATATTGCCATGCATCAGTGGAGAGTCCTGATTGGCGCTGCTTTCTACAATAAGTGTTTGATCTGGCGCAACACTCAGCCAGGCCCAACCGCTACCAAAACGGCTCAGTGCTGCCTGGGTAAAGGTGTCTTTAAATGCCTCGAATCCGCCTAATTCATGTTCAATGGCCTTTGCAATTTCAGCTTCTGGATGGCCGCCACCGTCTGGACTCATGACTGTCCAGAACAGGGAGTGATTGGCATGTCCACCGGCATTATTGATCACGTTCTGTTTTAATTGCTGCGGTACTTCATTGAATTTGCTAATTAAGGCTTCGACCGATAAATCTTCCCATTCGGTTCCTGCGATCCCTGCATTGATATTATTAATATAGGTTTGATGATGCTTGCTATGATGAATTTCCATGGTCTTGCTATCGATATGAGGCTCTAGGGCATCATAGGGATATGGCAGTACAGGCAGGGTATAGCTCATGGTCAGGATTCCTTTGCTAGAATGAAGTCATGTTATTTTTCATTAGATTTAACATACGCCTGAATTTAATATTTTTATATGAGAATAATTATCATTATTGTTAATATGTGTGAATTATGCGTTGCCTGTAAGTTTTCTACGCTCGGTCATCTTATTTCCTAGGTAATAAAAAAGCCCCAGAAGGGGCTTTTTCACACAGCAAATACTTAGACGTTAAAACGGAAATGTAAAACGTCGCCATCCTGAACGATATAGGTTTTACCTTCTAGACGCCATTTACCGGCTTCTTTTGCACCCGCTTCGCCGTTGTACTGCACGAAATCATCATAAGCAATACATTCTGCGCGGATAAAGCCTTTTTCAAAGTCGGTATGAATTACACCAGCGGCTTGCGGTGCAGTTGCACCAACTTTCACAGTCCAGGCACGAACTTCCTGTACACCTGCGGTGAAGTAAGTTTGTAAGCCAAGTAGTGAATAACCTGCACGAATCACCACGTTTAAACCAGGTTCTTCCATGCCCATCGCTTCCAGGAATTCAGCACGGTCTTCATCTTCAAGCAATGAAATTTCCGCTTCAATCTGGTTGCAAAGAGGT
Source organism: Acinetobacter sp. YH12200 (assembly GCF_013418175.1). Taxonomy (NCBI): domain Bacteria; kingdom Pseudomonadati; phylum Pseudomonadota; class Gammaproteobacteria; order Moraxellales; family Moraxellaceae; genus Acinetobacter; species Acinetobacter sp. YH12200. Next base: position 11,458 of record NZ_VPCO01000032.1, read on the forward strand.
ACGACAATTGCATTTTCTTCAGCAGCCAATTTTCTCACTGCATCCAAATGCGGGTTATTTTCAAAACCGTCTTCAGCAACGTTGGCAATATACATGGTTGGTTTAAGCGTCATTAAGCCAAAGCCACGTACCAGTTTACGTTCGTCATCATCCAGATCCGCTGCGCGAGCCGGTTTGCCTTCATCGAGTAAAGGCTGGATTTTTTCTAATACTGCTTTAGTAGCAATTGCTTCTTTGTCACCACCTTTGGCAGATTTAGTCAAACGGGTAATCGCTTTCGCCACCGCGTCCAGGTCTGCAAGCGCGAGTTCTGTATTAATCGTTGCGATATCATCCAGTGGATCAATACGACCATTCACATGAATGACGTTTTCATCTTCAAAACAACGTACCACGTGAGCGATTGCATCAGTTTCGCGGATGTTGGCCAGGAACTGGTTACCTAAGCCTTCACCTTTAGAAGCACCAGCGACCAGACCTGCGATGTCCACAAATTCCATAGACGTTGGAATCACGCGCTGCGGTTTAACAATTGCTGTCAATTTGTCTAAACGTGGGTCAGGAACAGGCACGATGCCGGTATTTGGTTCAATGGTACAGAACGGGAAGTTTTCTGCAGCAATAGCAGCTTTGGTTAAAGCATTGAAAAGTGTAGATTTGCCAACGTTCGGCAAGCCGACAATACCGCAATTAAAACCCATGAAATAACTCACAAAAGCGTTATATAAAAATTGCCCCCGATTTTACATGAAAGCACGGCTAAAGTCAGGTCATGCACTTGTGGTTTATTGCAATCAAATGCTTCTTATAACTTAAAAGCTCCGCTGAGCTTTCCCGGATTTATTATGAGTCCGCCGAATATAGAGGAATAATCAGCCAGTATTGTACTTTTGGATAAAAATCACATTGTTTTTCTAAAATTGAGTGACTAAAGTATCTGAATAAAACAGCGGCCTATACGCCCTGATCCAATAACGATAAACATGGAGCATGCATGCGAACTTTATACCAGTTTCCTTTATCTCACTTTTGCGAAAAAGCACGTTGGATGCTGGACCATAAAGAGCTGTACTATGTTGCTCACAACCTGATTCCCGGCGTACATCGGGCTTTTGCCCGACTGAAAACAGGACAGAATCGTCTGCCTATTTTGCGCGATCAGGACAAATGGATTGCAGATTCAACCCAGATTGCGCTTTATCTGGATGATACTTATCCAGAACATCGTTTATTGTATGCTGAAGGACATTTTCGAAATAAAGCCTTAGAAATTAATGAAATTACTCTGGAGCTGGGTCGTCATGTCCGCCGCTGGATGCTCTCTCAAGCGCTGACTTCCGATCATGAATCTCTCGATATTTTAATTGGTGAGCAGGGCTATTTGCGCCAGTTTGAAAAATTTTCTAAACCTTTATTAAAAGCGATGGTCGCCAAGGGTTATGCATTGAATGAGGAAACCGTGGCGGAATCCAAACAGCATATTGATGTCACTGTACAGCAACTCAATCAGATGCTGGTTAGTCAAGGTGGATATTATTTTGTCGGAAATCGTTTAGGTCTGGCGGATATTGCTGTCTGTTCTATGCTTGCTCCATTATTGGCGATTCCGGGGACGCCGTGGGAAAAAGAAAATTTTGAAACCTTGTCCGAAGAATATCGTGATTATCAGCAGCATTTAAATGCGTTGCCTCTGGGTGAATATATTTGTCGTATTTACCGAACCGAACGCAATGCGCGAGTAGACTGGCGTGGTGTATAAGCTTCAAGGCAAATCCTAAAATTAAAAACGCGCATTTGCGCGTTTTTAATGAGATGATGATTAACCCCAAGGATTATTTGGGTCGATATCAATATTTTTACTAAAGTGATTGAACAGTGAACCAAAATCAAAGCTAGATGAACCACCACCACTGCTGATATTTTGAATCGTATGAAGCATTTGAACCAGACAACTGAATTAATAAATTGCTCATATTTGCGCTGTTCAGACTATGTCCAGAGAGAAGGCTGTTTAATAATGAGCTCACGGAAGGTTGTGAATTAGAGCCGTTTAGACTGCCAATGAGATTGCTAAGCGTACCTGAGGCTGTTCCAGCGAATAAGCCACCTAACAGGCTTTTAGTTTGTGTTTCAGCCGTTAAGACAGGACTCACCTTGGTTTTAATCAAACTTAAAATTTTAGAAGCCATGAGCATTCCTTATTTAATATTTTTGAAAAATGCTATTTTTATTTTTAGTGCGGCTTTGTTTTAATCTATTTCTATACACTTGTAAAAGATAAGTGGCTGAACTGTGCGGGTACTTGAAGGTCTGGCTTATATTTTACTGGACTAATTAAACTTAAACTATTAAAAAATAAATAATTAATAGAAATTACCATGGTCATTTTTTAGAATTATATGATTAACGGTTATCTGGTTCAGGATTGAAAGTTACTTTATAAAATGGCAGAAGATTTGGAAAATATTTTCAGAATATGAAAACTTTGTGAAAAATAAATAAATATTGTATAACAGGGAGAGTGCAATATTTTGCTATTTTTATTGATTATTAAGAAAGAGTATAAAAATGGAACTGGATCGTTTCGATAAACATATTCTAGAAATATTGACCCATGAAGATGTCAATCTGAATGAACTGTCAGAGCGGGTGAATTTATCTGTAAGTTCGGTTCATCGCAGGATCAAACACTTAATCGATCAGAATATTATCAGTGGTTTAAAACGTGAAATTAATTACCAAAAATTGGGCTTTAGTCTGCATGTGCTATTACAGGTGTCACTGAGTAAGCATGATAGTGATACTTTTGCCAAATTTCTGGAAGAGCTGGAAAGTATTCCCGAAGTGATTAATGCCTTTTTGGTCACTGGTCAGTCTGCAGACTTTATTGTCGAAGTGGTGGCGCGGGATATGGAAAATTATAGTGAAATTCTGCTCAAACGTATCGGGAAAATTGAGCATGTGGTTGCATTGCATTCGAGCTTTGTCATTAAAGAATATAATGTCTTTAACTGTAGCGGATTACTCAATAAAGTTTAATCCAGTGCGAAAGTAGCAGACCGTCATAAAAAAAACGCACCCTCAGGTGCGTTTTTGGTCTAGATCCAAGATTAAGCGTCTAATTGCGCCATCACTTCATCGGTGAACTCTACGTTGGTATACACGTTTTGAACATCATCCAAATCTTCAAACATATCGATCATTTTCAAAATCATTTTGGCTTGATCAACATCTGTAATTTCAGCTTTAGTTGAAGGGCTCATGACTACTTCAGCATTATCAGACTTCAGGCCTGCTGCAGTGAGTGCATCCTGTACATCACCAAAGCTTTCAGGTGTAGTAATGACCAGAATTTCATCTTCAGCAACTTCAATATCTTCAGCACCTGCTTCCAAAGCCACTTCCATGATTTGATCTTCTAAAGAAACATCTTCAAAAGTGATCTCGCCACGTTTGGTAAACAGATAGGCCACCGAACCAGCAGTACCTAAATTACCATTAGTTTTCGAGAAGCAATGACGCACATCAGGTACAGTACGGTTCAGGTTGTCTGTCATGGTCTCAACCAGTACAGCAACACCGCCTACGCCATAACCTTCATAGGTTACTTCTTTCAGGTCATCATTATCTTCGCCGCCAGCACCACGTTGAATGGCACGGTTGATCACATCACGTGTCATATTTACAGACAATGCTTTTTCAACAACTGCACGCAAACGAGGATTGCTTCCTGCATCTGCACCACCGAGTTTTGCAGCAGTGGTTAATTCACGAATATATTTGGTAAAAAGCTTACCACGACTCGCATCTTGTTTTGCTTTGCGATGCTTAATATTGGCCCACTTGGAATGACCCGCCATGCGAACTTTGCTCCTTGTAGATTGGCTGTATGCCTATCAGAATGCCGAAATTCTACCATAAGCTTTTTTTTAAAAAAAAGTGTCTGGATTTGAGATTTCAGGATAAAACAAAAAAATTGTATTAAATTGATAGAAAAGGGGAATGCTATAGTGCAGTTTTTGATTTTATTTTTCAAATTTATACAAATGCTTTAGGAGGACATGAACAGCAAAGGATCTGTTCATGTCGAGCACTGTTACTGAGCTTATTCCGGAATGACAATATCCAGATCCACTTTATCTTTATAGAGCTGTTTGATTAAGGCCAGATCTTGAGCCAGATCTGTTGGATAAATCTTGCCTAAAATGCCACCTTGTTTGGTTCTGGAATTGGCATATAGCAACACAATCGGCACATTGGCAGCTTTGGCAATATGCCAGAAGCCGGTACGGATCGGTTTACGTGCTTCACCTTGCTTGGCACGTGTCGCTTCTGGTGCAATCACCAGATTAAACTTTTCATTATTCTGAAAATGCTCCACCATCTGGGTCACGATATCTTTATTGGCCTTGCGGTCAACAGGAATACCGCCGACAGCTTTTAATAGCGGTTTGAAAGGTCCTTTAAATAGTTCTTTTTTGATCAAGGTATGAACTTTAAGATCATAAATCTGGAAGAGGGCAATCGACAGCACCGCATCCATCATTGAAGTATGTTCAAAGCCAATAATGACCTGTTTGTCTTCGAGTACATCTGGTTCGACATGATATTGCCAACCCGCAAGTTTAAATGCAGATTCGCCAATGAATTTATTTAGCATAAGCACAGATTAAGTAAAAGCCATATGTGGAGAATTGCATAATTTCTTCTTGTTCGGCCATTCAGTCAATAGGCTGGCAAATAAAACGTGTAAATAATGTAGAAATCTATAATTTCTTGATCTTTTTAAACTGAAATATTAAGAGCTAAAATGTATAAATAAAAAATTTTGATATTAAAAAAGTATTATTAGATATAAAAAAAGTCTTAAAATGGTGAAAAAATGACTATCCAGAGCAAGATTTAGTTATTAGACTTTTGTCGAAGAAGAGAAGGGGTATTAATCCTTTCTATTTTGTTGTTCTTTCTACTCTGAGATTGAAAACTATGACATACATTACAGCCTTTGTAGTCTCTTTATTGATTTTAGTGCTTATAATTGTATGGTCTTTCATCGAAATTAAGCAGGATTTGCGTAAAGAAAAAGAAATGAAGTCTCAATTCTAATTTTTCTTTATTCTGCAGCTCATATACTTTTCCATCATTTTTAATATTTTATCAAATATTTTTTGATACTTTATAAATATACTGAGACGTCAAATCTATCAAATGTATGCTTTATTCTATGAGGTTGACGTCAATATTTCAGGCTAGGCTGCCTTAAATTGATCTGTATATACCCATTTTTCTGCATGTCTTTAGACTGAAGTATTAAAGAACTAGAATTTCTTTCGAATCAAGTCATGATGATTGCTGCCTAAGTGTTCAAGTGGTTATAAAAGTACTTGTCTTTCAAAAAAATCTTAGCTAGTATTCATGACGCTTGAACTTATTGATAAATAAAGTTTTCAGCATGTAGGGCCTATAGCTCAGTTGGTTAGAGCAGCGGACTCATAATCCGTTGGTCGACAGTTCAAGTCTGTCTGGGCCCACCACATTCAACCTCGTAAGCCTTTGGTTTATGGGGTTTTTTGTTGACTGAAGATTCTAGACCACCGGATTTTCATAGACCATATGTGGTCCATTTGTTCGATAATCCGATGGGCTAAACTCAAATATCAAAAAATACAGCGCCCATTTTCATTTCACTATATTCTCACTTTCGATGTGAGTATCGTAATTGATGAATAAAAAACGATCATAAAGATTGATCATCAAGTTTCGCTATGAGCAGAGAAATGAGTTTAAGTGTGGGGATGGGGGATTTATGCTTACCTGATCTTAGCCCGATGATATAGGGCTAAAACCAGTTTTGGTTGGGGAGTTTGTTTAGATATGTATATTGAGTAAGGGTCAATGGAAACTACAGCCCAGTGTAGAACTTATCAATGAATTGTCTGGTCTTGAGTACTAGCGTATTCATGAGTGTTTTACGCTCTGAAATCTTGGGGCGAGTAATAGGTAGATCAGTCACATCTTCACGACTTGGCAGACGTTTGGTGTATTCATATTTGCCGATCACTTCTTTGAACACTTCGGGCTTGATTGCTTCTTTTTGACAAAGCTCATCAATCGCTCTTTCCTTTTCTACATCCCAAAATTGTGCAAACGCTTCTTCTACACTTTGCCCTGTGATCATGCGTGGAATATTTTCATCCAGAAACTTTTGGATCAGTTCCTGTTTGTCGTACAGCGTATGATTATTTGCCAGTAGATCTTGCACCTGTTCACGATATTTTTGCTTTTGTTTCTGATCGGTGTTGTTGACTGCAGATTGCAGTAAATTCAGGATATAGCCGACATTGATTGTATCTTTGTGAATGAGTTCCAGTTGGAAGTTCACATCATTCAGTACAGAAACTTTGTCTTTCGGTTGTACGACACGAGTATTGGTATAGAGGTACTTATATTGTGAGGTATGCTTCTGAAATTCAGCTTTGTTCAAGTCAGTGTCATCCTGTGAACCGTACCGGGTTTGTCGGAGACCAAGCTTTCTGAGAGAATGTCCCGATGAAAAAAGTAAAATATACCCCTGAAATCAGAGAAAGAGCGGTTCAATTATTGATTGAATCCGAGAAAGATTATC
>NZ_VPCO01000033.1:0-13931 GCF_013418175.1 Acinetobacter sp. YH12200
AAGCATTAGAGAAAATGATAGTTCTAAATGTTTGGCAGACTTATATTCTAAAGCTACTATGCCGAATGATTTAAGAAATGCACATATAAAATTAGATAAATATGTTGATAGTATTTATCAAAAAAAATCTCAAAAACAGATTAAGAGCGATGAGTGTCGACTTTCTATTCTCAGTTTTTTATATAATAAAATGTCAATTGAGGGGTAAAATATGATAAATATTATTGATGTTAATTATCAACAAACTGGGGAAAGTACCTCAACAAATAATATGGGCATGAGAGCGATGCAAGCTCGCGCCTTTCAATCTCGCAATAGTCAGTACTTACTCTTAAAAGCTCCTCCTGCATCAGGTAAGTCTCGTGCATTAATGTTCTTGGGTTTAGACAAGATACATAACCAAGGTTTGAGCAAAGTTATTGTAGCCGTACCTGAACGCTCTATTGGTGGCTCATTTGCCAGCACTAAGCTGAGCGAAAGTGGCTTTTTTGCAGATTGGGATATTAAACCTGAAAATAATTTATGTACTGCTGGTGGTGATAAAAGCAAAGGAAAAGCGTTTAAACGCTTTATGGACAGCTCTGATCAAATCTTAGTATGTTCTCATAGCACTTTAAGAAACGCATTTGATGGACTTGAAGATCAAGTTTTTAATAACTGTTTGGTTGCAATAGATGAGTTTCATCATGTATCAGCAGATGCTGGTAATGTTTTGGGTACAGTACTTAAATCTTTAATGGACAATACCACTGCTCATATTGTTGCGATGACTGGCTCATACTTCCGTGGTGATAGTGTTCCTGTGCTTACACCTGAAGACGAAGCAAAGTTTGATAAAGTTTCTTTTAACTATTACGAACAACTCAATGGCTATAGTCATTTAAAGTCATTAGGCATTGGTTATCACTTCTATAAAGGCCGCTACTTTGCAGAAGATGATGAAGGCGTTATCGCAATTGCAGAAGTATTGGATACCGATAAAAAAACCATCATTCATATTCCAAATGTAAATTCTGGCGAATCAACCAAAGATAAATATGATGAAGTGGATGCGATCCTCGAAATCATTGGTGAGCATATTGCTAAAGATCCTAATACGGGCATTATTACGGTTAAACGGCCAGATGGTAAGATTTTAAAAGTAGCAGACCTCGTTGAAGAAGATGGTCGTGATAAAGTTGTTGAATATTTGCGTAATATTAAAACCGTAGATGATCTTGATCTCATCATCGCCCTAGGTATGGCAAAAGAAGGCTTTGACTGGCAATTCTGTGAACATGCTTTAACGATTGGTTATCGCGGCTCTCTAACTGAAATTGTGCAAATTGTGGGACGTTGTACACGAGATAGCTCGAACAAATCACATGCGCAATTTACCAATCTTATTGCTCAACCTGATGCACAGGATACTGAAGTTAAATTTGCAGTAAACAACATGCTGAAAGCAATTACTGCATCTTTGTTAATGGAACAAATACTTGCACCAAACTTCAAGTTTAAAACCAAACGTGATGATGAAGATATTGTTCCGCCAGGAACACTCACGATTAAAGGTTTTAAAGAACCAAGCACAGCTAAAACGAAAGCAATTATTGAAAATGATCTTGTGGACCTAAAAGCAGCGATTCTTCAAGATGCTAAAGTAATTGCAGGTTCGGCAGGTAAGGTTGAGCCTGAAGTGGTGAATAAAGTCCTTATTCCTAAAATTATCCAAACAAAATATCCAGACTTAACAAAAGCTGAGCTTGAAGAAGTGAGTCAATATTTAGTAGTGGACTCAGTAATTAGCACAGCAGAAGTCAAAGAAGTTGGCGATAAAAAGTTTATTCGCATGGCAGATAAATTTATCAATATCGAAGACCTGAATATTGATTTAATTCAATCTGTGAATCCATTCCAAAAAGCGTTTGAAATCCTATCAAAAGAAGTCACAGTCAATGTACTAAAATTGATTAAGGAAGCAATTGAAGCAACTAAGATTAGTATGACTCAAGAAGAAGCCATTGAGCTATGGCCTAAGTTAAAAGCCTTCAAAGTTCAGTTTGGTCGTGAGCCTAGTCTAGAATCAAACAACTTAATTGAAAAACGATTAGCTGAATGCCTAATTTATATTCGTGAGCAACGTAGAAGAGCTGGAGTGTAATACGTGGAAGATTTTAGCTGGCTTCAAGATATGATTGCTGATGATGACTTAGGTCTTTTAAACGTAAAGAAAAAGACGTCTGGTCTAACGGCTGATGAACAATTGGTCTCTAAATTTAATGAAATTAATAGTTTTGTGACACAGCATGGGCGTGTACCTGCTAAGGATATGAAAAACATTTCTGAGTTTATGCTTGCGAGCCGTTTAGAAGCAATTCAAACTAATCCAGAGCAATACATGGCTTTAGCAGATTATGATGAACATAATTTGCTGCCACAACATCAGGATTAAAGATATGTCAGATATTAAATCACTTGAAGATATTTTTAACGATGATGATCTTGGTCTGTTAGATGATGGTAAAGATGGTGATATCTTTAAAATTAAGCATGTGACTACCCAGCGTGCCGCAGCTGATGAAGTTGCAAAACGCAAACCTTGTAAGGATTTTGATCAATTTGAACACCTCTTTAAAGATGTTCATAGGGAACTTCGTGAAGGAAAACGGAAATTATTGCCATTTCATGATAAAAGTTATCAGCTTGAAAAAGGTAGTTACTATGTTTTAAATGGTCTTTTGGTTTATTTGGCAGATTTTACATTTACTAGAGAAGATAAGACCGTTAATAATGTCAGAACCAGAAAAGATGGTAGAACTAGAACTATTTTTGAAAATGGTACTGAATCCACAATGCTCTATCGATCACTAGCTAAAGCATTATATAACGATGGGCGAATTGTCTCTGAAACTAATGAGCAAGCAAATTCTAATTTCTATACTAATTTTGGTGGGATTACAGAAAATGATACATCTACTGGTTACATCTACATCTTGAAATCTCATAGTAAAGAACCAAAAATTCAGTCACTTGAACATCTCTATAAAATTGGATTTTCAACCACAACTGTTGAAAAACGTATTGCTAATGCAAAAAAAGAACCGACTTATTTGATGGCTGACGTTGAAGTAATTGCTGAATATCAAGCATTCAATATTAATCCACAGAAGTTTGAATATTACTTACATGCTTTCTTTGGTGAGTCTTGCCTTGATTTATTGGTCGCAGACAAAGGTGGTAAAAATCATCAACCTAAAGAATGGTTTATTGCGCCTTTAAATGTGATTCAACAAGCCGTTGAATTATTAGTAAATAGCCAAATTATGAATTACAAATACAATAAGCTCACAAAAGAGATAGAATTAAAATAGTTTCATAATAAACCTATAATAAACCTACGATAGAACTATAATAGGTTTATAAAACAACTAAAAAACATTTATTTTAATTTTATTAATGTTCTATAATGCAACTTAAATAACCTATTGGTATATTCCTTCTATCCCTAGAAATATCTGAAAGAGTGAGAATAAATGGCTGAAATAATTACTATTGCTAGTAGAAAGGGTGGGGTTGGAAAAACCACTATTGCAATAAATATGGTTGTTGCTTTAAGCAATAAAGGTAAAACTTTATTGGTAGATGCTGATGAACAACAATCTGCTATGAAATGGAATAAGCATCGGAAAGAAAAGATAGATGCTATATCCATACATAAGGATCTAATTGCTGAGTTGGAAAAACTAGATGGGGAGTATCAGTACATTCTCATAGATGTTGCTGGCCGTGATTCTGAAATATTTAGAGAAGCACTTCTTATCAGTGACAAGCTAATCGTACCCACTCAAGCAAGTCTTCTTGATTTAGATGTAATCCCTTATCTAAATGAAAAGGTTAAAACAGCTAAAAAAACCAATCCAAACTTGGTTTCAATGGTTGTGATTAATAGAGCATCAACCAATGCCAAATCCAATGAAACAGAGCAGGCAAGAGAATTTGTTGCTGATTATGAGGAATTCAAGTTATTGCAAAACATATTGCATGAACGAAAACAGTATAGAGATGCAGTTCTTCAATCAAAGAGTGTTCTTGAGATGGCGGCATCTAAAGCTAAAGACGAATTAAATCAATTTCTAATTGAGGTGCTGTGATGACTGGAAATAATACAAGCAACAAGTTTAAAGCTGCTAGAGAGAACAAGGATTTTGTGCAAGACGTTAATTCAGATGCAGCAGATCCAATGCCTAAACAAATTACTGTTACTAGCAGAAATAAAAGTCAAATAACCCTTGAGCAAAATACCCTAAGTCAACGAGAGAGATCCAGAGTTAAAAATGGTAGGAACTTAACGATTCCACTATTTGCAGAAGAGCTTTTGATTATAGAAACTGCTGTTGAAAGCCTTTCTCAAAAAGAAGATGTTTCTATCAATAGCTTCATTAGAAGTATCGTTCTTGATAAGTGTAAGAAGGTGATAGGAAAAGATGCCTTCGATAAATTAAATGAAAACAAGCTAAATGTTGTTAAAGCAAAAAAAGAAAAGTAGGAAAAGGAAACATTAGCCAGGATAAGATAGTGTTTGATTATCACACTATCTTTCCTACTCTACGCAAAATACTTTTTTTTAATAAACATTGGAAAACATATTAACTTATTGAAAATAAATGAATTTATATAGAAAAAAATTGACATATTATGCATCATCACATGCCGAGAATGACGCATAGTATGGAAATTTAATTTTTATATATTTCAAGTACTTAAGGTATCTTCCTGTTTCAAATGAGAAATGGGTACATATAGGAAAGGTCAAAAAAGTAGAAAAGAGTAGTGGTAGAAGAATAAAAGGAAACTAACTAAAAAACTAAAAAGCGTGTCAATTTTATCAATAAGTATATGTTATTAAACAATAAACATTTTAGACATGCTGTAAAAAGCATGTCAGTTATTATTTTCATATAGATATAAATAAATTTATATATCATATACTTATATTACATATTTTATATGACATGCTATTGTGACACGCATTTTTTTTACTGGATTCGCTTTCCATGACATGAAAAAAAGCATGTCAATAGTATGTCAAAGAGCATGTCAAATAGTAAACTTATTCAAGCTATTGTATTTTATTTATTTTTTTATTTAATGTGACACGCTTTTTGATTGTGACGCGCTTTTTAATAGTTCTATACTTTTCTTTTCTACAGGTAGAAATAAATAAAAAAGGCCCAGTAAACAGGGCCTTTTGAGTTTTATATTACTTTTATGAAATTTTAAGAAATACCTAGCATTTGTCCTAAATTAACTACTGACTCTAAGGTAGCAATTGAGGTTGGTAAAAATGAGACACAGGCACTCAGCATATCCTTATTTGGACTAGGTTTTTTCAACTCAGTCTCAATTTTTTCTAGGCTATTTTTAATTATCTCTCTTTCAGATTGATGGAGATCCAATCCATCGACTTCATTATTCACCGCTTCTAATGCTTTCTCATATTGAGTCAAAGTGTAAGAATTATAAGTATTAGTAGAGTTATCTATACTGTCTTGATAAAAACGCGCTTGACCTGAAACTGTAATATGATTAGTCACCATGTTATTAGGAGTTGCTGATGGAGCTTTTATATTAGTCACTTTCATTTGATAATGTGATGGAATCATCCCTGCAAGGCCAGCCATAAAATTTGGTTCAATTACCCTGTAATTCTCTACAAGCCCATTAGGTAACTTACGCTCAATTAGATAGCCCACATCAACAACAAAATCACCATTTTTAGTGATAATTAATTTACCATCTTGAACACTAGCTTGCTGATTTTCAATAATTAAATTTCTTTGTTCATCATATACTGAAATTTTGTCATTCATTAAAGAACTAAAAGGCATTCTGATACTCTACTTAAAACAATGGTTTTGTTTATATGTCTACTCTTATTCATTATTATCAAGAATGGCAAAGGCATTGAGTGAGTGAGGGATTAAGTGATAATTAAAGCGTCCCACCTTGTCTAAAGGTGTATACAAACTATTGTACAAACTGTATTTAAAAGGTAGTATCAAATGGATTCAGGAGTAATGTATGATAGGTCAGTTACCAATATTAACGGATCGACAACTTTCTTTACTTACTTATCTTTATAAGTATTTAAACGAAAACCGTTATATGCCAACTCGTAGGGAAATTGCTCAGTATTTGGATCTGAATTCTGATAATTCCACTCCTTATGTGAATGCGTTAATAAAAAAAGGTTACTTACAGAAAACTGGAGAGAGAGCTAGAAGAAATATTGTTTTGACAGAAGCCGCTTATGAAAAATTAAGCCTTGAAAATTTAGATGAATTAAATTCTGAAATCACAAAATAGAAAAAGCACCAGTGCGGGAAACACTGATGCTTTTGGTAATCTTTCTAACGTGGCGTTAGAGCAAAGATTATCTCATATCTATTTGTGTATTTCAAATCAACCGACTTGTGATACGGGGATTTGTTATGCAACCAATATCAGCTTATAGCGATGCTGTATTCCATAAGCATTCTTTTAAAGAGCTTTTACTTAATGTAGAGCGAGTTATAAGAAAGCACTACCAACTATCAAAAACCGAAGATTATATTCATCGGAAAAATTTGGTCGCTAAAAGAGCATTAAATGTGTTCATGGATCAATTCAATCCTGATTTTAGGAATGATCCTATAGAGGTGTTGAAATCTGATGCATTTGAAGACCAGTTAGAATTATATTTTTCTGAAACCGTTGGACATTTGGATATTGAACTTCGTTATCTCTATAGAGGGATATTGCGTTTTATCAATGATGAAGTTGTTGTCTTACACGGTACAAAGCATTGGGTTAAAGATGATTTTGGCTTTGATCAGAATGCCGATGCCACAACTCGCTTTAAGCTGTGCATAGATAATATCTATACCTTGTATGAAAAAGGGTATAAGAAATATAAAGATGCGAAGAAATATAAATTGGTTGCTACAGCAGTCAATAGTTATTGCAAGGCTGAGTATCTGAATGCAAATTTTTTACGGAAGGCATATGGCGGTTATCGACCATTACCTCTTTTTACTGATATAGATGAAAAGCCTGATTTTTTTAACAAGAAAAAATATTCACCTTATGCGATTATTCGCGCACTTGAAAAAATATCATTAGCACCAGAGGGCTATTTAACTTCGGTTATTCACCCTATTCTCGTTTCAGATATTCCTAAACGAACTAAATCAAAATTCCCTCGAAAGCCAAATTTTGATTTCAGCTTAATCACTGAGCGTCTTAAATCCGAAATTTATTTATATGCTAAATATAAAACAGACATATTTACGGATAAAAAAAGGAATGAAAGTTGGAAGGTTCGACCTTCCAAGAAAAAGGCACAAGCTAATATTTTAACTTCAACCTGTGTAACTCATTTAACTGTCTTATATGAGAATAAATACATTCCATCTTTAGCGGTGTTTAATGGCAATTTAATGACTTTAATTAGATATGCTGTTGAATCAAAAAAAATTACTGATCCAAATGACATTACTTTATTTAATTTGATAAAACCATCTTTAATCCAGTCGCTTATCAATAGTGCGATTATTGAAGGCAAGCCAATTGTGCAGACTTACGTTCGTCTGATTACTACTTTTTCTTGTATGTGGAAGCCTGAATCATGTTTCTTTTCTGAACATCGGACTGAATTAGGTCTTGATTTAAGTGAAGAAGAACTTTTGAAAATGGCTGAAGAATACTATCCATTATTTGACTCACTTAGACAGACTACACAAAGCCTGGAAACGCTTAGCCCAAACTCTACCAAGATAAAAAATAAGTTTATTACTGATTTAACAGATCCTTCTGAATACGTTAGGAAAGCCTTGTCTAAAGCTAAACACGTTTTAGCTGCTCATGATGGTTATCGCTCAGAATTCAAAGATACTGAGAAATCAGAGTATCCCACAGCAGTGCTTAGTAGAAATATCACTATAATTTCTTGTTTGTTGGAACTTCCTTTGCGGGCTAGAAACTGGTCAGACATGAGATTAGGTTATATGCCTGATGGGGAATGCATATATAAGAACCAAAATGGTTTATATGAGGTTCATATACCAAAACATTGTTTTAAAAACTTTGATCAAAAAATCATTCCTGAAAATTTCGTTCATGTATTTTCTAAAAGTACATCAGCAGTAATAGCTAATTATCTTGATAAAGACAGGGAATCTTTTAAAGGTAGCGAAGACTCACCTTATTTTATGGTATCAACTCGTTCACCTTATTTGACAGTTAGATCACTATCAAGAGTTATTGATGAATTCTTCAAGATGTATGGAGATCAAACAATTAAAAAAGGTGGTATTCGTATTCATTTTTTCAGGGATATTGTTGCTACCTCCTTTCTTAAACAGTTTCCTGGTGCATATGCCCATGCAGGAAGGTTGTTATTAGATAGTGAAGAAACAATGAAACAAAACTATGGACACCTACAGCCAAAAGATGCTCTTTCATTGTGGCAAGCTCATAATGAAAACAAGATGTTAGAGGGCGCATAAATGATTGATAATACTTTTAAGATAGTTGCTGCTGCGCTTAACGATAATGTTGAAAGAGTTGTTGCTCATTTATTCCCGAATGGTAAAAAAGAAGGGCACTATTGGGTAACTGGTAATGTATTTGACACTCCTGCAACTGGTGGTGGGAGTTTTAAAATTGGCCTGAAAGGGAAATATCTAGGTATTTGCCGTGATTTTAATGGCGATGATAAAAGTTATGATTTAATTGATGCGTGGGCGCTTCGTTTTTCTTTGAGTAAGTCTGAAGCCTTGAATGAGGCTGCTAAATTTTTATCTTTACCTCAAGATATTCCAGTTAAAAAAGTAAGTGCTTCTACTGAAACTCAAAAGCCTGTTGAAAATATACAAAAGCCAATTAATCAAAACTGGAATCAAAAATTGGTTAGCCGATTACGGTCTAATCCATTAGCTTTAGAGTATCTGCATAAAAGATCGCTAACTAACGAAACCATTCAGGAATTCAAATTAGGCTTAACTCATCCTTATACTAATCGGGATGGTGTTGTTTTAAGTGATGCCTTAGCTGTTCCTATACGCAAAATGGATGGAAGTTTTTCAAACCACCATGCATTTTATGCAATTGAGGGGGTGACTAAAAATCCAGTTGATCGGAATGGTTGGATGAAAGGTAAACCCCAAGTTTATTTCACACATGCATTTCGTAAGCAAAAAAAACTAATTGTCTGTGAAGGCATTAAAGACGCATGGGTGGTATATCAAAACCTCAAGAAAAATGATCTGTTCTCTCAATTTTTAGTCTGTTCAGGTACACATGGATCTTCTATTCCTGATGAAATGAAGAACCCAAATTTTTGGACTAAATTTGATAAAATCTATTTCGGCCATGATCACGATTCAGCAGGGAATAAGATGGCCGAAAAACTCTCTGAATTCGTCCCATTAGAGTGTTATAGACTTGTCTGCCCTTCTCACTATGCACCACCTAAATATAACAGTGATGGCTCTGAGAAGCCTGAAAATGAATGGGGTGCAGATTGGACTGACTTTTTCTTACTTGATGGTTGTATAGAAGAATTCTTATCCTTAATTGAAGATGCGCCAGTTATTTCTATCGATATTCAAGAAGAAGATACTTTATCAGAAGGGCGATTTACTGTTGCTCCTGTTGATATAAATGGCGCTTATATCAATAAGAAAATGTATTACCCAGTTCAAACCTTAGTGCGCCAAAAGCAAACGGATGACTATCAGAATACTTATTTTGTTGAAAGGTATGAAACAGTCGTTGTCAGATCCGATGCTACAGTACATAAGGCTGTACTTTCTCCTGCACCTAAAGGCACTCCTGAATCTGAACGAGTTATCAGGTTGTCAGATGGAACTTTGATTAGGTCAACTCCTAAACCTAATGAGTTTGGTACATGGAATTGGTCTAGCATCAACGACTATTTGAATGGTCGTTCCAGGGTTAGAAAGACAGCAGATCTATTCAAAGATGTTCATCAGATCTTAAAAAAATCTGTTTGGCTACCTGTTGAAGAAGATTACACAATTCTCGCCTTAATCGTTCTAGCTACTTATGTTCAGAATATCTTTGAGTCTGTGCCACTCCTGTTTTTGAATGGTCCTGCGGGATCAGGAAAATCCCAGACAGGGATTATCCTGTCGAAATTATCTTGTAATGGCACAGTTATAGGTCAGGTGTCGGCAGCTACAGCAGCTCGCCATATCGATGCCGCTAGGGGGTTTGTTGTTTTTGATGATCTTGAGGGTATTGCTAGTAAAGTAGGGAGAGATGGTGGTCAATTTAGCGAGCTGGTTCAAGCCTTAAAGGTTTCATACAACAAGCATACAGCAGAGAAAATTTGGACAGACGTAAAGACCATGCGTACAGAACGTCTTAATTTCTTTGGTATCAAGCTAATTAGTAATACAAGTGGGGCTGACGATATTCTAAGTACACGAATGCTTAGAATCCAAACCCGACACATGCCTGAAACTGAGCAAGGCAATATTCATAAATTTGGTGTAAATGAGTTCAAGCGCATTGAGAAACTAAGACAAGAGTTGCACACATGGGCATTTAAGAATTGTGTCTTTATTGACGATCTAGCAGCTCTATCAAATGAAAAAAGTGGGCGATTTGATGAAATTGCATTACCACTTAGAGTTATTGCGAAATTAGTATCAAATGAGTGTGAGAAGGAATTAGAGGTTGCCTTAGCTAAGCAAAAAACAGTTGTGGTCGAAACTAATGATCCTATTGAAACACTAAAAGAAGCAGCCAAAAATTTAATAAAAGAAGGCTTCATTCAGTTCACTATCACTCAGGTTATCCTAGAGCTAAGAACCTTGCTTGATGAAAACTATGGTGCAGGTATGACTAATGAAATTCCTGAGTGGCAAAGACCTGAATGGGTTGGCCGACAGTTGAGAACATTAGGCTTCCTTGACACTAAGGATTTGGGTCGTGCTTCTCTGTTTGGCAAACGACTCAAAATCATGCAATTCAATGAATATGCCATTAATGAAGTAGTTCAAGAACTTGGTGCGACTATCAACGACTTTAGAGAACCCTTTGATTTTTGTAAGGGATGCCAAACATGCCCTTATGCAAATAACACTTGTGAATTGCGCCCACAACGATTACAGCAAGAACAGAAGGCGAAATCCAACTATAGTTAATCTATAATAGATTTATAGTAAAACTATAGTGGTTCTAAAATAAACCTATGATAGTTCTATTATAGGTTTATTTTGAAATTTTAAAACCCAAATTTTAGATGGTTATCATATCGTATGAATATTGTAAAAATTGAAGAAAATGTTAAACAGATCATCAATAAAATTATTCAAAATGAGTTAAATCAACAAGATTTTATCTATGAATTGCTTTTAGCTTATGGACATCGTAGTCAATCTATTGGACGAGTTCGAAATGGTGAGCGTAATTTAGCTGAAGATAAGGAAAATACGGTTTTTTGGAAGCGCCAAATATACTTCAAAATTGCAAAACAGCATGATTTACATGGTCTGATTGATCAAATGAAGAATGAGAAGCGAACAGACAGCAATAAGATTCGCTTCTTGATCGTAACTGACTTCAAGACTCTATTGGCAGTAGATACAAAAACACAAGATACATTGGATGTTCCATTTAATGAGTTAGCAAAAAAATTTGATTTCTTCTTACCATGGGCTGGGATGGAGAAAGCCGTATATCAAGGCGAAAATCCTGCAGATGTTAAGGCCGCTGAAAAATTAGCAAAGCTATTTGACGAAATTAAAGCAGATAATTTCGATGAAGATGACTTAAATAATAAAGATAACTTACATCAACTCAATATTTTCTTATCTCGACTTTTATTTTGTTATTTCGCTGAAGATACTGAAATTTTTAAGGACAAACAATTCACTTCGGCAATATCAAAGAGCAATGAAGATGGATCAGATTTATCTTCTTTAATTGGTCGATTATTTAAAGTTTTAAACCAATTATCTGAAGATCGTGAAACAGATTTACCTGATTACTTAGCAGATTTTCCATATGTAAATGGTGGCTTGTTTAAAGATGATATTCAAGTTCCAAAATTCACACGCAAATCACGTAGGATTTTGATTGAGTGTGGTAAAGATCTAGATTGGTCAGATATCAACCCTGATATTTTTGGTTCTATGTTCCAAGCAGTTGTTCATACGGAACAACGTAGTACCATGGGACAGCATTATACGTCTGTTCCCAATATTATGAAGGTAATTGAACCATTATTCTTAAATGACTTGTATGAAGAATTAGAGAAAAACCAAGACAGTGTTAATAAGCTATTAAAATTACAGCAACGTTTGGGGCAACTTAAAATTTTTGACCCTGCTTGTGGCTCAGGAAATTTCCTTATTATTGCGTATAAAGAGCTTCGTAAATTTGAAATGGAGCTTCTGAAACGTATTCAAGAATTAGAGCTTGAAAAAACAGGTCAATTTTCAAAACCATTTTCAGTGATTCAAGTTTCTCAATTCTATGGTATTGAAATTGATGATTTTGCACATGAAGTTGCTATCTTGTCTTTATGGTTAGTTGAACATCAAATGAATTTAGCTTTTAGAATTGAATTTGGTGAAATAGTACCAGCATTACCATTAAAAATATCAGGTAATGTAATTTGTAATAATGCAACGCAGGTTGATTGGCTAAAATTTTGTGAACCTGATTCCCCTGATACTCAAATTTTAATTATTGGTAATCCACCTTTTGCAGGCTCTAGAAAAAGAAACTCTCAACAAAGTGAAGACTTGAAATTAGTTTTTAATAATAAAAACTATAAGCTATTAGATTATGTTAGTGCTTGGTTCTATAAAGGGGCCTCTTTTATTTCTAAAACCAATGCGAAGTTGGGATTTGTGTCAACTAACTCTATAACTCAAGGTGAACAAGTTTCTTTACTTTGGCCTAGAATATTTAACATGGGAGTAGAAATTTCATGGGCACATCAATCATTTAAGTGGAAAAATAATGCTAAGCATAATGCTGCAGTTACCGTAGTTATTATTGGTATCGAAAAGATAAATGAGAATAAAAGTAAAATTTTATATTCGGAGTCACTTGAAACAAGTGTAGGAACAATTAATCCAAATTTAACTGAATCTAGTGAACTAATAGTTTCTAGCAGGAAAAAACCTTTATCAAATATTCCAGATATGTGTTTTGGGAATATGCCTGCTGATGGTGGGAAATTACTATTCAATGAAGAGGAAAAAACATCCTTTATTCAAAAAGAACCATTATCCAAAAGATATTTTAAAGAGCTGATATCAGCACGTGAATTTATTAATGGAAAAAAACGTTATTGTTTATGGTTTGCTGATGAAGATTTAGATGACTTATACAAGATCAAGTTGATTCGACAATTAATTGAAGAAGTCAAAATTATTAGACAGAATTCATCAAGACCTAATTTAGCAAGTATCCCACACTTATTTGCTCAAATAACACAACCCAAAGGGAAAAATTATATTCTTATACCTCGCCATTCTTCAGAGAATCGAGATTATATACCTATGGGATTTTTTTCAGAAGATTATATAGCACACGATAGTTGCCTAATAATACCTGATGCCTCTCCAGCATTATTTGCAATTCTTAATTCAAGAATGCATATGGTCTGGGTTAGAGCGGTCGCAGGTCGAATAAAAACAGATTTTCGATACTCAAAAGATACTGTTTACAACAATTTTCCAATACCTACTTTAACTAAAAGTGAACTGGAAGAACTCAGTAACCTTGCATTTGAAATTTTAAGCATTAGAGAAAATGATAGTTCTAAATGTTTGGCAGACTTATATTCTAAAGCTACTATGCCGAATGATTTAAGAAATGCACATATAAAATTAGATAAATATGTTGATAGTATTTATCAAAAAAAA
>NZ_VPCO01000034.1:0-13544 GCF_013418175.1 Acinetobacter sp. YH12200
AGTCGGCCGCACGATGAAGAGCAGAAGTTATCATGAACGTTACCATGTTAGGAGGTCACATGGAAGATCAGATCCTGGAAAACGGGAAAGGTTCCGTTCAGGACGCTACTTGTGTATAAGAGTCAGCCCTTGTTGCAATGGCAACCAGGCTGACCGCCACCATGGCCGACGATCCGCTCAATCATGTGCTCGACGGTTATCACCGCTTCCGCCGATACGCTCCACGCATGTTGCGCCTGCTCGATCTGCGAGCTGCGCCCGTTGCACTGCCGCTTCTGGAAGCGGTGACGGCCCTTCGTACCGGTTTGAACGATGCCGCGATGACCAGCTTCTTGCGGCCCAGCTCGAAATGGCATCGCCACCTTCGGGCCCAGAGGGCTGGCGACGCTCGCCTATGGGAGATCGCGGTGCTGTTCCATCTGCGCGATGCGTTCCGCTCCGGAGATGTCTGGCTTACTAGGTCCCGGCGCTATGGCGATCTGAAACACGCACTCGTTCCGGCACAATCCATCGCGGAAGGCGGTCGTCTCGCTGTGCCATTGCGGCCGGAGGAATGGCTGGCAGACCGGCAAGCTCGCCTCGACATGCGGTTGCGCGAGCTTGGCCGTGCCGCTCGCGCAGGCACGATCCCGGGCGGGTCGATTGAAAACGGCGTTCTGCATATCGAGAAACTCGAAGCCGCCGCGCCGACAGGCGCCGAAGATCTGGTGCTCGATCTCTACAAGCAGATCCCGCCCACGCGCATCACCGATCTCCTGCTGGAGGTGGATGCGGCGACCGGCTTCACCGAAGCGTTCACCCATCTGCGCACAGGAGCACCCTGCGCTGACCGGATCGGGCTAATGAACGTTATCTTGGCGGAAGGGATCAACCTCGGCTTGCGCAAAATGGCGGATGCGACAAACACCCACACCTTCTGGGAATTGATCCGCATTGGACGGTGGCATGTCGAGGGCGAAGCCTATGACCGGGCGCTGGCCATGGTGGTCGAGGCACAGGCAGCGTTACCCATGGCCCGGTTCTGGGGCATGGGCACGTCGGCTTCGAGCGACGGACAGTTCTTCGTCGCTACAGAGCAAGGTGAGGCCATGAACCTGGTCAACGCGAAATATGGCAATACCCCGGGCCTGAAAGCCTATAGCCACGTCTCCGACCAATATGCGCCGTTCGCAACCCAGGTGATTCCTGCAACGGCAAGCGAAGCGCCTTACATCCTCGATGGCCTGCTGATGAACGATGCTGGACGCCATATCCGCGAGCAGTTCACCGACACGGGCGGCTTCACCGATCACGTCTTTGCCGCATGTGCCATTCTCGGCTACCGGTTCGCTCCGCGCATCCGCGACCTGCCATCCAAACGGCTCTACGCGTTCAATCCGTCGGCCGCCCCGGCGCACCTGCGAGCGTTGATCGGCGGAAAGGTCAACCAAGCCATGATCGAGCGCAATTGGCCCGACATCCTGCGCATCGCCGCCACCATTGCTGCCGGGACCGTCGCGCCAAGCCAGATTCTGCGGAAACTCGCCTCCTATCCGCGGCAGAACGAGCTCGCGACAGCCCTGCGGGAAGTCGGTCGCGTCGAGCGCACCCTGTTCATGATCGACTGGATTCTGGATGCCGAACTCCAACGGCGTGCCCAGATCGGGCTCAACAAAGGCGAAGCTCATCATGCGCTGAAGCGGGCAATCAGCTTCCACCGCCGCGGTGAAATCCGCGACCGTTCCGCCGAAGGCCAGCATTACCGCATCGCCGGCATGAATCTGCTCGCCGCCATCATCATCTTCTGGAACACCATGAAGCTCGGCGAGGTCGTTGCAAACCAGAAACGCGATGGAAAGCTGCTATCGCCCGATCTCTTGGCCCATGTTTCGCCGCTCGGATGGGAACACATCAATCTCACCGGAGAATATCGCTGGCCAAAGCCTTAGCGTAGGATTCCGCCCCCTCCCGCAAACGACCCCAAAACTGCAAGTATGCAGTCTTGACCAGGCATCTAATTTATTCAAAAGATTTAGTAAGTTACTAAAGCTATTTTTTTTTTCAAAAAGGTCAATCAGATTGTAGATCAATTTGCTTTGAATACTTATTCCTATATCGAGTTAAAGTCATATAGGACACACCATAATCTTTAGCTATTTGAGTAAAAGAGTATGAATCATCCTTGTTTTTAAGGGTCTGAATTAACTCTTTTAATTTTTCACCTTCAATAGCAGGCGATCTTCCCTTGTATTTACCTTTCTTTTTTTTGGCTAACTTTATGCCTTCAGCTTGATTCTCTTTGAGTATCCCTCTTTCCAGTTCAGCTACAGCGCCTAAAACATGAAGTTGGAACTTGTCAAATTTGTCATCGGAATTGGGGGTGAAGTTCAGATTGTTTTTAATAATAGCTACTGATACGCCTTTGCTGTTTAGTTTCTGAATGATGGTCACAAGATCAATTAAACTTCGTGCCAGTCTAAAAACATCATGTGCGTACACAATATCGCCAGTACGGACATAATCGAGCATTTCCTGAAGTGCAGGGCGCTTGGCAGTTTTTCCGCTAAAGTGATCAATGAAAACTTTATCTAATTTAAATGGTAAATCGTGAAGCTGTCTTTCAGGGTTTTGGTCTTTGGTTGATACACGAACATAACCCACCCTTTGAAAAGGCGTGTTGTTAATTTGATCTTCAATATCTAAATTATCTGTTTTCATTTTGATTCTAACAAAACTATATAACCTCAATGTTATATCACATTAGATTAACAAAATAACCCTATTGTTATAGGATTTTTAGGAGTATTACTGTATAACAATATGGTATAGTCTAAAGTAACACCTTGAACTTTTGCAACAGTGCCCTTAAATTGCTATACACACCAATGGACCAAGCCGGTTCACGTTCTCTTGCATAACTGCAACTTTATTGAAGTTCACATGCTTCAAGATCGCTTTCATCGGCTCCGACATGCCTTCGGTTTCCGACAAATCCGAAATGTACTCTGACTGGTCTACATACTTATAGAAGTTGTTATCAGGGTGTTGTTCTTTAATGCTTTGCCAACATTGGGGAACCATCACAGAGACTGGTCTGATCAGGTTGAAATTATTGGCGATATTCAACCCATACAGGTCGAAATCGGTATACACCGCTACCGGACATTCTTCTGGCAGAACTTCAAGCAACTGATTGACTGACCGGCAGTTCTTACCATGCCCCCTGTAAAGGAATAGGCTGTCTTGCCATTCGAGTGGAACTTGCTGATACCAGTCCGAAATCCGTACAAGCATAGTGCCATTCTCAATAATGATCAGCTTCCTGATTTTTTCTACTGCAAGATGCTCTAAGGACACGGCTGTTGTCACGCCAGGATGTGCAATGTGCATCTCACCGGACTTTAACGGTAGTTGTGCATTGATCGCAGCAAACCAAAGCTGCTCACCGAAAACGCTGGCATTGCCAGACTTTTCATTTATACGATGATCAGCAAGCGATATTCGGTCTGCATTGGAGTCATACGTTACCTCTGGCTCCGTTTTTACATGCTTTCCGTACAGAACCCGAAGCACATCAAGATCTGATTCACTTAGATGCAGCTCACGTTTGATGATGCTGCCGATCTGCATGTCTTTGTTCAGCATTGTCCATGTCTTGTTAAGCTTCACCACTCTGGTTTTAAGCTGTAAAACCGTCTGAATGATTGAGAGTTCTCTTTGCCCTAAGCGCATTGCATCACCTTTCCGTTGCTGTCTTTGCGACGAAACACGATATCTGAAATGTAGTAGTTGCCATTATATTTAGCATCCGTTTCACCCACTAACTGCAACTCAAGATGGTTTGAGTGGTTGAGTTCAAACTCATACAGGAGGCGACTAATCCAGTATTCAAATTTGCATCCAGGCTCTAGGCGTATGTAGGCGTTCTTTGCTGATATTTCATTGATTGCCGGACTGCCAAAAGCGTCAAAGAAGAAAAATGCAGCTTTATCCAGAGATGAGACTGCCTTCACTATCGTATGCGTTGCCTTCTCTACCGGTGGGCGTTTTTTTTCAACAACTGGACCATCTTTTTTAACACGCTTCTGATTGGCTGTCTGAGCTACCGCAGATAAAGTGTTCTCAAAATCCTCAAGGTAGATATCGGCACGAGCTTTCAGCTTGATAAGTGGTACACGACGGAAGCTATCAGGTGTCTTGTTGAAATCAATATCGGCATTCAGCGTCCGGTTGTTGGCAAAATGACGGTGCAGCGCATCAATCAGATTGATTCGCTCCTGGGTTTTTATGTCCTTTTTCCATTCAAAGAGTTGCTTGTCCAGTCGGTGATGGCTGTGGTTCATTTCTTCAATGGCTTCAAACACGCTTGGCTTGAGACGTTTGGAGATCACTCTCTGCAAGTCTGCATCACCTACCGCCAATTCATCCATCGTATTTGGTGAAAGGATTTCCAGTGCCGTAATTAGCATTTTGGCAGTCTTTAAGCTTTGTTCAGCCTTACGCATTTTCATGTCGTAGTTGTTGAACAGCGACAGATACTCAAAGCACTGATCGGCAAAATTGGTCATGTTCTCGCTGATATTGTTTGAAAGCTCAATAATCAGGTCACTTGCTTCAACCTTTAATACTTCGGCACTTTCCGGGTCCTCGACTTTTGACAAGGCATAGTCGGTACTCACCGTTTTGATACGATCAATCAGACCGCTAATGTCGGGTGCGGAAATGTTGCGTTTCTTTCTGTTTTTATAGAAATTCACAAACTCAATGACGAAGTTTCTTAGATGCAGCGTGTTTTTTTCTGCATCCAGATACCCAAGATCGCAAGACAGCAAATTATCAATCAAGGATTTGTTTGATTCATTGACCTGAATAGACGAACTGGTAAACATGATTGCTTCGGCAATAGCATCAATGTTTGCAGAGAAAACCTTCGCCCCACGTTCAGCCGGATTCACGAAGTCGATCATAGTAACTCGCCCTGCTCCACATCATCTGTTTGAGTGATATCAATCGCATTGTGTTCGGCAAGGTACTCAGCTTCATCGTAGAAAATCGACCAACGTGAAGTTGCCAAAAACTCAGTACCCACAACCCCAACCGGCACTAAATATTCGCGCTGTACCAAAAACTGAATAACACCGTTGATCTGGTCTTTCACTGTGCTTGCGGTCTTACCCAACTTTGCAGAGAGTTCTTTTAGCCCTTTTTGGACATGCTTGGACTTCTCCACTTCAACCAGGATTTCACCAGACGTAATTCTGTCGCCTCCAATCAGAGGTTCATTGCGCCCCCCTGCCTTTCTGAACAGTCGCAGCCAGTCCACAAGTGGCTCCATTTTGCTGACGTTTTCCTCAAACTGTTTGGTGATGACCTTTTTGATCTCAGGGTCACTTTCAATATCAAGGTAAATCAGGAAATACCCACCACCGCACGGTGTCTGAATACACTTTTTGCCTAGAAAACTAATATGGTTGTTTAGTTGATCTAAAAATTCGACATCATTCAAAAACTCAAAGTTCTCAAAATCACTCCACTGGTCAATTAGATAACCTTCTAATAATTTGGTCGCTACTTTTGTTAATCGTTTATCAGCCATTTAAAATTCTCCACTTTTTCCCTATTAGACTGGTTCTGCTGCAAGCAATGGGTTATCGCCTTCGATTTCCAGTGGAACAACAGTGCTGACACCATTGGCTCCAACAATGTAGAGATTCTTAAACTTGTGGTTAGAGGTTGAGTTTTCCGGTTGAGCACAGACCAGATAGATTTTGTTATGGTCCATCATGTCGAACAGCAAATTGGTGTTGATCGCATCAAAGTTGCCAATCTCGTCAAGCGGGATATGGATGTAGGTCGAGTTATCAGGGCATAACTTCCGTGACAATGCGAGGAACATGATCAGCACCAGAATACGTGACGTTCCTGTACTCCCTGCACTGGTAAAGTCGTTGTCAGTACGCAGCTCGGCAAGACGACCATTGTTCATCACGCTCATTTTCAGACGTACCATAGAGCGGATATCATCAGTATGTCCTTTGGTGCTTTCAATTGCCTTTAAGGTGTATTCACAGCAACGAATGAAATCCTCGCTCGGAATGGAGCTGCTTTGCATGTTTTCAAAGGATTGATAGTCCTCACACTGCAAAACAAACTGATTGAGCTGATCTAGGGTGTTCTTGTCATTCAGCACACTTTCCAGATTCATTGAGAAGTCAGTGAATGCCTTGAACTTGTTGCTACGGTTCAGGTAGCCAGACAGTTCCGTAGATACGCTCTTTAAACGCTTATTTAGATTAAGGATTTCCTGAATATAGTTACGCAACTGAGCCGATTTATTACGGAAAATGTTTGTGACTGCATCATGCTTTTTCGGCAAGTCGTAGTCCATGATGCTTTCGATGGTAGACATGGAGTTAATGGTGTTCATGGTTTCACTGGTAGTCCCCATACTCTCCATCTTTTCCTCAAACAGCTTGAACAGAGAGAAGGCTTCATATTTGCGCAGTAATGCCTTAGAAGCGTTTGTCTGCAAGCGTAATTGATAAATCTGTTTCTTCTGTGTATCAGCCAACGTACCCAGATCACGAGAGAAGCTGTCGAAGCTTAAAAACTCAGGTCGATCTACCTCTACCAATAGGATATCGTCATCGAACAGGTTTTCGATTTCACGCCCCTGTTTATCCAGCTTTTTGATTTTCTCCCTGAAATCTTGTGCACTCGCTTCAAGATTGTCCACTCTTGTACGAAGGGAGGTTCGGACTTGTTCAAGCTCACTTTCCAGTTTGGAAAGATTGTGGCTGTATTCAGATACAAGTTTCAGAGCTTGGTTCATGTCCTCGATATGGTTCTGCTTGTACTGATAGTGGTTTTTCTTCCACATATCGTACTCAGCCAAAATGCTTTCATAGCCTTTGACTTTGGTGTGCTGTGCAATCGCAGCCTTGATCTTCATTTCTGCCTGTTTCAGGATATTTTCATCCACGCCTTGCTCACGCAGTTTGCTGTGATACAGGTTGGTCAAATCATCCATCTTGGCTTGATAGCTGCTCTCTAGCTGCTTTTCCTTTGTGGCAATCAGGTCAAGCTTGATACGCAAGTCTGCATAGGACGCATCATAGCTCTCCTTTAAGCCATTTTTTTCAAGCATGTTGGCTGATCGAAGCTCACCACGTTTCTTCGGCTCAATCTGATTGTTGAAAGTTTGCAGCTCGTATTTCGCTCTATTTACAGCTTCTTGCTCAATACGTGTAGCTTCTGCCTTCTTCGCTTTCAGCTCTTTCTCAGTCTGGTCATAAACCTGTCGGGCTTGCTGCTTCTCGTTTTGCAGGGTATTTAACTCATTTTCGAGTTTAACAACTGCAATATTGGTCTCGTTGATCTCTCTATGGATGGACTGAGCCAGATGCGATTGCTTGTCGTACTGCTCAACCAAAGAAGCCGTGTAAATCTCGGCATCTTTCAGACGTATTTGTAGTTGCTCAAGACTGTCGGCTTCCCCTGGAATCTCCAACTTGTTCAGGTCTATTTCAAGACCATAGAGGCTTAGCGCATTGGCATTCACGCCAGTTTGCCAGACAGGGTTCAGGTTGGTTTTGAAGAAAAGCTCAGGATTGATGACCTTCGCAATGGTAGTACGCCAGTCCACATCTTCATTCGGTGCATCATTCAGGAACCGTAGCAAGGTGTCTTTCTGGAACAGGGTTGTACGCAGATTCTCTTCTGACTGCTTGGCTTTCTCAAGCTTGGCTTTTAATCCATTAAGATCATACTGCGCCTTGTTTTGATCAAAATTAAGTTGTTTAAGCTTGTTTTGAGCCGCTTTCAATTCGTCAGACTTTGCAGACAAGGTATTCTCTTTGACTTCATAAGCCAACTTGAGGCGCTGTAGCTGTAGGTTTTCTTCATCCGTAAACAGTGTTGATTGGTGCATGCGCTCCATAGCTGCTGACTGGATATCCAGAAGCCTTTGACGTTCACTGGAAATTTCTTGATCAAGAATTTGGAGCTGTTCAGCCTGTTTGCGCTCAAGCTCTTTCACCTTGAGATCAAAGCGGTTTCGCAACTGGTTGATTGCCTCCTGAACCTCGTTAGATTCAGCATTAAGGGCTTCACTGGATGCCATTTTTTCACGAAGCAAATCTGCTGAATGCTTGTCGTACTCGCGGTTGATATTTTCGTAGCTTTCAGTCAAAAACTGTTTGTATTTCTTCGCTTCTTCAATCTCGTTGAAGTAGTGCGCACGTTTCTTATATTCCTGTTCCATGACGGAAATATTCATGTCTTGATAACGTCTTTCCGCAACTTCAATATCATGAATTGCCTGTTTAAAGTTACCTGCAGACTTTTCTTTTACTGCAATCAGCTCTTTGACTTGTACAATCTGGTTATTCAGGTTACGGACTGTCTCATTCCCTTTGTTCTTTACCGCATAGATTTCATGCTCTATCGAACTGATCTGCTGCTCGTAGTTCACCACATGGTCCCGGAGTACCAACAGGTGTGCATGAAGCGCATTAAAGGAGGCTAAGACCGCATTCTTTAACTGAATGCCAGAGATAATCTTCTGCTTTTCCGATTGAAGGCTTTGTAGGGCTTTCACATCATTGATGGTTGCTAACCAATCTGCGGTAGAGGTTGGTTTTGTTTTGATTTTCTCGTTGTCCAAATACGCTTCAATTAACATGGTTTTGAAGTTTGAGACAACATTGTTCTGGTTAATCGTTACCTGGGTCAGATTGCTCAGGAATTTTAGCTGTTGTTTGCTTCCAGACAGTGAATAGCGGTTGCATAAATCACGAAGGTTTCTTTCACCTGTCAGTCGTGATTTATCTGCAGTCAGCGTATAGATATATTCAGGGATGCTGTCGATCTGACGGCTCACATCAACGCCAGATTTATAAACCTGATCAAATACGTCTTTCACATTCTGAGAAAGACCCAAGATTTCCAGACTGCTCTCACTTAATAGCGTATCTTCCGCGCATCCATCAACAAATCGGTAGTTGTGCTTGCCCTGATTATTATTGCGATACAGCACCACACACTTTGTACCTGAGTGAGCAAGGTATTCAAAAATCACCATGCTTCGACTGCTCGGCAAATAGTAGTCTACGAAATTTTTCTTGTTTGCAGCTTTCTCTATTAACCCATTTGGTGAGGCACCAAAGAAAATAGGAATCAGGTTCAGGAATGAGGTTTTCCCTGCACCGTTGATACCGGTAATGTTTGTATGACCACCACTAATATCAACTCGGAATAGTTTAGATGAAAGAAAAGAATCATAAAGAATGATTGACTGTAAACCTTTCATAGAGGTTTCTTGAGGGTTAATAATACTCATTATATACCTTTTATAAATATTCATAAGTCTAATGGATACTTCAATTTTAAATAAAAACTGTAACTTTCCCTGATCTTATACTTTTATTAAATATAATGGCGGTTATCCGACATAGACACCAACATATCAAACCGTCCGCTAAGAAAATTGCAAAAGCGCATATTCTAAAAGCGGACATTTTTACTTTGGAGAAACCGGACATTTCTACTTTGGGCTTACAACACTTGTATATTAATTGAAATATCAGCAACTTATTAAAATCAGAAAAATGCAAAAATGAGCAAAAAGCCGATTTTGAAACAAGTCGGCTTTTTTATGAGCAGTTTTGATAGTTCTTGCCAATAATTCTGTATAGAAAATGATCAATTTTGGCATTTTCCCAATGTTCTCAGCTCTTCCAGGGCGAAAACTATCCCCAATTACTGTGGATGAAATTTAGGCTATTTTGTACGCCCTGGCGCACAACAATCTCGGCTCTTTGCGGCTACCTGGAACAGTGGAATTTTCCTATGATGAACTCATCAGGAACAGGAAGTTCCATAACATAAAACAAAAATTATAAGTTATTGCACATGGACCAGAGGGTACAACAGCACAATCAGCAACAATAAAAAACCCCGGCAGGATGCTGGGGTTTTTTATTATCTAAAATTTTTAAATCAGAGTTGGATGGGCATCCAGAATGCGAATTAGAGTCGCTGCAGGACCAGTCGGATAGCGACGGCCTTGTTCCCAGTTTTGCAGGGTTCTGGCACTGATATGCAAACGTGCAGCAAATTCAGCTTGGGTTAAGCCTGTCTTCTCACGTACTTCCTTAATATCCGGCAATTCAAGCTCAGTTACCCGGCTTGCTTTCATTTCATTGCGTTTGATGGCACCAGCTTCTTTGATTGAAGCAACCAGGTCATCAAATAAGTTGTTATCCATGAAATTGCTCCTTCACTAATTGACGCAAAATAGAGGTCTCTTTGTCTGTCAGGTTATCTTTCATAGACTTTGGATAAGCCACCAGGAAAAATATCTGATCATCTTCTGTGACCCAGTAATAGATCACACGGATACCGCCACTTTTACCTTTATTACCTTGAGCACAGCGTACTTTACGAATGCCACCGCCATTCTTGATTAAGTCACCTTTATCAGGCTGTACCAAGAGATCTTGCTGGAGCTGACGATACTCTTCATCACTTACAAGCTCTTTGATTTGCTTGGTAAAAATACTAGTTTCAATGAATAGCATAGGTTTAAGTACGTCAATGGCGTATAAGAATTTTAGCAGTTTTAAGATAAAAAAACGAGAGCTTCAAAAGCTCGTTCCATATAAACCGTATTATCTTAATTCTAGGAATGTCAAAAGATGAAGAAATAGGATTAATAGATGTTTATACGACATATTTTGACGTATCTATGATCAAATTCAATCAAACACTCTCATAAAGAAATATAATCGAAAAATAACTTAATATTAATTTTGGTAATTTACATGATAAAAGTTACGGATTTAAAGGGTAAATTTTTTTTAATTGATGATGAATATGTTTTATCTGTACAAGCCTCAATCATTGTTTCTAAAGATGAAGATGGATATGTTCAAAACGAATATTTTGAATTTGTAAAAGTTTTAGATGAAGATGGATTTGAGATTGACGAAATAGGTTTATCATTTAATCCTGCTTATCCTGATAAAGAATTATTTTCAACAAACGTACTCTCTCTTGAGAACAAGTCTCAGATAAAAGAAATTAAAAAATTACAGCTTTTTAATAAATTGGTAGATGTTCAAGCTTTGAGTAATACTCAAATAAATAGTTCTTTAGTTAATAAGTTAGAAAAAAATGCCTCTACCTCATCATCTCAATGGGTATCACATTTAGCAGCAAAAATTATTTCAAAATCAGACGAAGTTGTAGTGAGTGTAAAAGCTAGTATATGCCCGCAACCTGACGAAGATCAGTATGTACAAGATGAGTATTTTGAGTTTGCTAAGTTATTAGATGAAGAAGGCTTTCAATTAGAAGAGGTAGGGATTGGATTTAATAACACAAAACCATTGATAACAACTAACTCTACTGCAAAAATAGAATTTCATGATAAAAATTTAGTAGATAAAATTAAGTATATTCAATTATTTGATTTAATAGTCAGCATAAATTCCTCTTTAAAAAACTCTTCTACATATGAAGTAAGTGAAAAACCTGAAATCTCTCCCAAAGGTACTATTAGAAATAAAAGTTCTTGTAAAGAATGTAATGCAGAAATTCCTTTTGGAGTAGATATCTGTGACGCATGCCGATCAGAAAAATTAAAAAAAATACATGGTGTAGCAGCCACAAGACCTTCTGAAGCTAGTAAAAAATCCGTAAGTTATTGTGAGCAATGCAGATGTGAAGTTCCTTTCGGGGCAAAAATCTGTGATTCTTGCCGATCACAACAGTTAAAAAGAATCCACTCAGGCGAAAAAAGTAAGCTTCAAACAAATTCGATAGTCCAAACAACTACTCCCAAAAATGAATGGAAACCTTGGCCACCTAAGGCACCAGAAACTGTTATTCGCACTGAAAAAGAACCGGAAAAAATAGGGGTAATTGGTTGGATTATCATTATTGCTATTGGTTTTTTATTGTTAAGTTCTTGTTTTGGATAAGGTTTTAATATGTCATATTTTTGGTTCTTAATCGCCTGTATATTGGGATTTATAGTTTGGAAAAGCTATGAAAAAATAAATCAATATAAAAAAGATATCTCAGATCAACAAAAGAAATTGTATGAGCAAAGCCAACAATTAGACTTAGTTAATAGAAAATTAAATCGAGTTGGGGAGGTTGAGCAAGTCATTAAAAATTTAACTGCTCAAATAGAAGAGATGAGATCTGATTATTTAAGTAAGAAGAGTTATTTGGATGAAGTAGAAAATCGTTTAAAACTTTATTCCAATGATCTAGAACTTATTGATCAGGGCATATATGAACCTGTTTTTTCTTTTGATTTAAGTGATGAATACAAACAAGCTCTTCTTAGAAATAAAGAAACTCAAAAGGAAATGATTAAACAAGAAAAAGCTGTCATTTCTGAGGAGGTTTGGGAAATTGTTGGAGCCAATGGGAAGAAAAAGAGTGGAGAAAAGCTGACAAAAAACAATATTCATCTGACATTACGGGCTTTCAATGGTGAATGTGATGCAATCATTTCTCGAGTCTCTTGGTCAAATATACATACTGCTTCTAAAAAGATTGCAGATACATTTAATAGCATCAACAAAAAGAACGAGATAAACCTTATTTATATTAGCCAAGCATATTTACAACTGAAATTAGATGAATTGCATTTAAAATTTGAATACTTAGAAAAGCTTCAACAAGAAAAAGAGGAAAGAGCAGAACTTAGACGTATTCAGCGTGAAGAGGAAAAATTACTTGAAAGCATAGAAGATGCTGAAGAACAAGAAAGAGAGTATGAAGAAAAATTAGCAAAGATACGCAAAGAAATTGAAAAATCAGCTGGTGAAGAACAAGTTCGCTTGCAGGCACAAATTGATTTACTAAATGAACAGTTAGAAGATGCTCATCAAAAGAAAGAACGAGCTCTATCAATGGCTCAACAAACAAAAATGGGTTATGTATACATAATTTCAAATATTGGAGTGTTTGGAGAAAATATTTATAAAATTGGTTTGACTCGTAGAATAGATCCTTTCGAACGTATCAATGAATTAAGTGATGCAGCACTTCCTTTCAAATTTGATGTACATGCCATGATTTATAGTGAAAATGCTCCTGAACTTGAGTCAAAACTTCATAAACATTTTAATGATCGACGTATAAATAAGGTGAATTATAGAAAAGAATTTTTTGAGGCCAAATTAGAAGAAATCCGAGAAATCGTTAGTCAATTTGGACATGATGCCCTTTTCCATACCATTCCTGAAGCAAAAGAATATAGACAAACCTTAGAAATAATTGAAAATATTAATAAGGTTATGCTTGAAAAGCCAACCATATTAAATGTGAATCCGCTTCCAAATTCTATCTAAGGAGTACCAGGATACTTTAGTTAAGGTGTCCTGGTATTTAACATAAAATCTCATATATGAAATTTAACTGTTATTCACCAATTAAAATGTCTATGCGATAAACCATTTAAAATGTCCTGTTTTTAACTGCAAGAGTCAAGCACAGGATTTAAATTTCTTTGTTCAATAACCGCTTTCTGAGCTTTACGACTCGGC
>NZ_VPCO01000035.1:0-10846 GCF_013418175.1 Acinetobacter sp. YH12200
TCAGTGCTGCGCTTCCATATATGGACAAATCCCTGACAAGCATTACCGGAAGAGGTTCCATCTCATCACTCTCTGCAGGATTACATAAGCTCATAAGTTTCGTAAGTTACATAAGTTATGTAACTTTACAATTTCATCTTCCTGGCAAATCAATCGAGATAAGTTCTTCGTACTAGTGGAACATGTAATTTTCAGTGCTGCGCTTCCATATATGGACAAATCCCTGACAAGCATTACCGGAAGAGGTTCCATCTCATCACTCTCTGCAGGATTACATAAGCTCATAAGTTTCGTAAGTTACATAAGTTATGTAACTTTATAATTTCATCTTCCTGGCAAATCAATCCAGATAAGTTCTTCGTACTAGTGGAACATGTAATTTTCAGTGCTGCGCTTCCATATATGGACAAATCCCTGACAAGCATTACCGGAAGAGGTTCCATCTCATCACTCTCTGCAGAATTACATAAGTTGCGTAAGTTACATAAGTTATGTAATTTTATAATCTTATATTCCTTATAGATCAGCTGCTAACTGTTTATGTAATAACCTTGCAATTAAAACACACACTTCTCAATAAAGACCAAATTATAGAACTAGGGTTACCAGGGCAGACTAAATTTTTCCTATAGGTTAGTCGTGTTCAAAATAAAAATTTCTATTATTCAGGTTATGATAACTTTTCTGATTTATATTTTTCTTTATAGCCCACTTTTAACAAATCAGAATAATACTTTTTTACCTTTTCAGGGTCGAGGAGTTCAAGTGAAATCCTTTCTTTAAACGCTTCGATCTCTTCGCCTACATTGGCATATTTCCCCCCGAATTCGGGATATTTGATAAGGTCACACAATTTTTGAGCGAAAAATATAGATTGTTTTGGTGTCAGCTGATATGTCGGTTCCAGTACCTTATCACTAACAATTAAGGAAGCTTTTTGATTAAAAGAAAATTCGATATGTGTAATTGTTCTCCCTTCTTTTTTCTGCTCATAACTTACGTCGATATCAGTAAGTTTATTAATTTGATCTATGGCAACCGTCAATACACGCTTTTTGAAATCTCCCATGGTTTTATATTCATTTTCAAGTAGACCTAACTTATCACGCAATTCAACCATACTAATATATAGCTTGCCTTTGCTACGCCATCTAATCAAAAGTTCATACAGCCGTATAGCGTATACACTAGATAATTGAGAAATTTGCTTTAATTCATAACGAGTAAACTTTTCTTCAAGTTTTACAAAAAGCTGTAAAATATCAGGAGCAAAAATTAGTTGAGCACATGCAGCTTCTTTAACATAGCCAACTTTTGATACCCAACGGCTTTTGTAGACCGCTGGCTTACCTGTAACAGGATCTATGGCCTTATAGGTGAGTCTACGTTCAAATAAGTTATCACACGCTCCCTGAAGAGCCTCATAGGCCGCTTGACGACCCAAATTAAAGTGCTTCATGTATTCAGACGCATGTATTGTTAGCAATGTATCCGATGTAAGCTCTTTTTCAATTTCCCTAGCTGCAATAATTGCAACTAAAATTAAGCGTTGTTCAGACAGAGTCAATGCATAAGATGCTTCAATCAAGTTATTGTCTTTATAAATTAGATTTGCCATATTGTGATTAAAGAAATAAATTCCATTAATAGACATTAACACTTAATGTCCATTAATGGAAGATCTATTTATGCCAGGAAAACGTCCATTAAATAAAGGAAAACGTCCATTTAAATAAAGGAAAACGTCCATTTATTGTCAGGAAAACGTCCATTTAAATAAAGGAAAGTGTCCACTTATTGTCAGGAAAACGTCCATATAAAACCTCTGAAAACTAGACTTCATAAGGCATTCAGAGGTTCTATAAATATAAATTTATAAAATATATATAAAATTAAAAAAGAACATTACTTGTGGATAACTTTTTTTTAACTTTATTTTTCACAATAGTTGATTCATGAGATTGAAACTTGTACATTATTTTCAACAAAATTACGTAACTTACATAACTTATGATTATTTTAGTAGGTGGTGAAAAAGGCGGAGCTGGTAAAAGCTGCCTTGCCCAAAACTTAGCAGTTTATTTACAAGAAAAGAATAGAGATGTTCTGCTTCTAGATGCAGATCCTCAAGGCACAACAACTGACTGGATTAAAGAACGTGATGAGAATGAGGATTTAAAAAATATTCCATCTGTACAAGCTTCAGGCAATATTCGTCAAGTTTTAAAAGATTTATCAAAAAGATATGAAGATATTATCATTGATGCTGGTGGACAAGATTCGGAAGCATTACGTTCTGCTATGACTATAGCAACACATATGCTCTTGCCTTTTAGGCCTAAACGTAGAGATCTAAAGACTTTGGATCATATGGAACAAGTATTAAAACTGGCACGAGCAGTGAATCCAGATTTGAATGCAAGAGCAATCATTACACAATGCCCAACATTACCGTCACAAGTACAGCGAATTTTAAATGCTAAAGAAGCCTGTGTATCGTTCGGAATAAAAGCATTAGACCACATCACGACAAATCGAAATGTTTATGATGATGCAGATGAAAATGGCTTATCTGTTTTTGAAGTAACAAGTGATCCTAAGGCAAAAGCAGAAATTGAAGGGATAGCTCAAGAGTTTTTAGGAGTATAACTATGGCAGGTCTTAGCGGTTTAAAAAAGAAAACTGACGAGCTTTCAGATCAGGATAAACTGGTTGAAAATTTCATATCTGGAGCTGATAAAAGAGTTAAGGATCTAGAAGTTTCACAAAAGAAATTCGTTCGTTGTACCTTTTCTTTGAACCAAGAATTAAGTGAATTAATTGATGAGTTAATTATCAAAAGTAATAACGCTCGTGTTAACAGATCTAGTATTGTAAGAATAGCTTTAGAGTCACTGGCAGAGCAGAATTTAGAAGATTTTAAGCAGCTCGTTGATAAAAGTTTTAAATAAAATAGAGAATGGAAGAGGTTATTCAATCTATAAGATTAAATAACCTAACTTCATAACTTCATAACTTCATAACTTCATAACTTCATAACTTCATAAAAAATTAGGTGGTGTTTTAAAAAGTATGCTGAAAAAAAATATGGCTTTTGATAGAATAGAGGTATGAAAATAACGATACAAATCAAATGTCCTACCTGTCTAAGTAATAATATAAAGAGAAATGGCATCAAAGTAGATGGGAAACAAAACCATCAGTGCAAAGATTGCAAACATCAGTTTATTGGTGATCATGGATTAAGCTATCAAGGGTGCAATTCAGGTATTACGAACCTTAAGTGAATCGACCTATCAGATTCGTCCTAAACAAAGTCACTACGAATGTCTTGAAGTCGATGAGCTTAGGAGAAGCTGTAATTTTTCGAAAAAGTTAGAAAATCACTTTAAGGCTTTCGATTTAACCTTCTTCTACATCAATAATGGCTGCATTTAATCCCAGTATAATTTTTGGAACACCACCTGAAATCAATCATTATTTGTGTGGGTGGTCGAGCTCCGCTTGGGCGAAAAAAGCTTCTGCTTTACGAAGAATTTCATTCGCCCGTTGCAGTTCTTTATTCTAGTTTTCAAGTTGTTTGATACGTTGCTGATCTAAATGCATTTGATGCCTGGCACGAAGTTTTTCAGGAGTACAGCCAATCTTGCGAGAAATTGTTGTGATTGCAATTCAAGTCGAGGGATATAGTCTTTTTCGGGTTTGACAAGTAAGCGAACTGCTCTTTCTTTTTCTTTGATTTCAGGGGTATATTTGGGTTTTGTCATCGGAACCTTCTCTCAAGAAAAGTTGTCTCCAACAAACCCGGTACGGTTCAGTAAAAGAGCTGTCCAAATCACATTGCAGCCCATTAACATAGCTAATTTCATTTTTTATGTAACTGGAATACAAAAGCCCTTGTTTTAACAAGGGCCTTTGTATTAAATTTATTGGCGTTACAGTTAAATGATATTACCAGTATCTTTTAACGAAAGATCTGTAGAGCGGAAACTCGTACAGATAATCACCAGAGGCTTGTAACTGCCAGTTCCTCATATTTTAAGGAAATTATTCTTTTGTACAACCGTTTATATGTAAATTTTTTTGTACACAGTCTAATTTTTTGAGAAATTGCTTTGGTTTCAATGCCTCAGATATAAAAAATTTCGTTAAATGTGCTTCGTCATACAATTTAAACCCATCGGTTCGTTCACTACGTCTGTACAAAAGATTAAGTTTGTAAGTGCAACTGTTTATATGTTGGCTTGATCTTCTTCGTGGCTTTGATGTGCAGGTGGATAAGTGACGGCAGGCATCAAAGGCTAAAGATTTTATAATCGCTTTCCTATCTGAAGAATTGCACTGGGGAAAGGGCGCAGGGAATAGCACGACATTCACGCACGATTGAGTATTGGGAAACCTTGCCAAGTGTGCGCTTCGTGTAGAGAGAAAGGCGTGTGCGGGATGGATAGTTAGATCCAGAAATAC
Source organism: Acinetobacter sp. YH12200 (assembly GCF_013418175.1). Taxonomy (NCBI): domain Bacteria; kingdom Pseudomonadati; phylum Pseudomonadota; class Gammaproteobacteria; order Moraxellales; family Moraxellaceae; genus Acinetobacter; species Acinetobacter sp. YH12200. The sequence goes on from NZ_VPCO01000035.1 coordinate 4,468, forward strand.
TCTCTTGCGACTCAGACTAAACGCAATCTGAGCGTGTCGATTGAAAGCGAAAGGCGGCTCCATACCGTGAAGAGCGACAACGGCAATATTCAAATACCTGTGTCAATTTTTATTGGCGAAGGTAGGGTGAATATTGCCGAAATCTGCTCAGGACTCTCCACCCGTGATGAGCATCGCGAATCATGGGTGGAGAGTCCTGAGCAGATTTCGAGCATTAATAATCCTGTTGATAAATCATAAAAGCCCAACGCTTGTGTGTTTGGCTTTATCAAATCAATTGCAGGAGCTTATCCCTAAAACTGTCGTATAACAGCCGCAGTGATAATACCAGTCCCTATAGCAACTAGAGGTTTTTTGAAAATCACCGCTGTTATAGCTGTCGCTAATAATGCACATCGAGCACCAAGATCCCCCTCAATTGCAATTGGAGCCAATATAGCGACCAATACAGAAGCTGACATTGCGCTAATAAAACGCTGTATTCGGTCATTGATTGGGATAAAGGACATGATGAAAACACCACCCCAACGGGTGGCCAATGTTACAAGTGCCATAATGAAAATAATAAGTCCTACCGACTGTGTACTTATCTCTAAATTCATGCCTGTTTGTCCTTTAATAGCATACCAACAACGCCACCTACTAAAGCTCCAACAACAACATGAGAGTTTTCAGGTAAGTACCAATAAGCAAGTAATGAACTTATAGCTGCTGCTCTCCATATACAGATAATTCTTAAATTTTTCTGCCCCCCAACAACCATTGACAGCAGAAAACAAGCCATAACCATATCTAGACCAAAATGGGTTGGGTTTTGAATAACACTACCAAAATATAAACCCAAACAAGTCCCTATTACCCAGAATAGCCATAGAGCAATTCCGCCACCAAATAAAATTGAACCGTACCGGGTTTGTCGGAGAGTCAATATTCTGAGAGACTATTCCGATGAAAAAACCAACCTATACCCCCGAAATTAGAGAAAGAGCGGTTCAATTACTAATTGAATCTGAAAAAGATTATCCTTCTACTTGGGCTGCAATCACAGCAATTGCGCCTAAGATTGGTTGTACTCCTGAAACACTTCGTGCCTGGCATCAAAAGCATTTAGATCAGCAAAATCCTATTAAAGTACAACAGATATCTGACCAAGAAAAAATGAAGCAAATGGAACGTGAAATTAAAGAATTAAAGCGTGCCAATGAAATTCTACGCAAAGCAGCCGCTTTTTTCGCCCAGGCGGAGCTCGACCGCCCACACAAATAATGGTGGATTTCATCCATAACAATAAAGACTTATATGGTGTTGATGCGATTTGTAGGATTTTACCGATCGCACCTTCAACCTATTACCGAACTTTAGATCTCGCTGACAATCCAGAACATCGAGCGAAACGAGATCTACATGATGAGCATCATGCTGAACAAATTAAACGAATTTGGAAGGAAAGTTTAGGTCGATATGGTGTACGTAAAGTTTGGCAAAAATTGAAACGTGAAGGCTATGTTATTGCACGTTGTACAGTTGCTCGATTGATGCAGAAGCTAGATATACAAGGTGTTTGGCGTGGTAAGAACAAACAAACTACCCGCAACCGAGATGATCAAAAACGAGCAGATGATTTAGTGAAACGTAATTTTAGTGCTGATCGACCTGACCAATTATGGGTCAGTGACTTTACGTATATTCAAACTCATTCAGGCTGGGTCTATACCGCCTTTATTATTGATGTGTTCTCACGAGCAATTGTTGGATGGAAAGTATCTACACGGATGAATACAGATATGGTGCTCGATGCACTTGAGCAAGCATTGCACGATCGAGGCATGCCAAAGAATGTGATTCATCATTCCGACAGGGGTGTGCAATATCTTTCGATTCGCTATACCAATCGTTTAGAAGCAGCAAATTTACGAGCATCAGTCGGTACAACTGGTGATTCATACGATAATGCTTTGGCTGAAACGGTGAATGGCTTATACAAAACAGAGGTGATTGAATATTTAAAAGCAGATTGGCAAGGTTTAGCAGATGTACAACTTGCGACACTAAACTGGGTAGATTGGTTCAATAAAAAGCGTGTACACAGTGCACTGGGTTATGTGTCGCCTTTTGAGTTTGAAGCAATGTACTATGATAAGATTAACCCGTTAGGTCAGGTGGCTTAACTTAAATAAAAAAGTCTCCGACAAACCCGGTACGGTTCATAAGTGTCCAAGTAGAATAAGAATCAATGTCCAATGTTATGTGCGATTGAATGTTCAATTAAATAAGAATATCCAAACTTTCTGAGTCGAACCATTAATGAAGTATCCATACCGCCATATTTAGCACGCCATTTATAGAATGTAGCATTGCTCATGCCATGTTCACGGCAAAGAGTAGCGACAGGTGTACCAGATTCCGCCTGTTTCAGAATGGACATGATTTGACTGTCAATAAATTTAGATGTTTTCATACAGAATTTCCTGCTTGTATCTTAAGAGAAAATTCTACTTTTAGATCCTTTTATTTTTAGGAGGGGATTACCATCTGAACTCTTTAAAAGCAGCCTATGCAGAAATTTCTTGTTTGAAAAAGGCTGCTGCGTAATAAATATTAATAGAATTTATGTATTAATTTCATAGGACAGAATAATAAATTTAAAAAATTGTGATGCACTTCACATACTGTCCGTTTCTAACAAAAAACCGTCCGTTTCTAACAAAAACAAAAGTGTTACATCCCCAAATTAAAACGTTACATGTCACGAGTTAAACCTGAAATTTGAAAGATAGATGTGTGTTATTTTTCTTCATTGTTAATTATTAATTAATTGATATTTATCTAAAATATTATTTTATTTAGCAGGGGAAACAAATTCATTGAAAATAAGAATACGATGCTGAAAACGATATAAATTTGATGAATAACTCAAAAATAAATAAAAAAACAAACCTCAACACATTTTTTAAAGAAATCTGCATAATTTCAAGCCAATTTCAAATTTTTTAAGATTTTTTAGATATAAATCTATATCAATGAACATTAATTCGAGATTGAACGCTGATTTACAACTCGTTTCCGTTTGAGAAATAAAGTAACTCTTTCAAAAAAAATAGATGATTTCGTTCAAAAAAAATCGAAATTCGACGGATGGGATTTGAATTTTTTAATTCCTTTATGCTTGGGATTCAGGAGGGGATATTGTTCTTAAAAAGAGCAGTTTATTAAGCAAGCCTACCTGTAGCTACAAAAATAAAGTTCTACGAACTTCACTTTTGGTACGCAACAGGGCTTGTTAGGGGCGACCCCCTAAGACCCCATAAATCACCAGTCTGAACAGGATAGATAAATGAAAAGGACCAAACGTGAAATCACGAAGCGACTTCGTTTTAATGCTGAACAGGGGGCGCAGTTAGATAGTTTTCTTCAGGAACATGGAATTGGTTTTACCAAGCTGATTCATATCCTTATTCAGCGCGAGTTATGTCGATGTTGGCCACTTGTTCACCGGACCAGTGAAGAACAAGCCCTTAGTGAACCTTCTAAGCTGTGGCAGTCCGTACCACTCAAAAAAAGATCCTTAAAAAATACAGTGGGTCGCCCGGTACCCAGTGCCGACCCTCAACTCTTACTGGAACTTGGCCGAATCGGAAATAATATCAACCAGATTGCACGTTCACTGAACTTCTTATGTCTTCAACAAACTGAAGACATTCAGAAGTTTTCCTTTGTCGATTGCGTGGATGTTCTGGTCACGATTCAGTCTGATTTACATCAATATCTTCCTGTGCTCCCAAAATATTTTGTTTCTGATCAGCTTGCGAAAAACAGAAAAGCAAAAGCAATTCAACGGGTAATGGAGGATCGATAGATTATGCTTATCAAATTTTTAAAGTCAGGCACAGGCGATCCAAAGCTGGCAGCAGCCTATGTAACAGGTGAGCAGGATCATCAAGGTGACCGGCGAGCAGGAGTAAAAATCCTGAGAGGAGATCCTGCCACCTTTGCGATCATTGCTGAAAGTATCAAGTTTCAATACTGCTACACCTCTGCAGTGATTGCCTGGTCGCCCGAAGACCATGTATCAGATGCACAGCTTGAAGAAGTTCTGGATCTGTTTGAGGAACATGCTTTTGCCGGATTGAGTCCAGAACAATATCACATGACAGCTGTAATGCATGCTGAGGATAATGGCTCACGCCATCTACATATACTGGTCCCTCGAATTGAACTGAATTCAGGAAAATCATTAAATATTGCTCCACCAGGACATCATCATTACTTTGACCCACTGCGTGATTTTTTAAACCATAAATATGGTTGGGCAAGACCTGATGACCCTACCCGTATAAAGAGCATAAAACTTAAAAATCATCATGAGATGCAAAACGCAGCTGCAATTAAAGCCGGTATGCAGCATCTGCCCAAAAAGACCCGTTTGGAGTTAATTCACCAATATGTAGAACAACGCATTGTCTATGGAATCATCAATAACCGAGATGATTTGCTCAAGAGTCTGTCCGAACTTGGTGAGTTAAGTCGAAAAGATGATCACTACATTTCACTTAAGACCAGTTATGGAACAGACCGTTTAAAAGGGAAGTTTTATCATGCAGAGTTTTCATTCGATGCTTACCGAAAAAATCGAGCAGGACCGGAAGCAGCACGAGCAGTATTGCCTGGACATCCGGCAGGACTTGCAGCACCTTCAGCAGAACTCACAGAATGCCTTAAGCGACTTGAACAAGTTCGAAGAAAACGTTTTACGTATCACCAAAAATATTATCGAACCGGAATTCCTGCGACTGGAGACTCTCTCGAACCACTATCAGGATTATCGGCAGCGCCTGGAGCAACAGTTAAAGCAGAGCTTGGCAGAAACCCAGACTATCGATCTGGAATTGATGTTGTACAACATCAAAACCGACACCCAGTTTCAGGACATTCTGAAGCTACATCAGCGCCAACAGAAAATCTTGCAAAATCTACAGAGCGATTTGAGCAGGAACAGGGAATTACTCGACCAGATACAGCAGAGCAGCGAGCAAGAGCAACAGAACAGCAGTGCACTACGCAACGACCTTCTCAACATGATGCCATTGCTGAAACAAATACAGCAGCAATGCCGCAACAACAGCTCTCAAGCGAAATCAGCAGAACAGTTAAGCCATCAGCTTGGAGATGGAATCAGTTTGATACAGCAGCTCCATCAGCAATGCAAAAAAATACTGTGGTGTCTTGGGATATTCGGCACATTCAGCATGCTGTCACTGCTCAGGGATTTTATCTAAATATCGGAGTGCAACATGATAGAAACATTGTTACAAACCCAAAAAAACCAGTTAATTCTCCAGCTAAAGGGCATGATTCAAGCTTTGGAACACAAAACGGAAGTGCTTCAGCAGGAAGCCCGGCATTACCAGCAGGTCTTCGAAGCCCAAAAAGCATACATCGACGAACTCATGAAGTCACAAAAGCTTCAGAACGACTATCAGGAGCTTATGCGCAAAGAAAACATTCTTATGATGAAGAAACTGAACGATATGAAGCAGAAACTAATCGAGAGAGACAAGATCCTCAGGCGCTATCAAGACGAAATCAAGAAAGAGATATCTTACAAAGAACTAATCGATTCTTTAACAGTATTTGGGCGCGAATTAGAGCTACGTTTAAAACTGTTATTGACCAGCTCACACCTTCGCCCACTGATACAGGAAGAACTCCAGAGCAGTTTAAGACCGTATCTAAACGCCTTGAAACAGTTGGAATCGATCGACTGGTCAACCTTGCAAGACGAAGAGCTGAACACCGAAAACTTATTGAGCATGTTAGAAGAGTTAAAGCAGAAATAGAGGCCAGTAACCAACCAAAAAATGATCCTCTTGTGATAAAAACTATCAGTGCCGAATTGAAGAAAATGAAAATACGATATACAGATTTATATTTGGATGACGCGTATATATATGCAAATAAGGCTGAAGGCTGCTTTCATGACTTATGTGATCCAAACATCGCACCCGAAAGTAAAAAAATGAATATGGAGGGATACATCCACTTTATAGAAGAATGTTTAAATGAGTTCAGGGTACAGTTGCCTCGGATGAATACCGGGGAAACTGAGGGGTTTGAGAACCTGATGACAGTCGTTGAATTGCATATTAAAGAACTCAATACCACTAACCTAAAGATAGGGCCAACAATTGACTTAAACGAGGCACAGCAATATCTGGGAGATATGGTTCAGGATGTTCGAGCAAAACTGGCCCAAAGGCTAACCGAGTTATCCGAAGATTCACATCTAGATCATCAAAATGATGCAGTACTTTCACCAAGAGAATCCGAGCCAACTCGGTCGAGTAGCTCGGATTATGATGCCTACTTTTAAAGAGACACC